>NZ_JBEOZE010000021.1:0-173877 GCF_040297465.1 Streptomyces sp. NPDC001787
GCTCAGGCCTCCGGCCTCACGTCCCTCGCTGCCCATGCCGGATCTGGGCGCCGGCGTCTCTGCGGGGGGGTCTACGGGTGTCCCTAGTAGCCGCGCCCCCCCCCCCCTCCGCCGTGCGGCTATGCCCCGTACGCCTTGAAGGCGATCACGTGAGCGTGCCGTGCCCCGTGCGTCGCGTCGACCACGAGCCGCAGCGCGTCGGTGCGGACGGGGCGGCCGTCCGCGGCCCTCAGCTCGTGTACGCGGTGGCGGCGCCGGTTGTCCGTCACCGTCAGAAGTGTGTGCCAGGTGCCGTCGGCGTCGCGGCTCTGGACGCGGTAGTCGCGTACGAGTTCCGGCATGACCTCGTACGGGGTGCGGTGGCGGTGCAGGTTGTTGAGGTACTCGTCGACGTCGTCGTCGAACACCAGGCGCGTCTCGGTGAGTTCCTGCTCCTCTTCCCATTCGAGACGGAGCCACCGAGGGGCGCCCGCCGGCCCGGAGGACCACATGTGCGGGCCGCCGTAGGGGCGTTGGTATCCGCCCACGGCCCGTTCGGGGTGGAACGCGGAGGTGTCGGGGGTCGCGCGGAAGGCGAAGGTCTGGCGGCGCAGTCCGCGGGCCTGCCACTCCAGGACCGGCTGGCCGTCCTCCTCCGGGATGTCGTGGTCGACGGCCGCGTCCCCCTCGGCCTTCCTGCGCAGGGCGAGGACACCGTCGGTGCGTTCGGGGAGGAGGACCAGGGCCGTGTCCGGGCAGGCGCGGACGATGAGGATCGCGTTCCGGGGGGTGTCCGGGTGGTGGTCCAGATGGGCCGTGACCCAGTGGGGGCCGTCCGGCGGGACGGTGACGGTGGTCGTGAGGACGTGGTCGGTGGGGACCGCGTTCTCGGGGTGGCCCGTACCCCACAGTTCCACGGTGAGGTCGCGGGACCGGCCGTCCGGGGCGCCCTGGACGAGGAGGTCGACCGTGTCCAGTGCGGGGTCGACCGGCAGCAGGAGGGCGAGGTCCCGGGTGAGGGGGTACGGGGCGCCGGGCCCGGTCGCGGTGGGTTCGGCGGCCAGGCGGGTCAGTCGGCAGGAGGCGGTGACGCGGGCCGCGCGCGCCAGGTTTCCGGGGTCGTCGTCGGCGAGGCCGATCACGGAGGCGTCCTGGCGCAGCAGGGTGTGGCGTACCAGTTCCGGTCGGCGGGTGGCGAGTTCGCGCGGGGTGAGGCCCTCGGCGACGCAGAGGGCGGCGGCGGTGCCCGCGGCCTCGCCGAGCGTCGCGCAGGTGGCCATGACGCGGGTGGCCCCGAAGGCGATGTGGGTGGCGGAGATGTTGCGCCCGGCGAAGTGGAGGTTCGTGACGTTCGCCGAATACAGGGAGCGCAGCGGGATGTGGAAGATGCCGTCCGCGTAGCGCTGGCGGGCGCCGGGCTCATCCGCGTACATGCCCTGTACGGGGTGGAGGTCCACGGACCAGCCGCCGAAGGCGATCCGGTCGGCGAACTGGCGCTGTTCGAGGATGTCCTGCTGGGTCAGGATGTAGTCACCGACGAAGCGGCGGTACTCGCGCTTGCCGGGGAGACTGCCGACCCATTCCAGGGTGAGGTTCGCCGCGTCGGGGTACTCGCCGGAGTTCTTGATGTGGTCCCAGATGCCCATGATCACGGACTGGAGCTCGTCACGGATGCGCTCGTTGTCGTGGACGGTGTCGAGTTCGCCGCCCCACTCGATCCACCAGTAGTCGCAGCCGTTGTCCCCGGTGCGCAGGACGCGGTTGCGCAGGATGGGCGTGGTCGACAGGTCCTTGGCGCCGGCGGGCGGTACGAACTTCGCCGGCCGGCCCGTGTCCCTGGTGTGGAAGAGGATCGTCGAGCCGAGCAGTGCCCGGTCCGCCTCGGCCGGTGCCCAGGGCTCGTCGAACTCGGCCCGCGCCTCGCGGCCTATCCGGTAGCGGGCGCCGACGAGGTGGCCGAGCAGGCCGTCACCGGTGCAGTCGAGGAACTGGCGCGCGTGGAAGGTGATGCGGCGTTCCGAGCCCATCATCCAGCCGGTGCAGGAGTGCACCTCGCGGTTGTCCTCGGGGCCGCTCGCGTCGGCCTCGCGTACGTCGGTGTTGAGGTAGAGGTCGATGTTCGGTTCGGCGCGGACGGCGTCGAGGACGACCTGGTCCCAGTAGTAGGGGTTGCCCTCGGGGTTGCGGAACTGGTTCTCGGTGTACAGCTCGCCCATGATCCCGGTCTCGCGGGCCCAGCGGTGCACGCCGTGTGCGGTGGCGCCGCAGACCCAGACGCGGATCTCGCTGCTGGCGTTGCCGCCCAGGACGGGCCGGTTGTTGACCAGGGCGACGCGTCGGCCGAGCCGGGCCGCTGCGATGGCCGCGCAGGTCCCCGCCAATCCGCCACCGATCACGGCGATGTCGTAATGGACCTCTTCTTCCCGCACGGTGCGGCCTCCTTGGTGGTGAAGCTCGGATACTCCCCGCCAGAGCGGAGCCGCCTTGAACGTACATCACATCCACATTGTGCAACCACTGTTCAGCCAGTGGGATCCGTTGTAAGTTTCGGTCACGGCCATCGACCTGGCCGTCGCAAGCCGAAGTGCAAGTTCAGAGCAGGTGGGGCAAGTTCGTCGGCGCTGCACAGAACCGGCAAGTCACCGCCCAAAAGGGTTGACGCCATCGCACGATATGGAGAACGATCCCGCATGCTGCAACTTGCATTCACTGGAGCATGGATGGCGTTCACGCAGGGCTCCGGCGCTCCCGCCCCGTTCGAGAGGACACACCCATGAGTACGGCCGCACCTCCCCAGAAGGCGCCCCCGCCCCGTGACCGGACCGGCGGACGGCTCTCCAACGGTGCGTTCGCCCTGCTGCTGACCGCACCGGGACTCGCCCTGTTCGCGGCGATCATCTTCTACCCTCTGCTGTCCGCGCTGTTCACCGGCTTCTTCAAGCAGGACCTGCGACTGCCGGGCCGGGAGTTCGTGGGCCTGGACAACTTCACGTACTGGCTGGACGGCGACTTCCTCACGATCCTCAAGCAGACGCTGACCTTCACCGTCGGCGCGACGCTCGTCCCGTTCGTGTTCGGCTTCGCGCTCGCGCTCGCGCTGAACACCGGCCTCAAGGGCAGCGGCTTCCTGCGCGGCCTGTTCCTGTTTCCCTGGGTGATCCCGGGCGTGGTGGTCTCCTTCCTGTGGATGTGGATCTTCAACGCGAACTACGGGGTGCTGAACGGCGTCCTCATGAAGACCGGGTTCATCGACGAGTCCGTCGCCTGGCTCGGCCAGCCCGGCACCGCGATGATCGCCGTCATCGTCACCAAGACCTGGGCGAGCTTCCCCTGGATGATGGTGATGCTCCTGGCCGGTCTGCAGACCGTGCCCCGGGAGCTGCACGAGGCGGCCTCGATGGACGGGGCGGGCTCGATCCGGCGCTTCTTCGCCGTCACCTGGCCGCAGGTCCGCGGTGTCGCCTCGATCGTTCTGCTGCTGGAGTTCATCTGGAACTTCCAGCACTTCGACACCATCTACGTCCTCACCGGCGGTGGACCGGCCGGTACGACCGAGACGTTCGCGACCGCCGTGTACCAGACCGCCTTCAAGGGCTTCGACATCGGCCGGGCGACCGCACTGGGCGGGCTGTGGATGCTGCTCCTGCTCCTCCTCGTCGCCATCCACCTCAGGATCACCGAGCGGAAGGGCGACGCCTGATGACCTCCACCACCTCGACCCCGCTGTCCGCCGCCGGCCGTCCGCGGCCGTCCGCCGAGCGGGCCGGGCGCACCACACGGCGCCGTATGCGCAAGGATCTGCTGCGCTCGCGCATCGCCGCCTGGAGCGCGGTCGTCGTCATCGGCGCCTTCGGCCTGCTGCCGGTCTACTGGCTGCTCGTCACCGCGCTGAGCACCCCCGAGTCGACCTTCCAGTTCCCGCCGAAGCTGATACCCACCGACCTCACCCTCAGCAACTTCACGGCACTCGCCGAGAACGACCAGCTCATCAAGTACATGGTCAACTCGCTCATCGTGGCCTCGATCACCGCCGTGCTGAGCGTGGTCGTCGCCACATACATGGGTTACTCGTTCTCCAAGTTCCGCTACCGCGGACGCCGGTCGCTGATGCATCTGGTGCTGGCCTCCCAGATGTTCCCCCAGGCCCTTCTGCTGGTGACGCTGTACACCGTGTTCTCCAGCTTCGGCATGCTCAACACGTACACGGCCCTGGTGCTCTCCTTCACCACGTTCACCATGCCGCTGTGCGTCTGGATGCTGAAGGGCATCTTCGACACCATCCCGGACGCCCTGCTGGAGGCCGCGTCCATCGACGGTGCGTCGCGGTGGCGCACACTGCACTCCATCGTGGCGCCGCTGGCCGCGCCGGGGATGATCGCCGCCGGGCTGTTCGCCTTCGTGCGCGGCTGGAACGACTTCATCTTCGCGCTGACCCTGGCCGACAAGGAGAAGCAGACCCTGCCCCCCGGCCTCGTCTCCACCTACATCGGCGAGTTCCAGACCGCCTGGCCCCAGTTGATGGCGGCTTCGCTCATCGTGTCCATCCCGGTGGTCGTCGCCTTCATGTTCCTCCAGCGCTACCTCGTCGGCGGCATGACCGCCGGCTCGGTCAAGAGCTGAACTCGCGGCATCGGCCCGCACCCCTCCCCCACGTACCTCCCCTTCCGCCCACTCCCTCATGGAGAGATCATGACCACCTCTGGCATCAGCCGGCGCGGCGCGCTGCGCATGTTCGGCATCGGCGCGCTCGGTGTGGCCGGCGCCGGTGTGCTCGGCGCGTGCGCGCCGTCCGGCGCGGGCAGCACCTCCAACGGCGGCGACCCGAAGTCCAAGAACTTCGACTTCACCTCCTGGTCGCTCAACGAGGAAGCGGCCAAGCCCTCGATCGAGAAGATCATCGCGGCGTGGGAGAAGGCCGAGAAGTCCAAGATCCGCGCGGTCTCGTACCCGTACAACGAGTATCTGAGCCAGCTCACCCTCAAGCTCGGCGGCGGGGAGACGACGGGTGCGGTGCACCTCGACCTCGCCTGGCTGGCCGCGGTGGCGCAGATGGGCAAGCTCGCCGACCTGGGATCGACGGCGGGCCAGGGCGGCTACACGGACGTGGCGCTGAACAGCGGAAAGTACGACGGCAAGCAGTACGGCCTGCCGTGGAACACCGGATCGATCGGTGTGATCGCCAACTCCCAGCTTCTGGAGAAGGCCGGGATCAAGAAGCACCCCACCACCGTCGAGGAGTTCGAAGCCGCGCTGCGGGAGCTGAAGGGGCTCGGCGGCGGTGTCGTACCGTATGCCGCGGCCACCAAGGTCGCGCAGCTCAAGGACATCTTCCCGTGGATGCAGACCTTCGGCTGCACGCTGCTCGACGGGGGGAAGGTCACGATAGGCGACGACGCCTCGGTCGACGCGGTCACCTGGTACAAGAAGCTGCACGACGAGAAGCTGATCGCCGCCGATGTGGACCGCTTCGACGCGCGCGCCCTGTTCGGGCAGGGCAAGGCGGCCTTCTACGACGACGCCATCATCGGCAAGGGCGTGACCTCCGCCCAGTCCAAGGACAAGACGCTGGCCGACGCCATGCAGCCCATGGAGCGTCCGGTGCTGAAGGCCGGGGACACACCGCAGGCGCTGCTGTGGGGCGGTGTGATCGCGATCGTGAAGGGCAAGGGGCAGGACGCGGCGACCGAGTTCGCGCTGCACACCACCAGCGACCGGGCCACCACGTCCGAGTACTTCGCCGCACGCGCCCTGCCGCCGTCCACCACCGCGGGTCTGGCCGACCCGAAGGTCGCCCAGGACACCTTCACCACGGAGTGGACCGAGAAGATCACCAGAACGGCGACCGGCAACCCGTTCTGGCAGTTCGCGCAGAACGCCCAGATCGAGGAGGCCGTCGCCAAGCAGGTGCAGGCCGTCCTGGTGGGCAAGTCGAAGCCGAAGGACGCGATGAAGCAGGCCGGCGAGGAGGCCGCCGCGCTCATCAAGCGCTGACACAGAGCGCCGTTGTCCGGGCCCGGTGAATGTCGAACGACCCTCGCCGGGCCCTGCTCCGTATCCCGTACGACGACCGCGTCGGCCGGCCCTCGGGCCGCTGCCGTCCGCGTCGACTCCATGCCCGAGCACGCACCCGCGAAGGAGCCCTACCTTGCGACGTCCCACGGCACGCACGTACACCGCCTCGGCCGCGGCCCTGGCCGCCCTGCTCTCACCCGTCACAGCCGCTCGTGCCGACACCGGGCAGAGCACGGCGGCCTCGGCGACGGTGCTGGAGAAGGTCCCGTACGCGATGGACTCGTCGAACCAGGCCGCCTGGTGGACGCCGGTCGCCACGTACAAGGGCCGGGGCCAGTACACGTACTTCGCCTTCAACGAGCCGGGCTCGACGGCCGCCACGCACCGGCCCGCGATCGCGCGGCGCGACCCGGACGGGGTCTGGAGCCTTCTTCCGCTGCGCGACCGGAGCGGGGCACGGGCCGAGTTCCCCGACGACAACGGTCACAACCAGCCCTCCGTGGCGCGGGACGGCAGTGGCCGTCTGCACGTGTTCGCCTCCATGCACGCCGACTCCTGGCGCTATTTCCGCACCGAGGCCCCGGGCGGCGACGTCACCGACCACGCGGCCGAACTGCCCGACCAGGGCAAGGGCATCACCTATCCGATCGTCACCACGGCGCCCAACGGCGATCTGTACCTGGCCGCCCGTGTCGGCGCCGGCGCCGACCAGCGCCCCGGCAAGCTCTATCGCTGGGACAACGCGGCGGCACGCTGGAGTGTGGTCGCCACCTTCGCCGGCTCGCTGAACCGCTCCGTGTATCCCGACGACCTGACGGTGGACGCCGAGGGACGTGTGCATCTGCTGTACGAGTGGGCCAAGGCACCGGCGACCGCGTTCCGCCACAAGCTGTCCTACCTGCGCTACGACCCGGCGACCGGCGACTTCGCCGACAGCACGGGGGCGGCGCTCACCGTCCCGGTGACGCCCGACACCTCCGACGTGATCCAGGAGCTCACCGCGGGCGAGGAGTGGAGCATCGACAACGCGTACACCGGTCCCGCGGTCCAGAGCGCCAAGCTCACCCTCGACGGCTCCGTCCCGAAGGTCGCCTACCGCTACCGCTCGGCCGACAGCGGCGGCGACTTCCGCGTGTACTACTCCTATCCGAGCGGCAGCGACTGGGTCAGCAAGACCGTGTACGCCGGCGGCCAGACCTCGGCCGCCCTCGGCATCACGTGGGACGAGACGGACACCAAGCGGATCTACTACGTGACCGCCTCCGGCACCGACCGGGTCTTCGCCGCGACGCAGTCGGCGGACGGGGCCTGGAGCGCGCAGTCCGCCGCGCCGGGCGTGAGCGCGGACCGGCTCGCGGTGCGGCGGGACTCGGACGGCAACGATGTGCTCTATCTTCCGGACACCGCGCACAACACCCTCTACTACGGCCTCCGTTGACGCCACAGCGCCGCCCGCGCGTCCTGTACGGGGACGAAGCCGTCCCCGTACGGGTGCGCGCGAGCGGTCAGTTCGCGGACCTGCTCGCCAGGTACTCGTCCAGCCCTTCGCCGGTGAGCGGATAGTAGTCGGAGAGCAGGCCGCCCTCGTCGAGGCGGCGGCGTGCGAACGCCTCACGGTCCTGGTGCAGGAGGGAGTCCTCGGCCAGCGGGACCGCGCGGTCCTGCGGTACGACCACGGCTCCGTCCTCGTCGGCCACGATCAGGTCGCCCGGCGTCACCAGGGTGCCTCCGACACCCACCGGCACATTGAAGGCCGAGGGGAAGAGCTCCGTCTGCGAGGCGTAGTGCGGGGTGACTCCGGTGCACCAGACCGGGACGCCGAGGGCCCGGATCCGCGCCGCGTCCCGCACCCGCCCGTCCACGACGATCCCGGCGCCGCCGCGAAGCTTGAAATAACGCACCAGCATGTCGCCGAGACAGCCGGTGAAATGGCTCGCCTGCGCCGAGATCACCAGTACATCGCCGGGTGTGATCGACTCCAGTACCCCCCACAGCGGGGTCTTGCGCTCGATGTCCTCCTGCGCGGCGCCGTTGAAGACGTCCTCGCGCTGTGGCAGGAACTGAAGGGTGACCGCACCACCGGTGACCTTGACGTCCGGTTCCCGGTGCAGCGGCACGGGCCCGTCGATGAAGGTCCGGGTGATGCCCATCTGGTGCAGCTTCGCGCAGGCCGTCGCCGCGCTCACCTCCTTGAGCGCCTCCACCATCCGCCGGGTCGGCCGCCGGAAGGACGAGGTGTGGACCGGCGACCGCATCGACTCGTAGACCGGGGTCTCCCCCGCCGACGGCGTTCCTTGATCCCTGTTCGGGTTCATTCACGTGCCTCTCCGCGCGCTCCCCGCACGCAACGCCAGTGACATCATCGTCTATCGATGGTAGATAACAGCCAATCGATTAGTGCTGTCAATCCGTCAGGAGTCTCCCGTGCCCACTGCACCGAGGCCGCTCGCCCCGGCGGGGGCGGGGGCGTTCCGCGACGGAGAGCGCGGTGTCCGCGAGGACCCGGACCGGGATCCGCGGGACCCCGAATGCCCGCTGCCACCGCGCACTTGGGGGCGCCCGGCCCGTCCGGCCCCGACGGTTCTCCGGCTTCCGGCCGGCGGACCGCGTCGCCGCGCACCGGCAGCGGACGAACGGGAGCAAGCGGTTTCGGCAGCACCCTTGAACATGCGGGGTGCCGCCCATAGCATCAGCAATCGATAGGCGATTGCAATGGACGCCTACCGGGCCCCGACCGCACCGTTCGGACCGTGGCGCCCCTCCCCTTCCGGCCGAACTCGCACGAACACTTACAACGCATCTCAGCTATCGATTATTCACGACTACGCAATGGAGCGTGTCCGATGAGAACCATGTGGCACCGAGCCTCCGCAGTCGCTCTGGCTCCGCTCGTACTGGCCTCCGCGGTCGGCTGCGGGGCGAGCGGGTCCGACGGGGCCGCGGAGGGCACGACTCTCCGCATCATCGTCAACATCTCGCCGAACCTGACGGAGCAGTACTGGAAGGGCCTCTTCGCGAAGTACGAGAAGAGCCATCCCGGCGTGACGGTGAAGCTGGAGCTGACCGGGACGATCTCGGCCAACGCCAAGCTCACCCAGGACCTCGCCGCCGGCGACCCGCCCGACATCGCGCAGCAGATCATCCCGGCACCCGACACGGTCAAACTCTTCGAGGACCTGTCCGACCAGGCCTGGACGAAGGACACACCGCTGGTCGACCAGTACGCCGTCGGGGGCAGGACGTACATGGTCGGCGTGGGCGAGCAGATCCAGTCGCTGGTCTTCTACAACAAGGAGGCCTTCGCGAAGGCGGGCGTGAACGCCTCGCAGATCCGGACGCTGAGTCAGTTCACCGCCGCCATGGGCAGCCTGAAGTCCGCGGGCTACAAGCCGCTGCAGACCGCCGGCCAGTGGGTGACGGGCGGGCAGTTCTCGATGATGGCCGACGCCAGTGTGCTCACCGGGAACCCGCAGTGGATCAAGCAGCGCAACGACGGCGAGGTCTCCTTCGCCGACAGCGGCTATGTGCCGTACCTGAAGCGCTACGAGCAGTGGATCGACAAGGGCTACCTCGACAAGAGCGCGCTGGGTCTGACGTACGCCGACGGGCAGACCGCCTTCCTCAACGGCAAGTCGGCGATGTACATGATGGGTTCCTTCTTCGTGCCCGCGGCGGACGCGGCGAAGAAGAGTGACGGGATCGGTGTCTTCACGATGCCGACCGACGGCGCCTACCCGTCCGGCCAGTTCGGCAACATCTCGAACCCCTACACCGTGGTCAAACAGTCGCGCCACAAGACCGAGGCCATCGACCTCGTGAAGTGGCTGGTCACCGACGAGGAAGCGATCAAGAGCCAGCTCGCCGCCGACGGCAATCTGCGCACGGGCTTCAGCTATCCGATGTCCAGCCTCGGCACCTCGGTGCAGAAGATCCTCGACGGGACACCGTCGGTACTCGTGAAGTCCGGCGAGAACCAGCCGGTCGCCGGGTTCAGCGACGAGCTCAACAAGCAGGTCCAGTCCCTGTACACAGGCACCTCCGCGAAGGATGCCGCGGGCGGATTGGACAAGTGGTGGAACTCGCAGAACTGACGCGGCGGGGGCCGCGCTCCGGCGCCGCCCCGGCGGCCCCCGGCTCCGGCCGCAGGCGGGCCCATGTCCGCGAGGCGGCCGTCACGTTCGGCATGATGGGCCCGGCCGTACTCCTGTACACCGTGCTGACGGTCGTGCCCGTGGGCGTGGCGATCTACCTCAGCTTCACGGACTGGGACGGCTTCTCCACGGCGCAGGTCATCGGGTGGGAGAACTACCAGCACCTCTTCGACGACCCGAGCTCGACGGACGCCTGGTACGTGACCGCGATGATCACCGCGATCGGCACCGCCCTGATGGTCGGCGCGGGCCTGGTGTACGCGCTGATCCTCAAGGGCCGATCGCGTACGAACTCGTTCTTCCGCGCCGTCGCCTACTTCCCGCATGTGATCAGCGCGTTGATCCTCGGCTATCTCTGGGCGGCGATCCTCGGCACGAACGGGGCGGTCAACAACACCCTCGCCACGTTCGGGATGGAGCCGATCGGCTTTCTCTTCGACGAGAAGTTCGCGCTGTACACCCTGATCGGCGTCATCGTGTGGGCCGGATTCGGCTTCAACGTCGTGCTGTTCGTGGCCGCCCTGCAGACCGTCCCGGCCGAGCTCCTGGAGGCCGCGGCGATGGACGGCGCCAGCAGGCGGCAGATCAATCTGCGCATCGTCGTCCCGATGATCGCGCCCGTGATCACCGTGGCGACCGTGCTGAACCTGGTCGGTCTGCTCAGGGCGTACGACATCGTGGTCAGCCTCACCGGCGGAGGTCCGGCCGGCTCCACGCAGACCTTCACCTATCTCATTCTCGCCCGGTCCTTCGAGGGCACCAAGGTCGGTTACGCGACGGCTCAGGCGGTGTTCCTGATGGTCGTCTCCGCCGCGCTCGCCCTCGTCGTGACCGCGCTGCGCAACCGCCAGGACCAAGCTGCGACCGGTTAGGAGCCGATGGTGGTCGTCACTGAACCAAAGGTCCGCGACAGACCGCGGACCGCACCGGCTTCCGCCTCGGAGGTCTCACCGATGGAACAGCGGGAGTCCCGCTCGCCCCTGCGCTGGGCGCTCCTGGGCCTGCTGTTCGTCGTCATGATCGTGCCGGTGTACCTGCTCGTCGTCAACGCCTTCAAGTCGCAGCAGGACATCCTCGACAGCCCGTTCTCCATCCCCCTGAGCGGGATGACCTTCGAGCACATGTCCGCCGCCATCAGCAATCCGCAGTACAACGTCATCGGCGGCTACGGCTTCACGCTGTTCCTCGTCATCACGGTGGACATCCTCTGCATCGCGCTCGCGGGACCGGCGGCCTACGCGATCGCCCGCAGCCTCAAGAAGCGGACGCAGCTGGTACTGCTGTACTTCCTGGCCGGCACGTTCATCCCCGGCGCCGCCGTGATCATTCCGGTGATCTACGTACTGCGCGAGGTCGGTCTCGCCAACACCGTGACCGGTCTGGTCGCGCACGATGTGGCGTCCACGCTGCCGGTCAGCATCTTCCTGTTCGTGGGCTTCATCCGCACGATTCCGGTGGACATCGACCATGCGGCGACGATCGACGGCGCGGGCCGCTACCGGACCTTCTGGACCATCATCTTCCCGCTGATGCGTCCGGCGGTCGTCACCGTTCTGATCCTCAACTCCATCGGGATCTGGAACGACTTCATCTCGCCGCAGATCCTGCTCAGCCCCTCGTCCGGGCACTACACGGTGACCACGGCGATCTACGCCGGCATCAGCCAGTACTCCACCGATCTGACGAAGGTGTTCCCCAACCTTCTGCTCGCCATCGCGCCCGTGATCATCTTCTTCATCTACATGCAGCGCCACATCATCAGCGGTCTGACGGTGGGCGCGGTGAAGGGATGAGCGGGCGGACCGTGTTCCACCGGAGAAGAAAGGACCGTCCAGTGTCGAGGAAATGGTGGCCACGCCCCGGTAGGGGGTCGTGGTCCGCAGCCGCCCTGCTCGCTTCGCTGTCCGTGGTGGCGGCGGCCGTACCGGCCGTCGCGCTTCCGCACAAGTCCCGGGCCGGAGAGGTCTACTACGTCGCTCCTTCGGGCCGGGACTCCAACAAGGGCACCCGCACGGGTCGGGCGTTCCAGCACATCCAGCGGTGTGCCGACGTCATGCAGCCCGGGGACACCTGTCTGATCCAGTCCGGTACGTACGACGAGACGGTCGTTCCGGCCCGGTCGGGCACCGCCGGGCTGCCGATCACCTACCGGGCGGCGCCCGGGGCGAAGGTGACGCTGAGCGGGACCGCGCCGGTGCGCGGCTTCGCACCCGTCACCGGCGCGGACGTCGCGGAGATCGCCAAGAGTGATCCGTACGCCCAGGACTCGGCGTTCAGTGACGCCGTGGCCGCCGGACACGTCTACAGCACGTCCGTCGACCTGGGCTCCGACGTGACCACGGTGCAGGTCTTCACCGACAGGAAGGCGAACATCGAGGCGCAGTGGCCCTACCCGGGGCTCGACCTGCTGGACCCCACGCTGCAGTACGCGGGCGCGGGCAGCGCGGAGGCGACGATCAGGGACGAGGCGCTGACCCGGCCCGCCGGGTACTGGGACGGCGCGCGGGCCCTGACCGGCTACTGGTACGTCTCGGCGACCGGCACCGTGAAGAGTTCCGCCGCCGGCTCGGTGACGCTGGACGCCGCGCCGCCGTGCGTGCACAAGGTCGTACCGAAGGAGACGCGGTACGCCCTCGCCGGGAAGATCGGCGAACTCGCCCGCCCCGGAGAGTGGTTCTACGACCCGGCCGCGAAGCGCCTGTACCTCTACAGCGAGGACAGCCCCGCCGCGCACACCATCGAGGCGAAGACCCGGTCCCTGGCCTTCGACCTGACGGCCGCGAGCCACACCACGGTGGCGGGCGTCGGGCTGTTCGCCTCCACCATCAGGACCGGCCCGACCAGCACGGGCGTGACGCTGGACGGCCTCACCGGTACGTATCTGTCGCACTACACCGACATCACGCGCGGCACGACGGACTGCGGCAGCACGGTGACGCGGGGCGTGGGTGACACGGGCATCGTCCTCGACGGCACGTACAACAGCATCGTGAACAGCGATCTGTCGCTGAGCGCGGGCAACGGCATCGCGCTGCGCGGGCAGAACAACACCGCCACGAACAACGTGATCCACGATGTCGACTACATGGGGACGTACGCGGCGGGCATCGCCGTCCAGGGCAACAGCCAGACGGTCACCCACAACACGATCAGCCGGGTCGGCCGCAGCGGCATCAACCTCCAGTGGAACACCGTGGAGGGCCTCACCCCGGGCAAGGACCTGATCGCGTACAACGACATCTCGGGGTACGCCCGTCTCAGCCTCGACGTCGCCGCGATCTACACCTGCTGCAGCGCCTGGATGATGGGGACGTCCATCGATCACAACGTGCTGCACGATCCGGAGCCGGCCACGACTCTCACCACCTTCGGGATCTCGGGTGTCTACGCCGACAACGGCCAGAGCGACCTGGTGATCGCGAACAACGTGGGCTGGGGCAACCGGGAGGGCACGGTGATGCTCAACGGTCTGGGCACCGGCTCGCACGACAACGGCGTGTACAACAACACGGGTGGGATGACGCTGTTCTACGTCAAGGAACCGGGGCAGTCGACCGGCACGAAGATCTACAACAACATCGGCACCATTCGCGGTCTGGCCGGTGCCACCGACGGCGGGCTCGTCCTCTCGAACAACCTGCCAGGCGAGACCGACCCGCTCTTCGCCGACGCGGCCGGGCACGACTACCGGCTGACCGCCGATTCTCCCGCGCGCCATCAGGCGATCGCGCTGCCGGGCATCAACGACGGCTCGACGGACGCGACGCCCAGCCTCGGCGCGTACCAGTACGGGGCGCCGAAGTGGACGGCGGGCGCGCGCCGCTGACGGCTGTCCCGTCGCGCCTGGCGGATCAGCGCGCGGCGGCGGACGCGGTGCGCCGCAAGGCGGAGAGACATCCGCATACGGGATGCATGCGGATGTTCCGGCAACGCCGCGTGATGCCGCAGCCGTCGTCGCGCGCCCGTCAGGGATGACGGGACGGCGTTGAGCCACGCACGGGCTCGTCGCCCACGACCGCTTCCCCGCGAGAAAGGCCCGAGCACTTCCCCGCGAAAAAGGCCCGAGCCGGATGTCCGGCTCGGGCCTGTGGTGCTGGGGCGGTGCTCACTTCCTGGCCGCGGCCTTGCGCGGCTTCCTCTTCACCTCGCGCGCGTCCGGCACGGGCCCGCGGCCTGCCGCGTGGTCGGCGAACGCCGCGGCCGCCAGCTCGGCGTCCCCGGACCGCAACAGGCCGACGAGCCGGCCGTGCTCCTCGGCCATGGCGCTCCAGTCGCCCTCGAAGAGGGGGTCGGAGATGGCCCGCAGGGTCCGCAGGCTCGGCTCGATGACCTCCCACATCCGGGCCAGGAACGGATTGCCCGAGATCTGGCTGACCACCGTGTGGAACTCGATGTCGGCATCACGGAACCGGCTGACATCATTCGCGGCCACGGCGTCCCGCATCCGCTCGACCAGCGCGTCGAGCTCACGGAGGTGGTCGTCGGTGAGGTGTTCGGTGGCGAGCTGCGCGGCGAGCCGCTCCAGCGGTTCGCGTACCTGCCGGGCGTACTCGGCGTCCTGCTCGGAGATCTCGACGACGAAGTGGCCGCGACGCGGGACGTGCATGAGCAGGCCCTCGCGGGCCAGCCGCTTGACCGCCTCCCGCACCGGGGCCTGGCTCACCCCCAGGCGTCGGGCGATTTCCGACTCGACGACGCGCTCGTTGGGCGCGAGGTCGCCCCCGACGACGGCCTGGCGGAGCAGGTCGTAGACCTGGTCGGAGATCAGAGTCTTGCGGAACCGGTCCTTGTTGGTGGCCAGCGTGGAGACGAATCCAGCCGACGCATTCGATGCCATGAATTCCCAATCCTGCGATGAGGCGAGCCAGTTACGTCATGGTACGCGGTCATCGCCTATCGATGGAATCTCGGTGGGGTGCAAGAGTCGTCAACCCCGAGAATTGACGGATTCCGTACCGTCCGACCGCGCGGCCCGGCCATTTCCGCTGTGACGGCCTCGTGGGCGGGCCGCCGCCTTCATGATCGTTGACCGGATGGCCCGCGTATGCGCTTGCCGGTCCGATCCGCCCGGCCCGGGTGCAACGTCATGCCGCCCCTCCGCAGACGTCGGGCGGGTCCGGTCCACGGCCGTTTTCATCGTCTATCGATCATCGAAGGAATGTGCATCAGGGTGATTCGACGGCTGCCGGCCACGGAGCCCGTACACACGGACGGCGTTCGTGTGCAGTGCCAGCTCGCGCTCGTCCTCCGACAGCCGGTCGAGACCGCGCACGGAGAGCTCAAGCGAATCGGCGCGGCTGCCGCGGGGCAGGCAGATCGGCCAGTCGGAGCCGATGAGGCAGCGGTCGGGGCCGAGCGCGTCCACCGCGCGCCGGACCAGTTCGGCGGTCCGTTCGGGCGGCACGCCGTGCTGCTGGGTGAGCAGGCCGGAGATCTTGACGACCACGTTGGGCGCCGCGGCGGCCCGCTCCAGGTCCCGGTACCACTCCCCCGGGTCCGCACGGAGGTTCGGCGGGTTCCCGAGGTGATCGACGACCACGGTGAGCCCGGGGTACCGGGTGGTCGCCTCGGCCGCGGCGCGCAGCGCCCCGGCACCCAGATTCAGCTCCAGCACCATCCTGGCCGCGGCCAGTTCCGGGACGAGCGCACGGGCCGATTCCGGGGTGTCCCCCCAGCTCGCACCGCCCAGGCGCATGCCGTTCGGCCGGCTGTCGCCGAGATCGTCCAGCAGGGCACGGAAGCGGTGGGGGCCACCGTCGCCGTGGACGTGCAGGTTCGCCACGTACCCCGCGACGAGGTCGGGGCGGCGAAGGCTCCACTCGCGCAGGGCGAGCGTCTCGCCGGCGTCGCCGCGGGACGCCTCGACCAGGATCGCCCCGGCCGCGGCGGGGGCGGGCCCCGAAGCCGCCAGGTCGTCGATGCCGAACGCCCTGTGGTGTACGCCGCCGGGGCGGATCCAGGGGAATCCCGCCGACGGGTCCCACAGGTGGACATGGCAGTCGATCATGGTCGGAATCCTCCTGAGGTGCCGTTCCCGAGTATTGACACGGTGGCTCGCGCCGGTGAGTCTAACCATCGGCTATCGATGGGCGATTGCGAGGGGCGAATGTTCTTGATGTTCAGGGACCAATGGACCAGCGGCTCGAACACAGGGGAAGGAGCGGGTCGATGACGTCCGTCACCGTGACCGGCCCCCGGCTCCGGGCGACCCGCCGCGTCGCCGAGGCGCCCCGATGGGCCACACTCCAGAGGGAGTTGCTCGCCCGTCAGGACAAGGCCTGGCGCCTCTTCGCCGACCGCTACACCGAGGGCGACGGCCGCCTCGTCTTCCGGGACAGCCTCGGCGTGGGCCCGGACGGCCGCGACGGCGTGGACGACTTCTACGAACCGTTCTTCAACTGGCCGACGCTCTACCTCCTCGGCGGCAGCGACGATCTCCTGCCGGCGGCGCGCCGTCACTGGAGCGGCGTATCCGCGCAGCTCACGGAGATGGGCATGCTCCAGGGGGGCATGGAACGCGGCTACGACTGGTTCCACCAGGGCGAGGGCATGCTGCTCTTCTACGGTCTGTGCCTGGCCGACCCCGGTGACCCCCGACTGCGCGAACTGGCGGGCCGTTTCGCCGACTTCTATCTGCCCGGCGGGCCGAACTACGACCCCGAGCACCGGGTGGTGCGCGCACCGCACAACGGATCGGCGGGTCCGCGCCCGGGATTCAGCGACGAGGAACCGTACTTCCCGTGGAGCCTCGCCCTGCACCCGTACGGTCTGCCGCTCGACGGGATGGACGACATCACGTCCTTCGATCAGCTCGTGGCCGACCCCGAGCGCGCCCGCTCCTACGGCCGCGCGATGTGGGACCGGATGGGCCGCGGTGACACGATCGTCAACCTGGCCGCGACCGGACTGGCCACCAACGCCTTCCTCCTCAGCGGTGAGCAGCGGTACGCGGACTGGGTGGCCGAGTACGTCGGCGCATGGCGCGAACGGCTCGACGGACAAGACGTCGTCCCCGACAACGCGGGCCTGAGCGGTACGGTCGGCGAGTATCTGGGCGGCCGGTGGTACGGCGCGCACTACGGCTGGTCATGGCCGCACGGCCTCTCCCCCGTGGGCAGCGCCACGCTCGTCGGAGCCTCGAACGCGGCCCTGCTGACCGGCGACGCGGCTTTCCTCGACCTGGCCCGCAATCCCCTCGACGCCGTACTGCGCCAGGGCGAGCAGCGCGGCGCCGGGGAGCGGGGCACCCTGGGCAAACGCTGGGATCCGCACCTGCGCGCGATGGACGCCGACCGGACCCTGATGGTTCCGCAGCGGCACAACGACTCCGGCTGGTTCGACTTCACCGTGATGCCGGGCCAACTGCCGGTTTCCCTTTGGCACTTCAGCCGGGAGTCGCAGGACCAGGAGCGCATCGAGCGGCTGCGGGCGGGCGCGAGGTGGGACTGGAGGACGGTGCACACCCAGCGGATCAAGGATGAGGCCGGGCACGAGGAGCCGTGGTACGAGTTCCTGCAGGGCCGCAACCCCGGTTTCCCCGAGCGCATGCTGCGCAGCGCCCTGGACTCCTGCGCCGAACGCGTCGAGGCCATCGAGAACGACCCGGTGGACCCGGCCGTCGGCCCGGACATCCTTGACATCCACCACTGGCAGGACCTCAACCCCGTCGTCACCGAGGCGCTGCTGCAACTGACCACCGGCTCCCCCCAGGTCCTCTACAACGGGGGTCTCGCCCATATGCATCTGCGCTACCACGACGCCGCCGGGCAGCGGCCCGGTCTTCCCGCGGACGTCGCGGCACTCGTCTCCGACATCCGCCCCGACCGCACCGTCGTGGAGCTGGTCAACCTCGGTGGCACCGCGCGCTCGCTGGTGGTGCAGGCGGGCTCGTTCGCCGAGCACGTCATGCACACCGCGCAGGTCGACGACGGTCCCGCGCGGGACGTCGGTGGTCCGTACTGCCGCGTGGAACTGCCCGGAGGCACGCAGGTCCGGCTGACCATCACGATGACCCTGCGCGGTGGCCGGCCCACCTGCGACGCCCCGGCCGGGGAGGTGGTGTGATGACCGGCCGGCTGCCCTTCGAGCTGCCCCGTCTGGGGATCGGCACCGCACCGCTGGGCGGCCTCTTCGAGGAGGTGACGGAGGCGGACGCCGCGGCCACGCTGAAGGCCGCGGCCGACGAAGGGATCACCTACTTCGACACGGCACCGCGCTACGGGCACGGCCAGGCCGAGGACAGGCTCGGCCGTCTCCTGGCACCGGCGGGCGTCACCGCGCCGCTGATCTCCACGAAGACGGGCTGGCTGCTGCGACCGCGGCCCGACGGGACGCCCGGCGAGGTGGTCACGGACTGGACGGAGGCCGGTATCCGCGGGTCCCTGGAGTCGAGTCTGGACCGCCTGGGGCGGTCGTCCGTCGACATCCTCTATCTGCACGACGCGGACGACTTCCCGGACGAGGTCCGGCGCACGGCCTATCCGGCACTGCGCCGGCTCCGGGACGAGGGACTGGTACGGGCGATCGGGTTCGGCATGAACCACACTGCGCCGCTCGCCGCGTACGTGGCGGAGTTCGACGTGGACGTCGTGCTCATCGCGGGGCGGTTCTCGCTCCTCGACCACGACGCGCTCGGAACGCTGCTGCCCCTGTGCGCGAAGACCGGCACCTCGGTCGTCGTCGGCGGGGTCTTCAACACCGGTCTGCTCGCGGACCCCTCCCCCGGTGCGATGTTCAACTACCGCCCGGTTCCGGAGCGGGAACTGGTCCGTGCGCGGCGATGCGGACGGCTATGCGCGGAGTTCGATGTTCCGCTCTCCGCGGCAGCCATCCAGTTCCCGTCGCTGCATCCGGCCGTCGGGTCGGTGATCGTGGGCTGCCGGTCGGCCGCGGAGGTCACGGCGAACGCGGCGGGGGCCCGCTGTCCTGTCCCGCCCGAACTGTGGGCGCGACTGGCCGAAGAGGGCTTCGTCCCGCCGGAGTTGGTTCCCGCCCCAGGGCCGGCGGACTCATGAGCAATTGATTCTGCCAGGCCCCGCTCAGCTGTCCGGGCCGTCGGAGTGCCGCTTCCTCAGCCATGGGCCCAATGCGACGAGGGCGGCGGCGCCCGCCACGACGAGGACGCCCGTCACCAGCACGAATGGATTCCTGGGGTTGAGGTCGTCGGCCGCGCTGTCGATGGCGGCATTGGTCGCGTCGTCCTGTGGCGTATCCATGGCCGGTGCTCCTCGCGACGCGCTCGGCGTGCGAGGTGCGGTCCCGGTCGCGCTCGGCGCCGGCGCCCGCTGCGTAGCCGAGGCATCGGACGAAGCCGACGCCGGACGACCGGTCCCGGCCCCGGTCCCGGGCCGCGTGCCCGTGGCCGTACCCGCAGTGGTTCCGGGCCCCGACCCGGAGCCCGTTCCGCCTCCGGTCGCTCCGGAGCCGCTCCCGCCCCCGGTCCCCCCGGCGGAGTTCCCGCCGGTCGCCGTCGCGGTTGCCTGCACCGGCTCGGTGATGGCGAGCGACTGCAGGACCGTGTGCTGCCCGGGTGCCACTGTGCAGGATGCGTGGAGCTGCCCCACGGGGGTCGTGCCGTTGGCACGCTTCGGGGTGAGGCTCAAGGTGAGGTCGCCGACTCTGACCTTCGCGTTGCCCGGTCGGGTGAACGTGAGCGAGGGCGCGGTGCCCTTGGCGGTGACGTCGAACGAACCGGAGGCCGGGACAGCGGTCCGGGGGATCGTCATGGGCACGGCCAGGGGAATGTCGCCCTGCGGTGCGGTCACGGTGGCGGTCCCGTCCAGGGAGCCCTCAACGGTCTTCGCTCCGACCGCGGCGGCCAGCCGCGTGATGCCCGCACTCACTGTCGCCACTCCGTTCAGGGCGGATCGTGGGCTGGCCCTGCCGACCCGGATCGAGTCCGGGATGTCCGAGTCGAGCCGCATCGTCACGGGCTGATTGCCGAGCCCTGAGAACGCGCAGGCGTAGCGCAGGGTGAGCCCGACCGGTTCCGCCGAAGCGGTCGGGGATCCCGTCACCCCCAGGGCGGCGGTCGCCAGCGCCGCCGCGATGCCCAGCGCGGTACAGGCCCCGAATCCCCTCGTGCCGCGTGCTGTTCGGTCCCCGTCGTTCATCAGCGGTCTCCTGTCGCTGTCGTCGGCGTCTCGTGGTGCCCGTGGGCCTCGGCCAGGCGGTCCCGGAGCCGCGCGTGGCGGAACTGATAGACCGCGCCGGCCCGACGCAGCACACCTCGCTCGTAGGCGTCGTCCAGAAAGGCGTTCACTGCCCGCGGAAGCCGCCCGGTCAGGGGCAGCCAGATGCGGACCAGGACGACCCACCGGCCCCAAGCGGTCAACGTGCACGCCCCGATGGCAACCATGACCCCCGTCACGAGCCCGCTCGCCACCCCGAGGGTGGGATTGTTGATGGTCGCGACGACGGTGCCGTACCCGAGGCCGACCGTCAGGCCCATCGCGAGGACCTGGGCGAGCACGGTCGTACGGTTCGTGTTCAGCAGGTCCGACGGGCTGACCGAGGATTTCGTCTCGATGAGAGCCTCGACCCCGGTCATGAGCCCGAGGGTGAGCCCGGCTCCCAGCCCGACCCCGAGCCCGACCAGGGACCATTCCCCGAAGATCAGTACGACCACGAGCCAGGGATGGCCCAGAGCAGTGAAGTAGACCGCCAGTCCGAGGCCGTACACGACCCCGAACACCAGGCCACCCGCGAGGCCACCGCAGATTCTGGGGAGAAGATTCTCTTTCACTCTCTTCGAGCCGCCGCGGATTCGTATGCGCATGCGTGACGGTTCGAATGCGCCGCCGACCCTGAGCTTTGACATGACTCCGTGCAAAAGGCCGAAGGCCAGTCCGAATCCCAGCACATGCAGCAGCAGATTGAAGGCAGTTTCTCGACGTGTCGCGAACCCGGGGGCGAGTGCGAGCACGGTAACTGTCGCGAGCCCGGTCATGACCCCTGAGACGAGCATGCGCGAAGGGAGACTCATGGCCGTTCCCAGCCGCCACCACTCGATGTCGTGGGTGTCGAGTTGTTTCAGGTGCCCGGCGAGGTATCCGAGCCAGTCCTGTGCGCGTTCGGAGCGCCAGGGCCGACGCTTCGTGACAGGCCGGTGGCTGAGGAAACGGGCGTACGCGGTGGGGACGAAGTTGTCCAGGAGATGGTCCTCAAGGGCCTCGCGGGTGCTGAGCTTCTCGTCCGTCAGCAGCCGCACCGGATCACGGCCGGATGAGTAGACGGCGCGGGCGAGCGTGACCATCAGTGGAGTGGTCAGCACAGCGGAGAGGTTGGCGCAGGCCGGTTCGTCGGGGTGGAGGCGCAGCCTGTTCAGGACGTACTCCCACCCGGTCGTGGGGGTGGTGCCCGCTTCGGTGCGGCGGGCTGTGACGGACGCCGGCATCAGGTAGTCGACGGAGTCGTCGAGGGTGAGGTCGGTCAGTTCGATACCGGCGAAGAACATGGGTGTCTTCACGGCGTCTTCGATCTCGGGGCGGCGGCTCGTCATCAGCAACGGCACGGTGGTGGTCGTGAGGTCCCGCAGCGCGTCCTTGTGCAGACCGTCGGCGATCTCGTCGAATCCGTCCAGGATCGCCAGAACGCGGTCGGCGCCGATCAGCGCTTCGGCCCACGTCGTCGCCCCATCGGGCCCGGCCCCGGAGAGAAAGGGATAGTCCCGCTCCAATCGGCCGATCAGCCAGTCCCTCAAAGGGGTGGTGGCCGGATTCCAGGACCCCAGGCTGAAGATCACCGGTACCGGTGCCTCGCCGGTCGGCGTGCGGGCCTCCAGCCGGGCCTTCGCGAAACGACGGATCAGAATGGTCTTCCCCGAACCCGCCCGGCCCAGCACCAGAAGCCTGCCGGGCCTTGTCCCCTCGTAGACAACCGCGAGATCCTCCAATGGACCCTCCAGATCCAGTGGAAGCACAGCCTCCGCCCCGGCCCAGGGACCGAGACCGCTGTGCCGGCCGTCCGCCAACGTCCGTGGCACCGGCCGACAGCGCAAGGGCAGCGGGACCGGATCCCACAACCGCAGTTGCTCCTCCTCGCGCTTCAGGAAGTCGCTGACCCTGTCCGCGAGGAGGTTGGCCTTCCCGGCCACCGAGTTCTCGGCGGGGGGAGCCAGGGGCTCGATGAACAGCCGCGCGTTGTCGCCGGTGTTGATGATGCCGTAGTTGTCGCGCACGTGGACCGACCTGTCGCCGCCCGACCGGACGGAGCCGGGTCCGGGTCCGGGTCCGGTGTGGTCGGGCTGCTGCGGGTCGGTTCCGCCGTTCACCGGTGCAGCGTGTTGTGCGCGCCGTCGCCGGTGGAGATGATCCCGGAGCTGTTCCCGGCCACTGCGACGCTGCGCTCACCCCCGGCCTGAGCGGCGGGACCTTCCGGCAGCAGCGCCGAAAGCTCATCGGCCAGCCCCGGATGCTCTCTGAGCGCGTCCCGCAGGGCGATCCTCAACTCCATGCGCCGCAGGCCGTACACATCCCGGTCCTCGCCCGCCTCGGCCAGGCCGGTGACGGAGGCTTCGACGGCGTCGGCATTGGCACCGCGGTTCATGACCCTGGCGAGCAGCCGTTGCCCCAGCCGCACGGTCGCCCCGGCCGTCTCGTCCCGCGCCGTGGTCAGCACGCCCACACCGTAGGCGACGACGGCCGCTTCAGCCGCCGGCACGATCTGATCGAGCAGCCCATCGATCTCAAGCACAGCATTACCCCCGTCACGCAACCCAGTACAGAATCAAATGCTACTGAAATCGGCCGGGCCCTATCAGCCCAATCACCCAGCACGCGCCGACGGCTCCCGTGGCGGCGGGATCGCCGGGGCCCTTCGGGCTCGCCCCCATACGTCCGTAGGATCATGGTGAAAGCCGACGAAGGGGCAGTTCAGGTGGCGGGGCGACGCAAGGGAACCAGGAAGAGCAGCCGCAAGGAGAACTGCGCCGACGCGTGCGGCGACAGCTGCTTCTGGAACCGTACGTGCTGCCCCGACATGTGGGTCGCCCTGTTCCTCTTCGTTGTCCTGAGCCGGGGAGCCGGATTCTCACGATCCGCTGGAGCGGACCCGGCGGCGCCCCGTCCGGGCGGCCGGGCCGCAGGCGCGCTGTACGACGTGATCCGCCACTACCGGACGACGGTCAGCCCGCGGCTGCCGGCGTGCTGTCCCTACACGCCGAGCTGCTCCACCTACGCCGTCAAGGCGCTGCACCGGCATGGGGCGCTGCGCGGGGGCCGGCTGGTGCTGGGGCGTCTGCTGCGGTGCCGGCCGGGAGCCGCCCGCCGGCGGGGCCTCCATGACCCGGTGCCCGGCTGACCGGCCTGGACAGGAGGAAGGGGCCCGGCCGATGCCGGGCCCCGTTCTCTTCCCGTTGCGGGCACAGGACGTGAACCTGCGGCCTCCTGACCATGAGCCGAGCTACCGGGCTGCTCCGCCCCGTGGTCCTCGCGGGCGGGGCTCGGCTCCGAGCGTTGGCCCCACCTGCGGAGATGCAAGCCCGGATGAGACGCGGAGGCCCTGTCGTCCCACGTGATGCTGTCGGTCGTCTCGCGGTGAGCTGACCGGATCACTCCGTCACGGGCAGGCACTCGGCGAGCAGGTCGACGATGTCGCGCCACGCCCGCTGTGCGTGCCGCGGGTGGTAGCCGACGCCGGGGAGCACGGTGTGGTCGACCGGCGGGTGGTGGAAGGCGTGCAAGGCGCCGCCGTAGACCGTGAGGCGCCAGTCGACGCCCGCGGCCTGCATCTCGGCGGTGAACGCCTCCCGTTGCGCGGGCGGCATGATCGGGTCTTCCGAACCGACCCCGGCCCATACCGGGCAGCGGATGTGCGCCGCCTCGCCCGGTCGGCCGGTGGTCACCGCGTTGACTGTACCGATCGCCCGCAGGTTGACGCCGTCGCGCCCGAGCTCCAGCCCGATGGCGCCCCCGGTGCCGTAGCCGACGGCGGCGATCCGGTCGGGGTCGGTCCGCGGTTCGGCGAGCAGCACGTCGAGCGCCGCGTGGCCGATGCCCCGCATCCGGTCGGGGTCGGCGAGCAGCGGCATGCAACGGGCCAGCATCTCCTCGGGGTCGCTCAAGTAGCGCCCGCCGTGGAGGTCGAAGGCCAGCGCTACGTAGCCCAGCTCGGCGAGCGCATCGGCACGGCGGCGCTCGACGTCGCTGAGCCCCAGGCCCTCCGGTCCGACCAGCACCGCGGGCCGGCGGCCGGCACCGGCCGGGAGCGCGAGGTGCCCGGTCATCGTGAGGCCGTCGGCCGAATACTCGACCGTGCGCGTTGTCATCGTCGTCATGAGACTGGACTGTAGTGATCGTCGAGCCCGGTCGGGCCGGTGTTCTGCCGTTGGCAGAGCGGCCCGGGTGTGCCTCCGAAAGGTGCCGGTCCCCTGGTCGGGCGGACCGTCGCGTCATGCCGGGCGCCTCTGGACCGGTGGTCCACGACGGCCGAGAGGAGCCGCCCGCCACGGGCGTCTCATCGCCCGCGGCGCCACCCGACTCGAACTCGGCCACTCCCCTCTCCGGGTGGACGAGGACGTTCACCGACCGGCGCCCCTGCGTGTCGGTCGTCGACCGCCTAGCCCTCGGCTGCGGCACCATCGAGACCGGCACCGCCTCCCGCCCTCGCCACCACTGGCGCCCGAGCCGGACTGCAGGTAGCCGGCCGACCTCGCTTCCCCGGTCGGCACGGCCCCGATTCGCCTTGTCGGACATGTGGGGCAGGATGATGCCATGCCACAGCAGATCTTGCCCCCGTCGGAGTCCTGGCGCCTGATCGACGCCTGGCTGGCCACGCACGTGGCGTCGGGTCTCGCACTCCTCAATCCGCCCGCGACACCGGACGAGATCCGAGACGCGGAACGGATCCTCGGGGCCCGGCTGCCGGATGACCTCGCTGAATCCCTGCAATGCCACAACGGCGCGAGCGCCTGGACAACCATCCTGCCGGAGCAGTCCCCGCTCACAGTGAGCGGCATCGTGGACCATTGGCAGACCCGCATGGACGTCGCGGCGGAGAACGAGGGCCTGACCCCTCGCCCCTGGGAGGAGGAGCCTTGGTGGCACAGCCTCTGGGTCCCCTGGGCCGAGGGCGCCGACGGCACGGCGCAGGTCATCGACCGACGTCCTGGTCCTGACACGGGGCGTCTCGGCTGGGCGGGCCACAGCGGTGGCGGTGACTTCACCGAATCCTGGCCTGATCTGGCGAGCCTTCTCCACACGGTCGCGCAAGCACTTCATGAAGGCGGAGACGTCCGCGGACTGCACCCCTACCTCACCGCGCAAGGTGGGATGTGGTGGGACGCGGACGGCTCCGGCGAGCTGAACGGTCACCCGCTGACGTCCGCACCGATCGGGCTGCCGTGACCACCGGCCGCGCGGACCGCCGCCGAGCCGAGGCGAACCACCCGACCGCTCCTACGTCTCACGGAGGCGTCCACCCAGCGCGCCACCGCGCTCCACGGGGCACGACCGTTGAGCTGGAGCTCGGCGATGATGCGCTGGTCCAGCTCGTCGATGGTGCCCGCGGGGGCTTGGTGCTTCATGGTGCCGACGGTAACGATCACCCTCACTACCTTCAATGAAGGAATCCTGCATCATCGCTGGTCAAAGCCTTTTCATACCGCAGCCGCGGCGCTGCGGAGGGGGAAAGAACGCAGCTGGGCCCGTGCACACGGATGGCCGGAACATGACGGATTACGCCACACGCGTGTCCAAGAAAGACACCTGGCGTCCACCGGGGCACACCCGTCCGGCACCGACCGCGGCGCGGTGAGCCCGTGCCCTCGGCCACCCGTGAACGACGCAGTGCCCGGTGGCACAGTCAGCCAACAGCGCGCGCTCACACACGCGCTGTCAGTGCCGGCCTCTACTCTCACCCCATGAAAAACGCCAAGATTGTTGTCGGCCTGGTCACGGCCGTTCTGATCACCGCCGGTTGCGGTTCCAGCGACGCCGGGGACAGCGCCGGTGGAGCCACGCAGAAGGCATTGCCGGTCGCCGTCGACGGACCGCAGAAGGACGTCGTCCCGCAGCGCGAAGCGGGCGAAAAGCTCAAGATCACCCCGCTCCCCGCGATGGACGCGCCCTTCGTCGAGAAGGTGGAACACAACCTGCGCGAGGCTGTTCTCCGCTCCGCCCGGGTATCCGGCGAGACCAGCGCCGAATGCCCCGACGGCGTGGACGAGAAGGCCGGCGCGGTCAGCCAGTGCATCGCCACGTACGAAGGGGTCGATGTTCCCTACGAGGTGAAGATCAGCGAATCGGCCAAGGAAGGCAGCTCCCTCATCTTCTTCGACACCACGCCCAAGAAGGGTCTGCTGGTGGCGAAGGCGGTCTACGACTCGTTCAACGAGAGCTACGGTTCCGAGTCCGGTCGCACCGATGCCGGCAAGCTCGCGTGCGAGGAGATGCCCGCCGCGAAGGCGGTCCCCCTGGGCAAGGACACGGGCTACACCTGCCAGTACTGGAGCAAGTTCGCCGACAAGGGCGAACCCGGTTACGCGACCCTGAGACTCACGATGGGCGCGCAGGGATACGGGCTGGGTTTCCAGCCCGTCGAGTGACCCGGGGAAACCGTTCCCCCGGGCCCGACCCCGTGAGCCGGCAAACCGGCCCCTCCCCCGGCTTCCCGCCCCGGACCATGAACGGCGGGCTCTTCCCCCACCGGGAAGCGACCGCCCGCGTTCGACGACTCATCAGGTCATCAGGGGTGTCCTCCGCGCAAGATCAGGAGGGCCGCCGCCCGACGCCGCAGTAGGACAATTACCTCTATCCTGATCATCGTTCGCAGATCGGCGATCAGGATAGTGGCGGACGCGCGCCAAGCGGCGCCGCCGGCCTGGGGGTTGGGGACATGCACAGCACGAGGGGGGCCGCGTGATGTCGGGAAGAACGCTCGCGAGGGCGATGACGACGACCGTCGTCGTTCTGGCGGTGATCGGGTCCATCACGGCCTGGGTCCTGTCGTACAACGGCTATCTGCCGGGCGACGCCATGGTGCGGGCCTGGTCGGCCACGAAGGACCGGGCCACCGACGGCCGCGCCGACGGTACGTGGGTCGTCGGTGACGTCGCGGTCCGCAGCCGGTTCGACGCGGTGACCGGGTTCGGTCTCGCGAACGGGAAGAACGGCACGAAGATCTGGGAGTACGTGCCTCCCGGCCGCTCACAGATCTGCGGGAGCGCGCGGCACGCGGACGCGTCGGTCCTGCTCGTCGCGTACGGGGAGGAAGACGGCGGTACGAGCGAACCCGCCCCTCCGGGAAAGGGCTGTGCGACCGTTCTCGCGCTCGACGTGAAGGACGGGCGGGAGCTGTGGACCGTCCAGCGGAAGGTCGCGACCGGCCGGTTCGAGCGGGGCTCCCAGTTCCTGGACGCGGGCGGCGACATCGCCATGGTCGCCCATGACCACCGTGACGCCCTGCGGGCGCGGGCCGAGGACGGCCGGACCTCTCTGCGCGCCCTCGACCTGCGCACCGGCAAGTCCCGGTGGACGGCGGGCATGCCCGGCGCATGCGGCACGCACGAGGTCTCCGTCGGCAAGGACCAGGTCTTCGCCGTCCTGGAGTGCGGCGGCGAGGACACGAGTGGCAGCATCGACGGCGCCGAGCTGATGATGGCCGCCTTCGACCGCGAAACCGGCGCGCTGAACTGGCATGTCCCCATGGACGCCCGCCGCCCTCTGAACCTGGGCTCCGCCACGGTGGCCATCGAATCGACCGACCCGCTGGTGCTCACGGTCGGACGGTCCATGAGCCTCGACACGGGCACGTACTTCTCCTTCGACAAGGACGGACGGCCACGCCCCGGCATCGAGTTCAACGGCGACCACGGCGAGATCGCCGCGGCCGAGGCCTCACAGACGGCGATCGTCGGTGAGCGGATGTACGCACTGGCGGGATTCCGGCAGAAGGGACAGCGGCACCGGCTGGTCGCCTTCGATCTGACGACCGGCGAGGAAGCGTGGAAGGTGACCCTGGACGACCCTGCCGCCGCACTGTCCGCGCGAGGTGACCGGATCACCGTCCTGGGCGAGTGGTCCACCCAGAGCTCCCGCATCAGCGACCTGTTCGAGTACGACGCCGTCACCGGCGAGGAACTCGACGAACGTCACTTCCGCGACGACGTGCCCGGCTCCATGTCCGCCATCTACGAACACGACAGACGGATCATCGTCGCCGGGTGGGGCGGCGGCCCCACCTTCACCGCCTTCGAGCGGTGGTGAGCGGCTGGTCGGTCCGGTCGGATCGCTTTCGCCGGCCGCCGTTGTCGGTGGTGGTGTCGGTGACTCACCTCCCCAACGCCGGCTCACCGGCCCGGCGCTCCGATCCCGGCCTTCGGCGCCGGCGTATCCGCTGATGGGTCCTTTCGGCGATGGCGTCCGCGGGTGAGTCGCGGTGGGTGGTGCAGCCCTCTCGACGACGTCGGCGTCCCGAACGGGACCGCACCGGGTGCTTGTCCCCGCCCGGCCGTCGTGAACGGTGATGCTTCTGGTCGACCGGTGATGCCTGTTCGGGGCATGTGGGCCGGGTTCCGGTGGACGGCGATTGTGGTGGGGGACGCGGTGGCAGACCACCGTGTCTCCTGGGTGCACGCGGCCCCTACGGGGCACATTCCAGGGTTCGCTGGGGGCCGCCCCCGATGGGCCGGAGGCAGGCGGACTGTGAGTCTGCCGGTATGACCTCCAGACTCGTGGGCGTGAAGAGCCCCGCGCTCATCGCTCCGCTCATGCTGTTGTTGTACGGCCTGCTGCGACTCATCGACGGGTTGGACGGGGAGCACGGACCCGGGCTCGCCTGGAACCTCGGACACACACTGTTCCTCATCGGCTTCGCGCTGTTCGGCGCGGTAACGGTCAGGCTGCGGCAGCTCGTACCCGCCACCGCCGTACGCAGGCGTTTCCTCGCGAACATGGCGGCGGCGGTCGGCCTGTTCGGCGTCGCCTGTTTCCTCTGGGTGATTCTCGGTGATCTGTTCGCAGACCTGGACGCCGCGGCGCCCTTGCCCGAACCCCTGAAGATGATCGGCCCACTTGCGTTCCAGCTGGGCTGGCTCACCCTGCTGGTCATGCTGGCGTACACCGAACCGCGTCTGCTGCCCGCCTGGAGTCCCCTGCTGGTACTCGCGGGTTTCCTTCTGTTCGCCGCCGACCTGGATCTGCTGCCGATCGGCGCATTGCTCCTCATGGCCGGGCTGACTCCCGTGGCCCGCACGCGAGGACGGTCTTGAAGGTGACCGTGCCGACGGTCTCGGCGCCGCCCGCGAGGCAGGCGCGGGACAAGTGGGAGCAGCGGCTCGGCGCGGCTCCGACAGCTTCGCCGGTGCGGGGCATCACCTGGGTATCGCCCGGTGAGGTGCCCACGGTCCCGGCGAACGGAAGCACTGGCCATCCGCCGGCTTCCGCGCCGGGACCGCCGGCCGAGGAGCGGTCGAACGTCAACCGAGGATGGCCTGCATCTTGTCGTGGAGGTACTCCCCGGCACGTACAGGGCTGTAGGACCTGAGGCCGAGGGGTGCCGGCAGCGAAGTGATGCGGGTGTGAGGTGCGCAGGCGTGAAAGTACACGAGTGAGGTGAGCTCCTCCTGCGGGGCCTCGGGGGGCGGCGGCAGAACGCGGTGTCGGCCGGAGCGCCAGCGGTCTCCGCTCCAACGGGCCATGAGGTCACCGATGTTGAGCGTGTAGGCGCTGGGCTCGTAGGGGGCGTCCTGCCAGCCGGACGCATCGTCGTAGATCTGAAGGCCGCCCTTGCCGGGCTGCCGGTTCAGGAGAGTGATGAGGCCGAAGTCGGTGTGCGGTCCGACGCGGAACTGGCCCGGTGCGGCGGCACCGGTCTCGTGGGCCGCCGGATACCAGTTGATGGTGAAGTCCCAGTGCGGGCGGGTGGTGTGGCGGGTGAAGAAGTCGGCCGGCTGACGCAGGGCGGTCGCCATGACTTCGAGGAGCGTGTCGGCGAGGGTGCGCATCCGGTCGGTGTACGCGGTGACGAGCGGGCGCAGGGTGGGGACTTCGACGGGCCAGTCACAAGGCGTCCGGTGTGCGTTGCCGGGCCGTACGGAGGAGTCGACGGCGCATGACCAGACCTCCAGCAGATCCGGCGGGGTGTGGGCGCCCTCGGACCGGGCGGTGGTCACCCGTTCCCGGCCGATCCAGCCACGTCGGTCCTGGTCGTAGTGCCGCTTGGCCGCCTGGGGCATATGAAAGAAGTCGCCTGCCGCGGCGCGTACTCGGTCGGGCAGATCCGGTTCGACGCCGTGTCCGGTCACCAGGAGGAAGCCGGTGGACTGCAGGGAGAGGTCGACCTGGGCAGCGAGCCGCTCCCGGTCCGTGCCGCGATTCGATGTCCAGCGGCTGAGGTCGATGACGGGAATCGGAGTGGTGGCCATGCTGAGTCCTTCATTGAGGTCGGTGGTCGGGCCGGGATACGAGTGAGGCTGAAGACGGCCGGTGAGGTGCGGGAGCACGGCGTGGGTCAGGACGTGCTCACTGGGTATGTCCTGACTCGGGTCGCCTGGCGCGGCAGGATTGCCGCCGTGCTCATTCGATGGCGGCTGTGGCCGGGCGGGCGTCAGGAATGGTGTCGTCCGGGGCGGTTGGACGCTTCTCCCGGGGCTGGCGGGACAGCCACAGCACGAGAACGGCTCCGGCCAGGGCGACGGCACCGGCCGTGAGCGCGAGGGTGTTGTGCCCGGTGGCGAACACGGCATGGAGTGTGTGTTCCAAAGAGGCGCGCTGCGTAGCCGGGGTGCGGGCCAGGAGACTGTCGGCACCGCCACCGGACAGGGTCTGCGCGGTGGCGGCGGGATCGGTGACCTTGCCTTGGAGGGACGTGGTCATGGTGGAGACGGCCAGGGCGCCGAAGACAGCCACTCCGAAGGCGTAACCGAGCTGTTCGAAGGTGCTGTAGGTGCCGCTGGCGGTACCCGCGTGCTCGGCCGGAGCGGAGCTCAGCGCGAGAGTCGCCGCGACCTGGAAGATCAGGCCCATGCCGACCCCGCTGAGGGCCAGGCCCCCCACCAGGACGGGCCAGCCCGACCCGGGCGCCAGGAACCCCTGGGACCCGACCCCCAGACCGGCGAGAGCGAGCCCGAGGGCAGCGCCCGTACGGGGGGAGGGCTTGCGTCTTCTGCGTCCGCCCAGCACCGCCACCGATGCGGCAGCCAGCGCGTGCGGCAGCACGACCAGACCGGCGGCGAGAGGGGAGAGATGCTGCACGGACTGCAGCCACAGCGAGGTGTAGGGCATGATCCCGTAGACGGTGCCCTCGCCGATCGCGATCGTGAGCATCGCAGCGGTGAACGCGGGCCGGCGGAACAGCGACAGATCCAGCAACGGGTGCCGGCGGCGCTGTTGCACTCGCAGGAAGGCGACGAACGCGCCCAGTGCCGCTCCCAGTGGCACCAGCGTCCCTGCCGACACCCACCCCTGGGCGTGCGCCTCGGTCAGCGCGTGGACGGACCCCCCTGCACCGATCGCGAACAGCACGACGCCGGGAACGTCGAGACGCCGTGAGGTGTCCCCTACCGGTGGTGGGGTGCGGGGGATACATCGGAAGGTCATGGCCAGGGCGGTCACGGTGACGGGGACGTTCACGTAGAAGATCCATCGCCAGTCCAAGGCCTGGGTGAGCAGGCCTCCCAGGACCGGCCCCAGGGCGGAGGCGGAGGCGGCAACGGCCGCCCAGGTGCCGAAGGCCAGGGCCAGGCGGCGCCCCGAGTACAGGGTGCTGATCAAAGACAGCGTGGTCGTGAACATCGCGGCAGCGCCCAGTCCCTGCACGATGCGGGCGGCGATCAGTACGGCCATGTTCGGCGACAGCGCACAGGCGACCGAGGCCAGGGCGAAGACGACCAGTCCGCCCACGTACATGCGGCGCCGGCCGTGAAGGTCTGCCAGCATCCCGGCGCCCAGCAGGGCGGCCGCCACCGCGAGCGCGTAGCCGTCGGCGACCCATTGCAGTTGCGACAGTGACGAGCCCAGCGAATCCGACATGGCGGGCAACGCCACCAGAACGATCGTGACGTCGACGAGCAACATGAACGTGCCCAGACAGACGGCGGCCAACGGTCCCCAGATACGCATAGGTTCCCTCTCCCCACACCGGATGCAGAACGACCCGGTCACCATCCAGGCCCCTCCCGCTCCGGCCCAAGCCGTACGCTGGAAAGCGGGATCATCCGGCGGAGGAATGAGGTTTACCGGTGGATCACGACACCATGGACGACCTCGACCAGCACCTGCTCCGGGCCCTTCAGTTCGACGGCCGCACTCCTTTCAGCCGCATCGCACGGGACCTCGGTGTCTCCGAACGCACCCTTGCCCGCCGCTACCAACGGCTGCGCACCCTCGGCCTGCGCATCATCGGGCTGCCCGTCTCCTCCCGTCTGGGCCTGACCCGGTGGCTGCTGCGGCTGCACTGCACTCCGGACGCCGCCGGAACCATCGCCGACGCGCTCGCCCGCCGCCCGGACACCACCTGGGTCACCCTCGCCTCCGGCGGAACCGAGCTCTACTGCGCGCTCAGCGCCCGTACGGTCGAGGAACGCAACGTACTGCTGCTGGAGAAGCTCCCCCGCACCCCTCAGGTGCTCTCCGTCAGCGCTCACTGCATGATGCGCATCTTCGTCGGTGCGACCAGCACCTGGCACGCCACCCGGTTCGAGCCGCAGGCCACCGCGGCCACGGTGGATTCCGGCTCATCCACCGCCGACCCGCTCAGCCTGGACGCGACCGACCGGGTTCTGTTCACCGAGCTGGCCCGAGACGGCCGTGCGACGCTGCCCGAACTCGCCGCGGCCTCCGGCCGCTCCCCCTCCAGCGTCCAGCGCCACCTCGACCGCCTCCGCGGCGAGGGTGCCCTGAACCTCTCCGTCGACTTCGATCCGCAGCTCCTCGGCTACCACATGGCCACCCGGATCTGGCTGAACGTCACCCCCGCGCACCTCCGCGTCGTGGGGGAAGCCCTCGCCACCCACTCGCAGATCGCTTTCGCCGCGGCCGTCACCGGCACTTCCAACCTGGTCGCCAGCGGCATCTTCCGCGATCCGTCCGACCTGTACGACTACATCGACCAGCGCATCGGCCCGCTCCCTGGCATCCAGAACATCGAAACCGCTCCCACTCTGCGGGAAGTCAAACGGCTCGTTCCCGGCGTGACATGAGCGCGGGTTCCTCCTCGCCGGTCGCGCCCGCCTTGGCGGCCTCCCCAGCCGACCGGCAGCCGGCCCCACCACACCAGATACGCGCGCCCACGCATCACTCCCCCGGCAACGGCCGACGCCTCCCGGCCCGGTACGGGCAAGCCGATCGCGACCAGAACAGAGCCTCCTTCGGAGTCAGCGTGGAGAATGGGACGTTCCTCGCCTCCTTCACCGCAGAAGAAGTACGTCCCCCCGGCGCCGGGGCCCGTACCATGCCGGTGATACGTTGTCCGTCAGCACTCAAGCCTTCCCGGCCGGGCCCCGACTCCGCCAGGGAGGCTTTTTTCATGCCCTGACTCGCCCCGGACGCAGCGGGGCCGCCACCGCGAGAAAACGTACTGCTGTCACGTCAAGCCCCTTCGATTCGAGGACGTTTCGGGCACACGTGTTGCACTCACGAATCCTCCGGCAGACAGGCATGACCGCCCAGATCCATACCGGTCAATCACCGACGCTCCCGACACCCGTCGTCCGGAAGGCGCCGACCCCACGGGCCGGCCAACCTTGTTCCGGCTCCCGGCCAGGTCACCCGTTGCGGCTATGCGTCGGCACTGTTCGTCCCGGCCCTTCGCACCACGCCTGCACGGCGGCTGACTGTGTCATTGCCGACCACGACCGTCTCACCGTGCGCGTGGTTCCGGGTCGAGCCTCCAGAGGGGTGAGCAATGCCGGGGCAGCGGTGACGAGGGCGACGAGGCGATGCCCCGGCCCCGAGTGCGGCCCTTGAAGCGGTCCAGGCCGGACGGCCGACCGCGACGCGCGCATCCACGAATGTTATGGCCGACCGACATTGGCGGAAGTCGGCGTTGCGCCCGCATACTCCCCATCACGACACTTTGACAGTGCATCGACAAGATGGATTGCTCGTTCCGTTCCCCCGAGGGGGCGGTGCCCACTGCCCGCGCCACCGGCCCCGCCGCCCTCTCACGGAGACCCGCCCAGCGAAAGGACAGCCATGCCCCACTCGAAGTGGTTCGCCGTAGCCGGCACCGCCGCGGCCCTCACAATGATCGTGATGCCCGCGGCGCACGCCGCTCCCGCGCCCGCGACGGCTGCACCGATCAGCGTTTCCGCAGCCACGACCCTCTACTACGACGACACCCGGGCCCCTGGCTGGGAAGCCGCCATCACGGCCGGAGTCGCCACCTGGAACGCGAACGTCAGCAACGTCAAGCTGGCAAAGGCCCAGCCGGGCACCCGCGCCGAGATACAGATAGTCGCCACCAGCGGTTGGCCGCAGGCCACGCTGGGCCCGGTCCGACCGGGCGGCCTCGGCCGGGTTGAACTCGGCAGCCTGGCGGTCACCGAGGGACACGACAAGACCCGCATCGCCGCGCACGAGATCGGGCACAACCTCGGTCTGCCGGACACCAAGCCCGGACCGTGCTCCCAGCTGATGTCAGGCTCCAGCGCCGGTATCAGCTGCAAGAACCCCGTCCCCAACGCGGCCGAACGGTCCCGCGTCGAGTCCGCCTACGCCGGCCGCGCCACCACGCGCACCCCGTCCGAAGGCCGCCTGCTGGTCGACGCTCCCTGACCGCCCGGGGCTGGACACCGCCTCCCGACCGCCGGACCGCGGGGCACCTCACCCGGGCCTCCGTCCCGTCCGAACACCGGTGTCCAGCCTCCTCAGCCATGGCACAGTCATGGAGTACCGGCCCCCACCTCGAACGCCGCACTCTCATAGAAGGCATCCGGGAAGCAGCGGGATCGCTTTCGCCCGGCAGAGGACTCGCGCGAGCGCGGTGGCGGGTGGTGGAACAGCAGCGCGTGAGGGCTCGGTGGAGGGCGATCGATGGCGCCCGTTCGGTCGAGCCCTGTCCGGGGCGCTACCGAAGATCGTCCTCCCCGAGGCCCCGCCCAGCCCGCCGTCGCTTCCAAGTTGACCGGGCGCGTGGTACCCATGGCCGTCGCAAGGCGGCCGTCGGTGTCTGATCGGTGGTACGTGGGCGAAAGGAGAGCGTGATGTCGGACCAAGGAGCAACACCGGGGCCGGATCTTCTCGCCCCGGCCCGACTGGGCCCGCTGCGTCTACGCAACCGGATCATCAAGGCCGCGACGTTCGAGGGGCGCACCCCGCACGGTCTGGTGACCGACGAACTGATCGAGTTCCACCGGCAGGTGGCTGCTGGTGGCGTCGGCATGACCACCGTGGCCTACTGCGCCGTGTCCCGTGAAGGCCGTACCGAACGCCGTCAGCTGCACCTGCGGCCGGAGGCGCTGCCTGGGCTGCGCAGACTGACCGACGCCGTGCATGACGCGGGGGCGGCCGTCTGTGCGCAGCTGGGGCATGCGGGCCCCGTGGCCGACGCCGCCTCCAACGGCGTTGCGGCCCTGGGGCCGGGCCGCTTCTTCAACCCCCTCGGCATGCGGCGCACCCGGGCGGCCACCGCCGGCGACCTGGAACGCGTCACCCGGGCCCACGCCACGTCCGCGCGCCTTGCCGTGGATGCCGGCTTCGACGCGGTGGAGATCCACCTCGGTCACAACTACCTGGCCAGTTCCTTCCTGAGCCCCCGCCTCAACCGTCGTACCGATGCCTACGGCGGCAGCCTGGAGAACAGGGCCCGGCTGGCCCGCGATATCGCCCGCGCGGTGCGGGAGGAGGTGGGCACCGAGATCGCGGTCACGGCGAAGTTCGGCATGAAGGACGGCGTTCGCGGCGGCCTGGACGTGGACGACAGTCTGCAGGTCGCCCGTTGGCTCCAGGAGGACGGCTCGGTCGACGCCCTGCAACTCACCGCGGGTAGTTCGCTGCTCAATCCCATGTACCTCTTCCGCGGCGACGCCCCGGTCCGCGACTTCGCCAGCGCCTTCCCTCCGCCGCTGCGCTGGGGCATCCGGCTGACGGGCGACCGCTTCCTGCGTGACTACCCGTACGAGGATGCCTACCTCCTGGCGTACGCCCGGCGCTTCCGCGCCGAACTGGACCTGCCGCTCGTTCTGCTCGGCGGCATCACCCGGCGGGAGACCATGGACCTCGCCATGGCCGAGGGCTTCGCCTTCGTGGCGATGGCTCGGGCACTGCTCAGCGACCCCGATCTGGTCAGGCGTATCACCGCGGACTCCGCGGCCGTCTCGCGCTGCATTCACTGCAACCGCTGCATGCCCACCATCTACTCGGGCACGCGGTGCCCCGTGGTCGAACCCGGTGTGCCCACGCCCCGGCCGTAGACCGCCCAGCCGAGGGGTGGTGAACAGTGCCGACCACCGGTACGTGCAGTCCGCAGCCGCCGTCCGGCTCCCGAACGGCGACGGCCGGGCGCGGCCTTCGCCAGGCCGCCCGAGTGGTTCGCCCCGAACGAGTGCGCGATGACGGAGCGAGGCCTGTCGGCACCGGTGGTGGAGCGGATCGTCCGTTCCCGCAGCACGCGCCGTGTTTCTCCGTGGGCGAGGGACAGGGCGGGCAGAGTCCCGGACCCACGGGAGCTGCCGGGGCGGGCGATGCCTTCTTGTCACCGGGCCCTTGGTTCTCGCATAGTGAAGCCGCTCCGCCGGGGTGTACTCCACGGGGACGGATCCGCGTTGCCGTGAACCGCTTTCATCAGGAGGGTTTCGTCAATGCTGTCACGAAGAACGCTCGCTGGACTGTCCGCTCCTCTGCTGACGCTCGCCATGCTCGTAGGGCTCCCGGGTACGGCAAACGCAAGTGCCGCCGCTTCTCCCAACGTTGCCTACAACGGGAAATGCGGCTCGGGCTACAACGTGGTGAACTGGAAGGACACGCAGTTCGGCCGGGGAACCGTGTACGTGACGTGGAGTCCCGCCGCGCAGAAGAACTGCGTTGTCGCCATCAGGGCGACACAGGACGGCTCCATATATGAACTGGGGGCCTGGGTTGGCTACTCGGGGCAAGCCTGGTACGACCACGACTTCGGGATGTACCAGTACTACGCGGGCCCCGTCTATCTCCCGGGTGCCTCGGGCAGGTGCATCGACTGGCGGGGCGAAATCGGCGCGACGTATGCCTCTGGAGAAGGCACGAACTGCGGATGAGCAACCGCGCCTGACCTCGATCATTCCCGACGGCCCGTCGTCCTTTCGGCGGGCCGTTCGGGTTGTGGAAGCAGGAGCTTCCGGGTGGTTCCCCACGGGTGACGGCGCCCTCCGGGGGTGCTACGGTGCGAGTTGCGCATTGTCGGAATCGAGGAGTGGCAGACGTGGCGGGTGAAGACGACATCTCCGGGTGAGATCCGGATGTGACAGGCCACCGGACAGCGGTCAGTAAAGCTGTCGGCGTGGCTTATTCGTCGTTCCCCTTGTTCCCACACTGTCCAGGGCAGAGGTCTGTCTGCCCTTAGTTCTTCGAGGTCGCTCCATGTCCGACGCTGCCATCATCTGCTCGAACCTCTCCTTCGCCTGGCCCGACGACACCCCGGTCTTCACCGACCTGTCCTTCACCGTGGCTGCCGGCCGCACGGGTCTGGTCGCTCCCAACGGCTCCGGCAAGAGCACACTGCTCAAACTGATCGCCGGCGAACTCAGGCCCGCCACCGGCTCGGTGTCCGTCAACGGAACGCTGGGCTACCTCCCACAGACCCTCCCCCTGACCGGAAACCTCACGGTCGCCGAGGTGCTCGGCATCGCCCCCGTGATCCGCGCCCTCGACGCCGTCGAATCCGGGGACGTGAGCGAGGAGCACTTCACCACCATCGGTGACGACTGGGACATCGAGGAGCGAACCCGCGCCCAGCTCGACCGTCTCGGACTCGTCGGCCTGGAGCTGACCCGGAGCCTGAGCACGCTCAGTGGCGGCCAGGTCGTCTCCCTCGGCCTCGCCGCCCAGCTGCTCAGGCGCCCCGATGTGCTGCTGCTCGACGAGCCGACCAACAACCTCGACCTGGAGGCCCGGCACAGGCTCTACGACGTGCTGGCGGACTTCAACGGCTGTCTGCTGCTGGTCAGCCACGACCGCGCGCTGCTCGACCGCATGGAACGTATCGCCGAACTCAACGGAGACGAACTGCGCTTCCACGGAGGCAACTTCACCGATTATCAGGAGGCCGTGCGTGCCGAGCAGGAGGCCGCGGAGAAGAACGTCCGCAACGCCGAGCAGGAACTGAAGCGTGAGAAGAGGGAGATGCAGCAGGCCCGCGAGCGGGCCGAGCGCCGCCAGAGCAACGCCGCCCGCAACCTCAAGAACGCGGGCCTGCCCCGTATCTTCGCCGGCAATATGAAGCGCGGCGCGCAGGAGTCCGCGGGCCGGGCCGGCCAGATGCACGCCTCCCGGGTCAGCGAGGCCAAGTCACGGCTCGACGAGGCCGGACGCGCCCTGCGCGAGGAGCAGCGCCTCACTCTTGAGCTGCCCGGCACCCAGGTGCCCGCGGGGCGCAACCTCTTCCTCGGCGAGGGGATGCAGGTGCACCACTCCGGTCGGGCCGTGTTCGCCGACGGCGGCGTCGACCTGACCATCCGCGGCCCCGAGCGGATCGCGCTGACCGGGGCCAACGGTGCCGGCAAGACCACCCTGCTGCGACTGATCACCGGCGATCTTGAGCCGGACAGCGGAGAGATCACGCGCGGCGACGGACGGATCGCCTATCTCTCGCAGCGCCTGGACCTGCTGGACCTGGGCCGTACCGTGGCGGAGAATTTCGCCGCCTTCGCCCCCGATCGGCCCGAGGCCGAGCGGATGAACCTGCTCGCCCGATTCCTCTTCCGGGGCACCCGCGCGCATCTGCCGGTGGGGATGCTCTCCGGCGGTGAACGGCTGCGCGCCACCCTGGCGTGCGTCCTGTGCGCCGAGCCGGCCCCCCATCTGCTCCTGCTCGACGAGCCGACCAACAACCTCGACCTGGTCAGTGCGGGCCAGCTCGAAAGCGCGCTCGACTCCTACCGGGGCGCCTTCATGGTGATCAGCCACGACGAGCGATTCCTCGCCGAGATCGGGGTGAACCGCTGGCTGCGCATCACCGACGGAACCCTCAAGGAGACCGGAGCCCCCGCGGTGTGAGCCGGCGGCGTACTGAGTGGCCCGCGCCCGAGGCCCTGTGCCCGGCGGGCCGAACATCGATGACGTCCAGAGGTTCCCTGTGCCCCAGCCCGCTCTGCTCGCCCACGACCTCGTCCGCAGCCTCGGGGGCCGACGTGTCCTCGACGGCGTCTCCCTGACCGCTTCCCCCGGCCACCGCATCGGCCTGATCGGGGAGAACGGTGTAGGCAAATCCACCCTGCTGCGTGTTCTGGCCGGCGTGGACCAACCTGACACTGGAAGCGTCTCGCGCCCCGGTGACATCGGCTTCCTGCACCAGGAAATGCCTTTCGAAGCCGCCTCGTTGCTCACGGCCGTGATGGACGAGGCGCTGTTCGAGGCCCGCGAGGACGTCACGGAGCTCGAACGGCTCGGCGAGGAACTCGCCCGGGTCCCGGAGGAGGCCCCTGGCCATCAGGAACTCCTCGACGCCTACAGCAGGCGGCTTGAACAGGCACAGGACCGGGAGTCCTGGGACGCCGATCGCCGCGCGGCCCTGATGCTCGACGGGCTGGGCCTCGGCGCGGTCGGGCACGACCGGACACTCGGCTCCCTGTCCGGCGGACAGCGCAGCCGACTCGCCCTGGCCGCGCTGCTGGTCCGACGGCCGTCGGCGCTGCTGCTCGACGAGCCGACCAACCACCTCGACGACAGCGCCGCCACCTTCCTGGAGGAACAGATCCGGGGCCTGCCCGGAGCCGTCGTGGTCGCCAGTCACGACCGGGCGTTCCTCGACGCCGTCTGCACCCACCTGGTCGACCTCGACCCGGCGGTGGACGGCCCGGTCCGCTACGGCGGCAACTACAGCGCCTACGTGGGTGAGAAGCGAGCCGAGCGGGAGCGCTGGGAGCGGCGGTACGCAGAGGAGCAGGAGGAACTGGAGGGACTACGTCACACGGCGGGCGTGACAGCGCGCCTGGTCGCGCCGGGCCGGGAACGGAAGGACAACGAGAAGATGGGCTACGGCCACCGGGCGGGACGGGTACAGAACCAGATTTCCCGCCGGGTGCGCAATGCCACCCGGCGGCTGGAGGAACTGGAGCGCACCCAGGTCGCCGAACCACCGCACCCTCTGCGGTTCACGGCCGGGGAACCGGCCGCGTCGGCGGAGGGAGATCCTCGGTCCCTGGTTCCCCTGGTACCCCTGGTGTCCCTGCGGGACGTACGGGTTTCCGGCCGGCTCACTCTGGACGCCCTGGAGGTGTCCGCGACCGACCGGCTGTTGGTCACGGGCGGCAACGGGGCGGGCAAGTCGACGCTGCTCGCCGTGCTCGCCGGACGGCTTGCCGCCGAGGGCGAGGTACGCAGGCGGAGTCGGCTGACGGTGGGGCTGCTCACCCAGGACACCGTGTTCGACCGGGACGACCTCACGGTCCGCGACACCTATGAGATGTCGCTGGGGACGGCTCGGGCCGAGAAGGTGCCGCTGAGCTCGCTCGGTCTGATGCGCACGGCCGATGTGGACAAACCCGTCGGGCAGCTGTCAGTCGGCCAGCGCCGTCGGCTCGCACTGGCCCTCCTGGTGGCGCGTCCGCCCCAGTTGCTGCTGCTCGACGAACCCACCAACCACCTCTCCCCGCGTCTGTGCGACGAGCTGGAGGATGCCTTCCACACCGGCCCCGGAGCGATCGTCCTGGCCAGCCACGACCGCTGGCTCCGCCGAAGGTGGCAGGGGCGCGAGATCCGGTTGGAGCCGGAAACACGGCCGGCGGCAGGAGGAGCGCCGCCTGTCGGCTGACCTCCTTCGGAGTTACGGGTTCAGAGGCGGAGCGCCGGCGTGGTGAGGAGGGCGGAAAGGACCGCGTACGGGTCGGTGTGGTTGCCCCGGGTGAGGACGATGATGCTGGTGTCCCGGTCGGGAAGCCGGACCAGGAGTGAGCGGTGACCGGGGTTGTCTCCGTGGTGGAAGCGTGCCGGGTGTCCGGCCAAGGTGCCGAGGAATACTCCGTAGCCGTATCCCGTGACGGTGAGCGGCATCGGGTGCTGGATGCGGGGAGTGATGTGGGAGGTGAACATCGCCCGGAGGGAGTCGGGACCGAGGAGGTGGCCCCGCTCCAGCGCGCGGGCCCAGCGCGCGAGGTCGCCGGCGGTGGACCACAGGTCGCCGGCGCCCGGGAGACAGGAGGGGTCCATCACCTCCGTACCCGTTCCGTCCCGGTGGCCCGGGGCAGCCGTCCGGGTGCGGGACAGACCGAGCGGGCCGAGGACCCGCTCGCGCAGGATGTCCGCGTAGGGGCGCCCGGTGGTGTGCTCGACCAGCAGGGCCGTAAGGACGTATCCGGGGCTGCTGTAGTGCCACCGCTGTCCAGGCGCGGTCGATGGAAGCAGGCGCATGACGTGGGCGACGGTGTCCGCGCGGGACAGTGGCGGGCGGGGGCTGGGTCCGGGGCCGGGGTCCCAGTGGGGCAGACCGGAGGTGTGTGCGAGCAGGTGGTGCAGGGTGATACCGGCCCACGACGACGGGCAGCCGGGAACCCGGTCGACCAGTTGGTCCGTCAGGGCCAGGGTTCCTTCCTCGGCGAGAAGGAGCGCGGCGGCAGCGGCGAACTGCTTGCTCAGGGAGGCAATCTGAAAGTGCTTCCCCACGCCGACAGCACCCGTGCGCCTCTCGTGCACGACCGCGGGGCCACGGGTCACCAGCACCTCTGTGGTCGACTCCATGAAGGCCAGTCAACCACCGGCGGAGTGTTCCCAGAAGAGAGCACACCGCGTGGGCGCCGGTCTCCGGGCAGCCGCGGCAACAGCATCCGGGCCCCGGCATCCGCGGCACGTCCCGCACCGGAGAACGTAAGGCCACTCGGTGTCAGTTCTCTGAGCCCCGTCCCCACCGCGTCGCTGTCAGATGAGTCGTGCGCCCAGCGCGAAGACGCCCGCGATCAGCACAAGGATCCCCCGGACCGGGGCCGCCACCCCTCGGCGGCGTAGCAGCAGCCGGACCTGGCTGACGATGTCGAAAACCGCGAGAACCGCTCCGATTCCTCCGATGGCCGCCGCGCTCCAGTAGGCCCATGCGTGCTGCCCGAGGAATCGCAGAAGCAGGAGCGCCGGCACGATGAGCAGGAGTGACCTGGTGGAGGAGACGACCGTGTTCTTCGTCCGCTCCCGCAGCTGTTCATCTTGAGCGTGGCTCGGCATGTCTCTCCCGACACGGTGGTCGCGGAGGCATCGGCGCGGGCGGCTCGTAGGGCTCCCAAACCAGGGTGCCGAGCTCCGCCATGAGTTCGAAATTCACTTGGTTACGGCGATATCGTACCTGCCCGCAGCCGGCTCTCTCCTGGCTGCACGCGCACCTCCCCATGCCACTTGACCTCCGACAACGCGGTGCTTCCGCAGCAGGAGCACCCTCCCCCAGCCCCGCCGACGCCGCCCTCAGCCCTACCGGGGGGAACCCCCGCGGTCCGTGCTCCGGCCGGTCTCTCGCGGGCTGTCCAGGAGAGTTGGCCTTCTGTTCAGCTGCCGCTCAGGGGAGACTTCCACGCGGGATCATGTCGAGACCTTCTCTCCAGGTGGGCCAGCAGGTGTTCCGCCGCCGTGGAGGCCGTGTCCTGCGGCGCGCCGGCCGCGGTCAGGGCGGCGGTGAGCCTTGCCGGGGCCGCCTCCGGCAGGTCCAGGTCGGTAAGGAGGGGAAGGACCAGCAGGAGGCGGGCGGCTGTGTCCTGGACGCCTTCGGCCGTGGCGGAAGGGTTGTCGGCCATGCGGACCAGTTCGCGCCATGTCAGCCCCATCCCCGAGAAGTCTCCTTCCCAGCTGGCGATCTGCTGGGCGTCGCCCTTGTCAGGATGGGTGAGCAGGTAGTCGGTGCCGTAGTCGCCGACCAGGTTGCGGTAGATCACCACAGCTCCGGGACCCTCCGCGGCCGACACCCGGAACACCGGCCAGTGTTCGGGATCGAAGAGGACCTCGGACATGGCATCGGCATCGGCCCCGTCATCGCCGAACCACTCCGGGGCCGGCGGCTCGGCGCATGCCCCGTCACCGCACATCGCCAAAAGGTAGTTCGACCAGAAGCCCGGTCGGGCCGGCAGTGACTCGCCCGCCACCAGCGGCCCGTCGTCGTATCCCTTGATCAGCACCCTGGGATCCTGTCACCAGGCACCGACTTGGTCCGATCCGGGATGGGTACGGGGCGCCACTCTGTGTACGGGTACGTCGCGGCCTGACAGATGGACGGCGTCCTCGGCCAACTCCATGGGCTTCTCCGCCGCCTGCGGCGTGAAGCCGAAGGCCGGGACTCCGAGCCGTGCATCTGTGTTCCGGGCGCGCACAGTGTCAGGACGACGCACTCGCCCGTGCCGAGCGGGACGCTTTCGAGGGTGCGGGCGTACAGGTCCAGGACCCTTTGAGCCGTGGTGCGGATGGTTCGGGTCGCGGGGGCCGTTTCTGTCCGAGCCGTCGTCGAGACCTGCGGTCGTGTGGCTGCTTCACGGCCGGCGTGGGCTGAGGCGTACGAAGGGCAGTTGGCATCCGGCCGCGCGGTAGTCCTCCGGTGTGCCGTCCACGGAGAAGCCCATGAAGCGTACGAGTTTGCGTGCGGCACGGGGGTGGCGGGGTGCGTAGCGGGCCATGAAGTCGCCGCCTTCGTCGGCGTCGAGTGGGTACGCGGTGACGGGGATGGTGCGCAGGCCGACCTGAATGCTGGTCCGGGGCGTGGCGAGGAGGTTCTGGTACCAGGCGGCTTTGGGGCCGAAGCCGGAGCAGACCACATAGCTGCCGTCGGTCCGGTCGTGTTCGACGACTTCGATGACGACTTGGCGGTTCTTTCCCGATACGCGTCCGGTGTGGTTGAGCAGGAGCAGCCGGCCGCCGAAGAGCCAGCCCAGGCGCAGTCGGTAGAGGCGGATGGGGGCGCGGAACAGCAAGCGGCGGATGCCGGTGGGCGGGGCGGGGCGCTCGGTGATCTCCATGGAGGGTCCTTCAGGTGCGGGCGAGGTTACTGGTGGTGCCGCCGCAGCGGGGCGAGGTCCGTATGCCTCGTGTCACGCTTCGAGCACGGCCGTGGCACTCGGTACGGCGTTCGCCGCGGTGGTCATGGAGCAACATCCCCTTCGGGCGTGGCGGTGAGCCCGCCCGAATAGATCGCGAGCGCCTCGGGCCCCCAGCGGGCCATGCCCTCGGCCGACAGCGGGTCGGTGTCCAGGACGTCGGTGAGGTGGTCGCGCAGCAGCAGCACGGCCAGGTCGTTGGCTATCAGAATCGCCGCGCGCACCGCCGGGTCGGGGCCCAGCGCGGCGAGCCCGGCCCCGGCCATCGCGTCGAGAGTCGCCCGGCTCAATTCGTAGAGCCGGGCGAAGAACCGCCGCGCGGAGTCGCTGCCGGACAGCAGGAGCCGTGAGAGGTAGGAGGGGATCGGGGAATCGGCCGGCAGGTGCTTGAGCATCGCTTCGGTCAACGACCCGTATGCCGCCGGATCGGTGAAACCGGGCGCGCCGTCCGCGGTGATTGATCCCAGTATCTGGTCGAACGCGTCGAGTACGTACTGGTCCACCTCTTCGCGCAGCCCGTCCTTGGAGCCGAAGTGGTGCAGCACCAGGCCGGGAGAGACCCCGGCAGCGGTGGCGATCCGGCGCACGGAGACGTTGTCCGGGCCCATCTCGGCGAAGAGACGGAGTGATTCATCGCGGAGGACCGCGCGGGTGGTCCTGTCCTCAGAGGCTGAACGCATGTTCAACATGCTAAACGCACGTTCAATGGGGCGGCAAATCGGCGGACGGCCCGGCCGCCAGTGATCGGCGGACGGCCGGCCGGCAGTGGGGGTCGGCCATGAGGTGGCGGGTGCCGGCCCGCCACCGGCCAGGTCCCGCGCGGCGCACCGCATGGATGGGCACTACGGCGCGCAGTCACGGCTCAACGGCGGGCGCGCCACGCCGTCATCACGGCCGCCAACGGTGCGAGCATGAACAGGCCGAACATCCAGCGTGCCGTGCTCTGCAGATCGGTGACATCCGCGCTGTCGGAGAACCCGATCACGTTGGCGACCATCCCGGCCAGCGCCGAGCCGAAGGCGGTCGCGGTGAGCTGGATGGTCGTGACCGATGAACCGGCGAGGTCCTGGTCCTCCTTCGGCGTCAACTGCAGGGCCCTGGTGAGCAGATGGGGCCATGCCATGCCGATGCCCCAGCCGAGCAGGAGCAGCCCGGCGCCCGCCGCCACGACGGTCGTGACCGCGCCCGAGTGCACCGGGCCGGCGAAGAAGAGGACGACGAGCCCGATCAGGGAGAAGACCGGACCGGAGCCGATGATCAGCCCTCTGCGGTGCTGCATGCCGCTGCACGCGATCGAGCCGAGCGTCCAGCCCGCCGCGAGGACAGCGCCCAAGTACCCGGCCGCCAGAGGGCCGAGCCCTTGAAGCCGCTGCCCGAAGTACGGCACGTACACCTCGACGGTACTGGAGAGCACCAGCAGGGCCATGGTGACGTAGACGAGCCGCAGCCGCGCGTCGGGGCCGAACGCGGTGGCCGGGATGAGCCGGAGCCCCGTACGCCGCTCACGTCGCAGCCAGACAACCAGGAGCAGCGTGGCCGCCAGGAGACCAGCGGCATTGATGGCGAGCCGGGACGAGATACTGGCCGCGGAGATGAGCAGCACGGCCAGGCCGAGCAGGCTCACGCTCGCCCAGGGAATGCGCGGGACCGACTCCCCCTCCGCCCCCCGGGGCAGTCGCGCCGCGCCCCAGAAGGCGAAGAAGAGCAGGAACGGCAGGATCCCCCAGAACGCGCCGCGCCAGACATCGAGTTGGGCGAACAAGCCGCCGAGGGCGGGGCCGACGAGCGTCGCGACGCCCCACATGGCGGAGACGAGCGCCATGGCGCGCGGCCACAGCGCCTCGTTCAGCGTGATGCGGACCATGGCGTAGGAGAGGGCGAAGAGCAGTCCGCCTCCGATGCCCTGGACGAGCCTCCCGGCCAGCAGGACGGGCATCGTCGGGGCGAGTGCGCAGATCACCGTTCCGGCCGCGAGCAGCAGTGCCGCGAAGCGGTAGCTGGAGCGCGGGCCGCGGGCTCCGAGCACGGCGGACGCGGCCGTCGACCCGAGCACGGACGCGAACACGAAGATCGTGGTGGCCCAGGCGTACAGATGCGATCCGCCGATGTCGGCGGTGACCGACGGCAGAATGGTGGTCGCCAGGTAGACATTCACGGCATGCAGCGCGACTCCGGCCGCGAGCGTCGCCGCGACCTCTCCGTGTTCACGGCCGAGCAACGCTCCCCATCCGGCTGGTGACGGTGCCGCAGCCGGCTCCTCGCTTCTGGTCGTCACGCGATTCCCCTCCGAGAGATTCATTACGTACCGGAACGGAATCTAACACTAGACTGGCGGAATGGCTGAAGCGAAACATGCACCCAGAGGTCGGGCCCCGGGCGGCCGTCCTCGCGACACGTCCATCGACCGGGCGATCCTCGACGCGGTGCTCGACCTCCTCGACGAGGTCGGATACGCCCGCCTCACCGTGGAGGCCGTGGCACGGCACGCCGGCACGACGAAGCCTGCCGTCTACCGGCGCTGGAAGACCCTGCCCGGCTTGGTGCTCGATGCCCTGACTGCTCGCCTGGGCCATCTCGAACCCCCCGCGACCGACTGCACGATCTGCGACCTCAGCGACGCGATCAAGCTGTACGTCGCCGCATTCCAGCGCATGCCACCGGAGGCACTCGCCTCACTGCTCGCCGACTACGGCGACGATCCGCAACGCCGCGAGACGTTCATGGCCGCCCTCTTCGACCCGCCCCGGACCGCCGTCGGCCAGGCGCTCGACGCCGCCATCGCGCGCGGCGACCTGCGCGACGACGTCGACCGGGACCTGCTGCTCGACCTGCTCGCCTCGCTGGTCCACTACCGCGCCCTGTTCGGCCACGCCGTCACCAGCGACGACGAAGTGGAGCAGGCTGTGCACACGTTGCTGCGGGGAGTCGCGGTCGACTATCCGAAGCTGGTCGAGATCAGCCGCAAGAGGGATGGAGATCCGCAGATCCACCACCGCCACACGGGGTGATGCGGGCCGTCCCGAGCTCCGCCTCGTCCCGGTCGGCCGCCGTCAGCCGTCAGCCGATGATCATGACGCCGCCGCCCTCTGCCCCCATGTGCCCTCGCCACAATGGGGGCGCCGGCCGCCGCAGTCGGGACGGTCAGGAAGGCCGCGGCGTACTACTCACACGGGGGCCGTGGACGCGGAAGGCCGGGCTTCGGGCGCGAGGCCGGTCAGCTGTCGCGGGTGACCATGATGTTCCGGTTCTCGGACACGAGGGCGAGCCGGTTGAGCAGCAGGTGCGGCGGCATGTGTGCTGGTGGCCCTCGCCGCGGAACGGGAACGAGCGGGTGACGAACACCTCCGGCGTCACCCCGCGTCGGCCTGGTCACGCGCGGAGGCGTCCAGATGTGGTGGACCGAGTCGAACGCGGGACGGGGCTCAGCCGTTGGCCGAGGAGTCTGCCGGTACGGCCGGACGGCCCGGTCCCTCCTGCTCCCCCGCCGCTACGCCTTCCCCCCGTTCCCAGGTCAGCCGGATGGTGAAGTTTCCCTCCGCCGCCGTCTTGGCGATGATCGCGCCCGCCTCGGCGTTGATCTTCACTCCGAGCTCGACCTCGACCGTGTCCGGCGGGCTGGGCATGGTGGTCATCCGGTCCAGCAGCAGGGCGGCGGCGGCCCGCACCTGGTCGAAACTCTCGGCCAACGAGCGCGCGGCCGTACCCGCGATCTCCCCGGGCCGGGCGGCGCGTACGATCCCGGAGCTGCCGGACGACACCTCCACCGCCACTCGTTCGCCCGCACTCTCGCCCTCGCCCTGGCCCTCGCCGTCCAGCGGCACCCAGATGAGTTGCGCGTTGTCACCCACGCGTCCGGTTCCTTCCCTCGCACAGAGGCCCCCGGTAGGCACCGGGCGGCACGTTCTCGTTCACCGCGGGTGGCAGCGTCTCGTCCCCGAGGATCCGGCACAGCCTTGTCATCCACCCGCCCGCCTTGTCGACGGACGGCGCCTTCACGGGTTTTTCCCCGGGGGCGGGGAGCCGGGCGAGCGGATCGCCGTCGCCCGGCCCGACCACGGCGACCACGCCCATCGAGTGCAGGACCACGGAAGGCCTGTCGGCCGGACCGATCAGGTCCAGGCCCGTCCAGGTCTGCCCCTGGCCGAACATGCGAACAGGCCCGTCGCCCGCTGAGTACGCACCCGGCGGCCCTTCGCCCGCCAAGAAGTACACCAGCGGCTTCGCCCCGGCGGAACCCATCGCGATCCCGCTGACCGCGATCAGCTGTCCGCTGCGTTCCTGGTGCAGGAGTCTGCCGTCGTCGAGGTCGTGGACAGCGATGCGGTGGGACGGCGACGAGAGCCCCTTCCCACTGCCCACGTCCGTCTCGACGAGCCCCAACCGGGTGAGGTCCGGGCTCACATCCATGAAGACCGTCTTGTCCGTGCCGCTCCGCCAGCGCAGCACCTCCCGGCCGACGGGCGCCTCTCCGGTCAGGTCCCAGGACTTCACCACCATGACCGTCTCCGTCAGCGACACGCTCTCGTTGGCCATGGTGAACAGCCGGTCGCCCCCGTCCGTCGGCCACAGCTGCTCGACAGCGTCCGGAAGGCCGGGCATGACCTTCTTGATCCGCCCGTCGGCCGTGTTCCAGAGCACCAGCCTGCCGCCCTCCCCGAACAGGCCGGTCTGCCCGAGCAGCACCTTGGACCCCTGGTCGAAGGCGAGACGGGCGTACTGGGTCGGCAGTTGCAGTCCGGGGATGTCGGGAAGCGTGGGCATCTCAAGTCCGGGGATCTCCGGGCCCGTGTCAATGTCCTTGGGGAACGGATCTCCGCCCTGCGGGGCTTCGAGGTCCAGGATCCGGCCTGTCGCGACGGTGAGCAGTCGGGCCGCCGTCCGCCGCGGGTCCGGCGGCTTCGTGAAGTCCGGGGAGAGGCCCGTCGAATCCGCCAGTGCCACCATCGTGCCGTCGCGGCTGACCGCCGTGATGTCCCCCTTGCGCCGCGTCTCCACGCGTCGGATCCCCGAGGCGTCCGTACGCAGGACCACGAGTTCGCCGTCACCGGTCCGCGCGGCGACCACCTTCCCCTCCCCGTCGACGACGGTCTCGACGGGGAGGCTCAGCGGTTCGAGGACAGCGTTGGTGGGGCTCTTGTACCGGGGTGCGAGCAGGTCGGCGAATCCGAACCGGGCGTGCATCTCCCCGAGCCGCTCCCGTGTGCGCGGAGTGTCCTGGGTGCGGTAGGCGCGCAGGGCGAGCAGCAGCGCGGTGTACGACATGCCGAAGTCCGCTGGGTTCCCTCCCGCGTCGGCGTCGCGGGACTGCTGGATCAGCACATCCGATGCCTTGGTGGCCGCGTCCTGGCTGATGTCCTCGCGCCAGGCCCAGCTGCCGAGCCCAGCGAGCAGGGCGAGGACGACACCCACGGCGGCGAGCCCGGTCAGGCGCCGCCGGGCTCCCTTGCCGCTCGCGTCGATGAACGCCTCTTCGGCGGGGCGCAGTTCGCCGGTGCGGGCGGCGCGCCAGCGGCGCGCGTCACGGAGGTCCTGTCCGCGCAGCAGCCGCCGCGCGGGGCGGTCGTCGGCGGACCACAGGGCGATGCGTCGGCGCAGCCCTTCCTGCCACATGCGGAAGTCGCGGTCCCTCGCCACGTACGTGCGCAGCCGGTTCCAATGGGTCAGCAGCGTCTCGTGGGCCAGCTCGACGGTCTCCTGGGGCGGACCGGAGTCCGGCCGGTAGTCCTCTCCCGGGACGAGCAGGCGGGTGGTCATCAGGCGCTGGGCCAGCCTCCATTGCTCGGGGCGCAGTTCGGAGCGGGCCAGTGTGCGGCGGGTGGGTGCGAGACCGTCGTCACCGGGGTGGACGAGCTGGACCAGGAGGGCGCGGGCCGCTTGCCGCTCGGTCTCGGCGAGGGCGCCGGTCCAGACCTGTTCGGCGTGGGTGACCAGCGCGTCATGGACCCGCCCGAGGGACTCGTACGCGGTGTGCCCGATGCGTCCGTGCCGCTGGCGCTCCCACAGTTTGGTCAGGGTGAACTCAAGCAGCGGCAACCGGCCGGGGTCGCTGCCGACATCGCTGAGGATACGGTCGACGAGTCCGGGTTCGTAGGTGACGCCCGTGCCTGTCAGCGGCAGCTCCACCGCGGCCCGGAGTTCGGCGTCGGACATCGCGCCCACCGTGAAGAGCCGTTCGCCCGAGAGCAGGGGGGCGAGGCCCGGGTGGGCGAGGGCGGGAGCGAGGAAGTCGGCGCGCAGGCTGGTGGCGAGCCGCATCCGGGACCCGGGCTGCAGGCAGTACGCCAACGCGGCGGCCAGGGCGTCCAGTTCGTCGCGGGCGGCGGCGCCGGTGCCGATGAGGGCTTCCTCGAACTGGTCGGCGACGACGAGCAGTTGCTCCTTGCCCTGCCGGGCGAGCAGCCGTTCCACCACCGCGGGGAGCTGCCCTTCCCGTAACAGCCCTGCCAGAGCCGGAAGTTCGGCGAGTCGGGCGGTTTCCGTCAGGTCGGGCTCCAGCCGGGGCAGCAGGGCGAGGGCGAGGGCGTCCAGCGGGGCGCGGCCGAGCTGCCCGGGGCGGAAGTCGACGATCTCCAGCTCGGTCCGCTCGCGCAGCCGGGGCAGCACGCCTGCGTGCAGGAGGGACGATTTGCCGCAGCCCGACGGTCCGACGAGGCTGGTCGCCGGGGCGTGGGCGAGCAGGCCGGCGATCCGGTCGGCGGGTTCGGCGCGCCCGTGGAAAAGGGCGGCGTCCTGCTCCCCGAAGGGCTCCAGGGACCGGAAGGGGCAGGCGGGCAGAGTGCTGGAGGCCAGTGCCGACCAGCTCTCGCGCAGGGTCCGGACCGGAATCAGATAGGCGGTACGTACATCGGTCCGCGTATCGGCGGCGACCACCATGCCCACGACGCCGCCCTCGGCGACATCCCAGACCGGGGCCCCCGAAAAGCCCTGCTCGACCCGGTGCTCGCTGGCGGGATCGGTGTCGTACTGGAGCCAGCCGGCGCCGGTCGCGCCGCGCAGCCAGCCCACGCTCCAGGCGCCGTCGTCGTAGCTGTGGGGGAAGCCGAAGGCGCGTACCCTGCGGTCGGGGCCGGCCGCGTCCTCGACGAGGCGGGCTACGGGAGCCTTCACGGGTGGATCGACGAGAAGTTCCAAGACGGCGATGTCACCGGAGCCGTCGGGCCGGACCGGTGTCCAGGAGCCGACCCGCGCGGGCACCCGGGTGCCGCGCTCGGCGAGTGGGAAGTCGACCCATAATCGGCCGCCGGGTGACTTCTGGGTGTCCGGCGGCAGACCGAGCGCCGTGGCGACCACGTGCGCACAGGTGATGACCTCGCGCTGCCCGGCGCGGAACCCGGCCCCTTCTGGGCTCCCGTCGGCCCCCAGGATCCGTGCCACCGAGGCATCACTGAGCGCTGCGCTTCCCGGTTCCATGGTGTCCACCCCCGTGCACCAGATCCATGTGAAGGCGCTGAGCATATCCAGGTATCCACCAATGTCCAGGGGCGATTCCGGACACGGGCCCCGACCCCGCCCCGTCCGCACTCCGTCTCGACCGTGTCCTCCTTCCTCGGCGGCCGTCCGGACGTCTTCCCCTGCGACCGGTACGCCGGAAGCACGCGTGGACTCACGTACGAGGAAGGGACCTCGACGAACATGACCATGCCTGCGACAGGCCGGGCGCCGTGCCGTGCAGGCCCCGCGGTGACGCGGCACGACCCGCTCCCCCAGGCGCGGCGCGGGATCGGCCTTCCTCCGCCCGATGCGTGCCGTTTCACAGAGGGATCGTCCGGGTCAAAACTCATTTGATCGAACGGGAGAGTCTGCATAGCGTCCGCACGATGGACACCAAGCCTGTCATCCGACGCTACGAAGTATCCGACGAAGCCGAGGTCATGGCTCTGTGGTCGAGTGCCTCACAACTCGCCCACCCGTTCATCCCGGGTGAGGGAGAAGGCGAGCGGGCGCTCAAGGTCCGGGAGGTCTATCTGCGCGAGGCCGAGAACTGGGTCGCGGAGGAGGACGGGGTCGCCGTTGCCCTGCTGGGCATGATCGGCAGCGAGATCGGTGGTCTGTTCGTCGCGCCCCGGTGTCAGGGGCGGGGAATCGGGCGAGCGCTGGTGAACCATGCGGCGGCGCTGCGAGGCGAACTGCTCCTGGAGGTGTTCGAGGCCAATCCCGGAGCGCGTGGCTTCTACGAGCGCATGGGCTTCGAGGAACGGAGTCGGCGCCTGGACGAGGAAACCGGGCACCACCTGATCGTCATGTTCCGCCGGCAGGACTGACCGACGCACCATCGGCGTGCCGTCTGCCACACCCCCTTCGGTCACTTCGGACGCCTCGGTCGCCTCGGTCGCTTCGCACGCCTCGGTCGCCTCGGTCGCTTCGCACGTCTCTGCCGCCGAGCCGCAGTTGGTGCCACGGTGCCCGAAACGGCTCGCGGTCCGCCCGTGCGGATGAGTGGTTCAGGGCGCCCGGCCGTCAGCGGTCTGGAAGCGGTCGATGCGGTCGGAGAGCGCGCGGACCGGACGGGCCCGGATCAAGCAACTCCCCCAACTCGTCCGGCACCGACCGCTGGCACCGCACCGCGACCTCGGTTGCCGTCCCACGCCAAAGGGCCCTCACCCACGGATCCCGTGGGTGAGGGCCCTCTGCCGTCTCCGGGTCCGGCTGCCACCCGGAAGGTGCGGGCGACATCGGACGTAGCACCGATCGTTTCCGCGAAGGGTTCGTACCTCGCCGGGCTTCGGTGAGGTCTTGGTCAGAGGCCGAGATGGGTGGCGATGAGATTGCGTTGGATGTCGGACGTTCCTGAATAGAGTACGGACGCGACCGAGTTCCGCATGTGCCGTTCGGACTCCGTTCCGGTGAGGTAGCCTCGGCCCCCCTGGATCCTCAGGGCGTCGACGGACAATTTCAGATAGGCCTCGGATACGAAGAGTTTCGCGCTGGCCGAGGCGAGTGCAGTGCTTTTTCCGGAATCCTTGAGCACACCGACGCGGTGTGTGAGTTCGCGAGCGGCATCCAGCGTGACTTTCATGTCTGCGATGCGGTGGGAGACCGCCTGGTTCTTTCCGATCGGGCGCCCGAACTGCTTTCTGGTGCGGGCGTGCTCGATGGACTGCTCCAGTTCACGCTGCATGGCGCCCAGAGCGGTGGCGAGTATGCAGCCTCGTTCGTATTCCATCGCGCCGTCGAAGACACTGACACCGCGTCCCGGTCGGCCGAGAACGGCGTCCGCCGGGACGCGGCAGTCCTTCAGCGTGATGCGTCCCATGAGGGCTGTGCGCATTCCCATCTTTTCCACCGGGGGGCTCCTGTGGAGTCCCGGCGTCCGGGCGTCGACCAGGAAGGCGGTCACACCCAGGGCGCCCAGCGCCGGGTCCACCGTCGCGTACACGACGAAGAGGTCGGCCACGGGCGCGTTGGTGATGTAGCTCTTCGTGCCGTTCAGGACGTAGCTGTCGCCGTCCTTCGTCGCCCGGGTCCGCATGGCGTACACGTCCGACCCGGCCTCGTCCTCGGTCGACGCGTTCGCACCGATGGATGATCCCTGCATCAGCATCGGCAGGTACTGGGCTCGCTGCGCCGGTGTTCCGTGGACGGACAGGGGCAGGACCACCGTCCACAGGTGGGCGTTGAGTGCGAAGAGGAGCCCTTGGTCCTCCGTCCCGTGTCCCAGTCCCTCCATGACGGCGAGGAGATCACCCAGAGGCGCGCCCGTGCCGCCGTGGTCCACGGGGACGGGCATCCTCAGAAGTCCGAACTCCGCGCACTGTTTCCAGCCGGCCCGGTCGAACTCCCCGCTCGCATCGCGTTCGGCGATGTCGGTGCTCAGGACCTCACGGGCGAATCGATCCGCGCCCTGATAGAGAGCTGAGCGGTGGTCGTCCCATCCACTCCACATAGCCACCCCTGCGTTCACTGAATCGTGTCCTCCCGCTCGTTCGTGAGGACTGGTGGTCGAGGTCTTTCCCGCGGTCATCCGCTCATCGCTTCGGCGGTGCGGCAGCGCCTGCTCAGCTCCTGGTAGTCGGTCTTCCCGGTCGATGTGCGGGGGAGCTCGTCCAGGAACTGGAAGTCGTCGGGCACCATGTAGCGGGCGAGCCTGCTGTGGCAGTACTGGCGCAGCTCGACGCTGGTGGGCGCGGTGCCGGGGGCCACGACGAAGGCGGTGATGGTGACGTCGCCGGGCACTCCGGTGCTGACGACCGCCGCGTCGGCGAGCGCGTCGTTGTGCCGGAGGCTGTGCTCGATCTCGTCCAGTTCGATGCGGTGGCCGTGGCGTTTGACCATGCGGTCCGCGCGTCCGAGGAACACGTAGCCCTCCGGCGTCGCGCGGACGATGTCGCCGGTGTTGTACCAGCGGCGCCCCCCGAAGTGGAATGTGCGTTCCGCGGTACGCGCGGGCATGTTCCAGTAGGACGGATAGACCGAGGGGCCGGCGACGCTCAGGAACCCCGACTGTCCGGAGGGGACGGGCTCCAGCTGTTCGTCCACGACGATGATGTCGCAGTGGGAACAGGCATGGCCGATGCTCAGGGGGGCCGTGCGGGAGGCCGGGATCTGTGCGGGGACCGGGTAGTAGGTGCACACGTTCGTCTCGGTCGGGCCGTACAGGTTGTAGTAACGGGGCGTGGGCCAGAGGTGCAGGAGGCGCCGCAGCTTGTCGATCGGGAAGACTTCACCGGCAAAGAGGACGAGCCTGAGCCTGTTCGCGGGGAACCTCTCCGGTCTGGGTGATTCGGCGATCATTCCCAGGATCGCGGGGGCCGAGTACCAGACGGTGATGCCGGACTCGGCGATGAACGCGGGAAGGTGCCGGGGGCTGGCCGCCAGATCCGTGTCGATCAGGTGGACGCACGCGGCGTGTTTGACGGCCACGAAGAGATCGAAGACCGAGAGATCGAAGTGGAAGGGCGCGTGACTGGCGACCTCATCGGTCTCCGTGATCCCGAACGTGGCCGACGCCCACTCGACGAAGGCCACGGCGTTCCGGTGAGTGATCATCACGCCTTTGGGCGTCCCGGTCGACCCCGAGGTGTACAGCAGCGCCGCCAACCGGTCGGGGTCCCTCTCCGCGCGAGGGTAGTCGGGCTCCCCCGAAGCGTCCGCGTCCGGCCAGGAGCCGTCGCTGATCAGCGTGCGTGCGGTGAGAGAGGGGGCAGCCTCCCCGAGCCGCCCCGCGGACCGTTCGTCGGCCAGGACGATGCGCGCCTGACAGTCCTCGAAGATGGTCGCGGCACGCTGCGGGGATCCGTACGCGTCGACCGGCACATAGGCCGCCCCGAGCCGGAGAATGCCGTGGATCAGGGCCACGGAATGCACGCTCTTGGGCATCAGCAGCCCGACTCTGTCCCCCTGGCCGACGCCCCGCCCGTGCAGGACGGCCGCCACCCGGTCGACCTGCGCGGAGAACTCGCCGTAGGTCTGTGACTGCCCGTCCGGCCCGACGACGGCGCGGTTGAGCGGTGCACGCTCGGCGGCGGCGTCGAGGTACTCCGCGAGGTCGGCCTCCTCGAACGCCTGCACGGAGTTATCGCTCATCAGGCTGCGCCTGCCGATCCTTCACGTACTGCGTCAGGTGGGAGACGGTCGTGAAGTGCAGCCGGGGGTCCTGGAGTGCCACATCTATACCGAACTCGTCTTCGATGAACGTCACCAGCTGCATGGTGGCGAGCGAGTTCAGCACCCCCGACTCGCGCAGGTTCAAGTCGTCGGACAGGTCGTCCTCGCTGCCGCCCTTGAGGATCTCCTTGATGATGAAAGAGCGGATCTGGTCGCGTACCTCAGCCATGGTTGCCTCCGACGGAGTTCAGAGTGGTGGTCGCCCCGGCCGGCGCCGGGCCGAGGAGTACCGAGGGCCAGCGGAAGACGGCGGCTCCCGCCTCCGCCTGGCCTCCGAAGGTGTAGAGCAGCACCCGGTCGCCCGGCTTGATGCGGCCTTCGACCGCGGCGAGGTGGGTGTTCACCGGCATCAGGGCGGGCCCGATATTGGCCACGCTGGGGAAGGTGTTCACCACGCGGTCCGGGTCCACGCCCAGCGTGTCGGCGCTGAACCGCGCGTGCCAGGCGGTGGGGGTGTTCGGTACCACCACGTCGATTTCGTCGATCTTCAGCTGCGCGGCTTCGAGCGCGCCCTCGACCGTCCCCAGCAGATACGGTTTCGCGGTGGCGCGCAGGACGTGTGTGATGGTCGGATCGACCCGCAGGCGGATTCGGCGGCCCCCCGCGGTGGTTCCCTCGGGCTCCTCGACGGTGTCCAGCAGCCAGGTGCCGCACGTCTCGCCCGTCTGCAGCGTCTTGGAACCCAGCAGCCCGTAGCCCTCGTCCACGGGACCGACCAGGAAGGCGGCAGCGGCGTCTCCGCAGAGTCGCGCCGTGACATCGTCCGCGTCGATCGCCCGCGAGAGCATGGAGGCGACGACGACCAGGACCCGTTCCTTGAGCCCCGACCGCACCAGCGAACTGGCCGTCAGCAGCGCGGACATGGAACCGGAGCAGGTCGCCTCCAGACTGAAGGCGCCACCGGCCGTGCCCAGGGCCTGGGCGAGGTAACCGGCGTCTCCCGCGCCGACCCGGTCGGGGAACATGGACACCGAGATCAGGCCGTCCACGTCGCCGGGCGTGATGTTCGCGGTCTCCAGCACGCTGCGGGCGGCTTTGATGCCCAGCGAAACCGATCCCTCTCCCGGATCGGCTATTCGACGCTCGACGCTCCCGAAGAACGGATCGTCGATGTACGGCTGCATTGCGGCATCGAATAAGTTTCGTGGCCTCGGTCCGGACGGCTGCGCGGGCTGCGAGTTTTCCACGGAAGTGGAATCCGCACCCCACCATTTATTGGTGCGCACTGTGTCCGGGAGATGAACGGATAGGGCCTGTATTCCAACGGAACGCATAACCACCCTCCTGGGTATTTGGCGCCCTCACACTAACAGCCGACTCGTTCCGCCCGGAGCGACAGGAGGTTGATTTTCAGGCCAACTGTGCGGGCCAATAGGAAACCACACACGCCACTTGAGTTCCCTCACGTCTCACGCGTTACCACTGTTAAGACCTCGTAAAATGTCCAAGGAGCGAGAATGGCCGGAAAGCCGTTCGGGCCACCTCGGAAAATGCCGCCCTCTTCGAGAGAGATGCTTGCGCGGTGACTGAATAGGAACTTTCTCAGCCCTGATATCGGCCATGGGGGCGTCCGGGCGGGTACTCCACCGGCAAGGTCCGCGCGATGGCCAGGAATCGGGTACGCCCGACCGACCGCCCACCCTTGGGCTCACGGAGATCCGCCCCACCGTCCGGGAGCCGGACGCCGCCGTCCGCCACGCCGCCGCCCGCCACGCCCGCCGTCCCGCCTCGATGCGGTGCCGGCTCCAAAGGACAGAGGCCACCTCCTCGGACGGGAGGACTCCGCGAGGAAGTCCTCCCGGCCGAGCGGCTGCTGAGGGCTGTCCCGCGGCACGGCGGCCTGTGGTGTCGCCGCGCCGGACGTGCGGGCGGTCATCCGCGCGGGCGCGTCCGGCTCTCCCGTACCGGGATCCGTGCCGCTCGGTGCACGCGGCCCTCTCCGTACCGGTCAGCCGTACATCGCCACGCGGTAGAGAGCAGCGAGCGCGTCGTCGATGGGGTGGGGCTGCGGCCTGCCCGTGGAGTCGAGTGCGTTCCACCTCTGCAGGTTCACCGCGACGGACATCTGCCGTCCGCCGTCGGCACGGGTCATCGTCAGCGCTCCGGCGCCCCAGACCGTGCCGCCATGACCCCAGAAGGTGCCCTGACCTGGAGCCTTCATCGGGTGCAGGCCGAGGCCGTAGTCGATCGTCCTGCCCTCCTGGGAGACGACCGGGACGGTGCGCTGCATCTGTGCCAGCGACGACAGGCTGACGATCTCGCCGGCGAGCAGCATGCCGAGGAAACGGTTGAGGTCCGTGACGGTCGATATCAGTGAGGCCGACGGCCCGACCCATGACATGTCGTAGACGCTGTAGTCGCGCGGCGGGTCGATCATGCCGAACCACGCCTCGTAGATCTGCGAGTGCGGCCCGTCGACGTACGGTCCGGCGGGGAGTTCGGTGTCGCGGAGCCCTGCCCGCTCAATGATGTTGCGGGTGATGTAGCGCTCCGCCGCGATGCCGGTCGCCTGTTCCAGGAGCTGGACGAGGAGCAGGTAGTTGGTGTTGGAGTACACCCCCGGCGTGCCGCCCGGGGCGCCGACGGCAGGCGCGCCGACCCCCATGGCGATCAGCTCGGTGGGGTCGAACCGGGTGAACCGGTTGTCGTCCAGGCTCTGGGGCCCCGTGTCCGCGAGGGCGGGGAAGGCCTTGAGGGAGGGGTAGGCGTACGGGAGGTACTCGGCGAGACCGCTGGTGTGGTTGATCAGCATCCGGACCGTGATCGCCTCACCGCGTTCTCCGGGAACCAGCCCGGGGAGATACCGGCCGATCGGCGCGTCGAGGGCGATCCGGCCGCTCTCGACCTGCTGCAGAACCGCTGCGGCGGTGAAGATCTTGGTGATGCTTCCGACGCGGTGGCGCATACCGGCGGTGACGGGGCGCCCCGTGGTGACATCCGCGACCCCGGCGGCGCCGCGCCAGACCTGGTCACCGTCACGCACCTCGGCGAAGAGACCCGGCATGCCGGCGCGGTGCACGTACGCGATGGCGGCGTCGAGCTTCGCGGGATCCAGTGGCTTCCTCATGACATCCGTCCTTCCGTTGCACCCACGCCGGCTCCATGTCGGTCGCCCGGCCGGGTGGAAGGGCACGAGTGACACGCCGGACGACCGCTGCCGGGCCACTCAGCACGCTCACATCCCCATTATGCACGCGGTGCGTGCAACACCAAGTGCACAGCTAGGGTGATCCCGACGAGAGGGGCGGAATGACAGGCAGAAGGCGCTGGTCGACCGAGGAGATCCTGGATGCGGCGGCGGAGTTGCTGCGTACGGGCGACGCCGATTCGTTCAGCGTGCGCAAGCTCGCGGCGGTGCTCGGCACCGATTCCTCCAGCCTCTACCGGCACTTCCGCAGCAAGACCGAGCTGCTGCGGGCCGTCGCCGACCGCATCCTCCTGGCCGCCATGGACGGCTACCGCCCCGGGGGCGACTGGAAGCAGCGCATCACGGCCCTGGCCATGCGCGTGAGAGAGGCGTTCGCCCAGCATCCCCAGCTCGCCGCCACGTGGGGACGCCGCGCCTCCAGCGGCACCGGTTCCCGGCTGGTCATGGAAGAGATGCTGCAGGCCCTGCGGGCGTCGGGACTCCCCGACGCGGAGATCCCGGCGCGCTACCACCGGATCGCCGTCCTCATCGCGGCGCTGATCGCCTCCGAGGCCGGGGTCGGCACCGTCACCCCCGAAGAGCGCGAACAGGGCAGGGAACTGTTCCGCGTCGCGGTACTCGGCGCAGACCCCGAACGCTTCCCGGCCCTGGCCCACTTCGCCCGCGACGTCCGCCCCCTCACAGCGGACCGCCGGGCCGCTTTCGAAGAACTGCTCGCCGCTCAGCTCGCCCACATCGAGGCCGCGATCAGCCCGAGCCGGCCGACCGGCACCGGGGGCGTCGACGGTCCACCGCGTACCGACACACACCTGTGATCACGAAGAGCCGCACACTCCCGGACCCGGTCCCACCCGCCGCCTGCCACACGAACACGGCACATCAAAGGCCGACCGGCGCGACCGCCCTCGGGTTCCGTCCCGCAGCCGGCTGACCGTCGGCGCCTGACACGCTGTCCCGGCTCCCGCCCGTCAGCCCCGGCGGCCGGCCCAGAAGAGGTCATTCACCTTCCGCCAGGCACCCGCCTGCCAGGAATGCCGGCCGCGCCCCGCTTCCGGACGTGCTCCCCCGCGCCGCGATGAGCACGCACACGGCCGGACGGGCTGGCCACAGCACTCCGCGCGGACCCGTGCGGCGCGGACACGGCGCCGCGGCCCGCGCGGGATCCCCCGACGACACGCCACCCGTCCGGACATCCCGTGCGGGAATACCCCCCAGGGGTATACAGTTATGGCAGGTGTCCGGGATACGGACAACGCCGGAAGACGCAGCACACGTCACGCATCACACAGGTGGAGACACGATGAAGAGCAATGCAGGCCACTACATGACCAGCCACGGCGGCCACGGCGGAGCACGTCCCGGCGGGCTGTCGGTCTCCGAGAACGGGTACACCCTCGAATTCGACTCGACGATCCTTTCCACCGGTGCGCGGACGGTCACCTTCCGGGTGACCGGTCCCGATGGACGGCCGGTGAGCGAGTACGTGCCCGAGCACGAGAAGGATCTCCACTTCATCGCCGTCCGGCGCGACACGACCGGGTTCCAGCACGTGCACCCCGTGAGGGACGAGGAGGGCACCTGGAGCGTCGGACTGACCCTGCGGCCGGGAGACTGGAGGTTCTTCGCCGACATCCACCCGGCCGGCCACCACTCGGCCATGACGCTGGGGATCGACGCCTCGGTCGCCGGGCAGTACGACCCGCAGCCACTCTCCGAGGACACCCGCACCGCTCAGGTCGGCGACTACACCGTCACCCTCGACGGCGAGCTCGTGCCCGGTGAGGCCAGCGACCTGACGCTCACCGTCAGCCGGAACGGGCGGCCCGTCACCGACCTGCAGCCCTACCTGGGCGCGTACGGGCACCTGGTGGCGCTGCGGGTCGGCGACCTGGGCTACCTCCACGTCCACCCGGAGGGCGAGCCCGGTGACGGCACCACCGAGCCGGGGCCCGAGATCACCTTCATGGCAGCCGCGCCGTCCGGCGGCACCTACCGCCTCTACCTGGACTTCCAGCACGACGACGTCGTCCGCACGGCCGAGTTCACGGTACGGACCACCGGGGCCGCCCACCGCCCGGACGCGGTATCCCAGGCCGCACCCGAGCACACGGGTCACGGCGACCACGCACCTCATGCACATCACTGACCGACTGCCGCGACCCACGGCGCGGTCACGGGACGCTCGGCCCGTCGAGCGTCCCGCCGCCCCCACCACAATCTCCGCACCGGAAGGACCGTCATGCCCCGCCTCACCCGGCTCACGCCCGACACAGCGGTCGGCGCCTCGCGCGAACTCCTCACCGAGCTGGTCTCCCGTCACGGCCGGATCGGCGACATGGTCTCCACGATGGCGCACTCACCCGCCGTTCTGGGCGGCTATCTCCAGCTCAGCCGGTCCATGGGACGGGCCAAACTCGACCGTGGGACCAGCGAACGGATCTCGATCGCCCTCCAGGTACAGCAGGGCTGCGGGCTGTGTCTCGACGCGCATGTCAGCGCCGCCCGCGCGAGAGGAGTGGACGAGGAGGAGATCGAGCGGGCCCGTGCGGGCACCTCGGCCGATCCCGCGATCGCGGCGATCATCGCCCTCGCCCTCCAGATCTACCGCGAGCCGACGTCGATCACCGACGAACAGGTCATCGCGTTGCGCGAGCACGGCTACAGCGACCGCGCGATAGCCGACGTCGTCGGCGTCGTCGCACTCAACATCCTCACCGGCTCCTTCAACCTGCTCGCCGGCCTCGCGCCGGAGGCCGACGCCGGTGTGTAGGGACATCCCCGGCCCCCTCCGCGGGGCACGGCCTCCGCCCCGGGGCCGTGCCCCGCCGCACGGACACGGAAGGAACACGCCATGCGCCTGTTCGCCATCCGCGACTACCGCCACCTGTTCAGCGCCCAGATCATCGCCCTGTTCGGTACCGGGCTGACAACAGTGGCCCTCGGCCTGCTCGCCTACGACCTCGCCGGCCCGCGCGCCGGCACGGTCCTCGGCACCGCCCTGACCGTGAAGATGGTCATGTACGTGGTCATCGCTCCCCTCACCGCCGCCTACGTCGACCGCTTCCCCAGAAGGACCCTCCTGGTCCTCCTCGACGTGGTGCGCGCCGCGGTGGTGCTGGCACTGCCGCTCGTCACCGAGGTCTGGCACATCTACGTCCTGATCGGCCTGCTCCAAGCCGCGTCCGCGGCGTTCACCCCGACGTTCCAGGCCGTCATCCCCGATATCGTCACCGATGGGTCCGACTACACGCGCGCCCTGTCCGCCTCCCAGGTCGCCTCCACCATGGAGAGCCTGCTCAGCCCCGTACTGGCGGCGGTCGCGCTGGCGTTCATGAGCTTCGACCGGCTGTTCCTGGGCACCTCCGCCGGATTCCTCCTCTCCGCTCTGCTCGTCCTGTCGACGCGCGTCCCGGACGCCCGTCCCAGCCCCCACACCAAGGCATGGGACAAGGCGGCATCAGGAATCAGGACCTTCCTCAGGACACCGCGGCTCCGCGGCGTCCTGGCACTCAACCTGGTGGTCGCGGCGGCAGGGTCGATCGTCGTCGTCAACACCGTCAATTACGTCCGTGACGAGCTCAGCGGCTCGCAGTCGGACGTCGCGTGGATGCTCGCCGCCTCCGGCAGCGGAACCCTCCTGGCCGCCCTCGCGCTGCCCCGCGTACTCGACCGGATCGCCGCCCGCACCGTCATGGTGACCGGTGCCGGAGTCCTCGTCGCCGCCACGATCGCCGCGGTCGCCCTCACCGCGACCGGTGTGACCACCTGGCCCGGTACGGCGGTCGTCTGGGCCGTGATCGGTATCGGCATGGCGCTGATCATCACACCGACCGGCAGTGTCCTGCGGGCCTCCGTCGGACCGAACGCGATCCCCGAGACCTTCGCCGCCCAGTTCTCGCTGTCGCACCTGGCCTGGCTGATCACCTACCCCATCGCGGGATGGCTCGGTACGAACGCCGGGTTCACTCCCGCCTGGTCCGCCCTCGCGGTCCTCGCCGGGGCGGGAGCCATCGGCGCCCTCCTCCTGTGGCCACGCCACGACGGACGACAGGCCGTGACCACAACGTCGGCAGCCGGCCGGTCCGCACCCCGGGCGGAGAGGTCCGCCCTGTCCAAGGCCGCGTAGAACGCTCCGCCGGCTCGCGGCGCTCGCGCACGCGCTCTTGTTCGGTATCACCCGACAGAGCCGTGGGCGGACAGCGCGGGTCAGCGGCGCACAGCAGTCCCGGCCCCCCGATGCCGTACCCGTCCGGCCGCCGCCGCTCCCGCCGTGTCCTCGGCGGCCGACCGGGTCGCCGCTCGATGCCGCCGGTGTCCCCGCGGGACGGCCGCGTCGGCCGGGTCAGCCCCGGTGGCCCCAGTCCAGGCGGTCGGCCAGCCCCGCCGCGGTGAAGGCGGCCGTCAGGTCGTCGCGGCCCTCGGTGAAGTGGGCCCAGCTGTCGTAGTGGACGGGCACCACGCGGCGGGCGCCGAGAAGCTGAGCGGCCTCGGCGGCCTGGGCGCTGTCGAGGACGATGCACCGGCCGTCGAAGAGAACGGGGAAGCGGGGCGCGCCCGCGAAGAGGACGGCGGTGTCCACGGGGCCGAACCGTTCGGCGATCTGCCCGACCAGGCCGAGCGAGGCGTTGTCACCGCTGACGTAGACGGTGGGCAGGCCGGTGCCGGTCAGGACGAAGCCGACGACCTCGCCGGCGAACGGTTCGACCTCCTCGCGCGTCCCGGGCCCGTGAACGGCCGGCACCCCGGTCACCGTGACCGTGCCGCCGGCCGGGCGGTCCAGCTCGACGGATTCCCAGTCGGCCAGCCCCTGGGCCCTGTCCCCGAGGCGCTGTCCGCCACCGGGGGTGGTGAGGGTGAGCGGGACATCGGCGAGCAGGGCGCGTCCGGAGGCGTCGAGGTTGTCGGCGTGCTCGTCGTGGGAGAGGAGCACGACGTCGACGGGGCCGAGGTCGGCCGGGCCGACGAGGGAGGGGTGGGTCTTGGTCAGAGTCGGGCCGCCGGCCGAAGGGTAGTCGCCGGGGCCGTCGAAGGTCGGGTCGGTCAGGAAGCGCAGGCCGCCGTACTCGAAGAGAGCGGTCGGGCCGCCGAAGACGCGGACGGGAAACTGCGCGGTATTTGCGGTGGGGGAAGACATCAGAACAGACCTCACGGATAGCTTTGATTGAACCGTGAGATCACCCTAGCCAGTCATCACGGATAAGTTCAACCCCAACCGTGAGAGTCATGGATGAATGAAGCTTGTACCATGAGGGTCATGGAAGAGACCGCGCCCCCCGAATCCGGCCTGCCGCCCGCACCCGGCGCGGAGCAGTACCCCGCCCTCGCCCTCGCCAACAGCGCCGTCGCACTGCCCGGCGGGCACTACACCGACCAGCTCGGCACCCCCGCGGGCGCGAACGAGTGGCTGACCGAACGCGGCCTCGCCCCCGTCGAGATCGGGATGCGGGACATGTGCGCGACACAGCTGCGCTCCCTGCGCGAACAGATCAGGTCGCTGCTCGCCTCCCGCGTCGACGGACTGCCCGCCCTCCCCACGGCCCTGGGCGCCGTCAACGACGCACTGATCAGAGTCCCCACCGCGCCCCTGCTGCGGTGGGACGACAAGGCGGGCCCCTATCGCGCCGCCCCGCACCCCACCACACAGATCGTCGACCACGCGCTCGCGACCCTCGCCGCCGACGCCGCCGACCTGCTCACCTCCCCCGACGCCGAACGCCTCACCGCCTGCGGCTCCCCACCCTGCAACCGCTACCTGCTCCGGCACGGCCGCCGCCACTGGTGCTCCACCCGCTGCGGCGACCGCGCCCGCGCCGCCCGCGCCTACGCCCGACGCGCCAACACCCCCTCCTGACCGGACACACGACCACGAGTCACCAGCGACTCGGCGTATTCGGCACCGTCCGGCATCACAGGGTTCGCGCCCGCCCCCCACAGGGGCGGTCACCGTGCCAGGGGGCGTCGATGGCCGCCACCGCGAAGCCGTACTCCGCCGCGCAGCGCCGCGCTCGGGCCACCTGCCGGGGCAGCCGCGTGGACAGGCCGCCGTTACGGCCGATCAGGAAGTCGCCGGACCGGCCGTGCTGCCGCGCCGCCGGTCCTCGGCCTGGGCGACGACCCGGGCCAGGGCGGTGAGCCCTCGTCCGGCGACCGGGTCCGGCCGGACGGAGGACGCGCCACCCCCGCCCGCGTCCTCCCCGCCTGCCCTGAGCCGGTACTCCCGCGGCGGGACCCCGTACTCGGCGCGGAAGCGCCGCGAGAGGTGGTAGGGGCTGGCATAGCCGCAACTGTGGGCCACCGCGGCCAGCGTCAGGTTGGAGCGGGCCAGCAGTTCGGCGACCCGCGACAGCCGGACCACCTCGAAGGCCTTCACCGGCCCCTCGCCGAACCGTTGCCGGAACACCCGGCCCAGCTGGCGTTCCGAGAGTCCGGCGGCCGCGGCGAGCTGTTCGAGCCGCACCACTCCGGGGCTGCCGTCCCGGCACCATTGGGCGGCCACCGCCTCCGCCGCGTCCAGCACCGGGGCAGGCAACCGGAGATCCTCCGGGGTACCGGGCAGTGGCCCGTCCAGCATGATCTCCAGCAGCAGCTCCAGCGCCCGGCCCGCCCGCTCCGGCCATTCCGACGGACCCGAGCCGGGGGTCAGAGCCAGCAGGTACTGGGCAAGGGCACGCAGCGGATCGTGATCTGTCAGCTCCCGCAGCAGTGGCCGGGGGCCGATCCGGCCGGCGAGGTCCGGATCGGTTATGCGGAAGTGCAGATAGCCGTGGCGGGTGGGGCCGTGCCGGGACCAGTCGAAGACGTCCGGCGGACCGGGCGGCAGCAACAGCAGGCGCCCCGGTTCCAGGCCGACCCGGACAGGGCCGCGCCGCCACTCCGCGCCACCGCTCAGCACCCACACCAGCTCCCATTCGGCCAGCCGTCGCGGACCGAAGGAGGCTCCGGGCGGATAGTCGGCCAGTCCGCCGAAGAGCACCGTGACCCGGGACTCGTCGCGGTGGTGGTCGAGGGGTGCGGTCGCTGCGGGCGGCATGCGCCGATTGTGTCAGGCGCGGTGGCGTCGCGCGGGGCTCCATGTCCGGATCGGTCATCCCCAAGGCGCGACGGGGCATGGATCTCGGCCCCCGGCCATCGGATGCTGCTGTGTATGACAACAGCTTTCCGCGACCAGCACCTCGCGCCTCCCGAATCCAGCGCCCACTCCGGCTCCTGTGCCGATCCGGCCCGCTACGACCTGTCGCACTACGCCGAGAACGGCTTCGCCGTGCTCCCCGATGTCCTGGACGAGGACGGCATCCGCGAGCTGCGTGCCGAGGCGGCAGCCGTCTGCCGCGGAGAGCGCGGACCGCTGCCCGGAGTTCCTGAGAAGAGGATGGAGACGCGGCTGTCCGACGCCGCCTCCGGCCCCCGGACCCCGGAGGAGCGCGACGCGGACACCATGCGGGACTTCCTCTGCATCCACCAGCCGCACAAGGTCTCGTCCGTCCTGCGCTCCGCCCTCTCCCTCCCGGCTGTGGTCTCCGCTCTCACCGGCGTGATCGGGCCGGACGTCAAGGCCATGCAGTCGATGCTGTTCATCAAGTCCGAGGGGAAGCCCGGCCAGGCCTGGCACCAGGACGAGTACTTCATACCCACCCGGGACGGCTCCCTGACCGCCGCCTGGATCGCGCTGGACGACGCCACCGTCCGCAACGGGTGCCTCTGGGTGCTGCCCGGCTCCCACCGACGCGGCGTCATCCACCCGGCCCGCGCACAGCAGGACGCCCGCTTCGACTGCTCCGACGAGGCGTACGGCTTCCCCTACCAGGAGGAGGACGCGGTCCCCGTGGAGGTGCCCGCCGGCACCGTCGTACTCTTCAACGGCTATCTGCTGCACCGCTCGCTGCCCAACTCGGCCGAGCGGGGCTTCCGCCGGGCCCTGGTCAACCACTACATGTCCGCCTCGTCGCTGCTGCCCTGGGGCGCCCTGCCCGAGGGGGAATGGGTGGCCAGGCACGACTACCGGGACATCGTGCTCGTCGCCGGCAGCGATCCGTACGCCTGGAAGGGCACGGAGGACCTCACGACCGCCCATGTCCGCCCCAGCGGTGAAGGCGGGTGCGGGACCTGACGGTATGAACGCCGTGCGGGGAATCCAGGAATCCATGGATGCCCGGAACGCGCCGACGGTGGTGCGGCCATGTCGGACCGCCGCGTCGGCCGCGCCAGGAGCCGCCACGACCGGTTCGCATCGGCCTCGGCCCCGGGGCATCCACCGAGTCCCGGGCGAACGTGCTGTCGGCTCCCGGGACCGCAACCAGGTCCCGGGAGCCGACGGCTGTCCGGGCGCGGCGGACCGGTGACGCACCGCTAGAGCGCCACCACCCAGCCGCCGTCGACCGTCAGCGTATGGCCGGTGACGTACGCGGACGCCTCCGAAGCCAGGTAGACCACGGCACCACCGAGATCACCGGGTTCACCGATGCGCCCGAGCGGGATGTGGGTGTCCACGAGCCGGTGTTCCTCCGCCTGATCGGGCAGGAGGTCCGTGGTCATGGCGGTACGCATGTAGCCGGGTGCGATGGCATTGACCCTGATGCCGTACCGCCCCCATTCGTAGGCCATGTTCTTGGTGACCTGGACAACGGCGGCTTTGGACGCGTCGTACACGGAGGAGCGTTCACCGTCGACCACGAGGCCGCCGATGGAAGCGAGGTTGATGATCCGTCCGCCTCCGCGCTCCCGCATGACGCGCGCCGCGCGTTGCGCGGTGAAGTAGGTGCCGCGCAGATTGACGGAGAGCGTGGTGTCGAACTCTCCGAAGGTGGCCTCCAGCGCGCTGTTGCGCAAGGAGACGCCCGCGTTGTTCACCAGGACGTCCGGGCTGTCCCCGCAGGCCTCCAAAGCGTCGAACGCGGCATCGATGCTGCTCGGTTCCGCGGCGTCGAGTGTCAGCGGGGAACAGTCGATCGCCTGCTCCCTGAGGGACGCGCACGTCTCCTCGGCAGCCTCGGGGTCGAGGTCGGAGACGATGACTCGGGCGCCCGCCGTGCCCAGTGCGAGGCACTGGGCACGGCCCAGTCCGCCGGCGGCACCGGTGACGAGGGCGGTCTGTCCGGCCAGTGAGAAGCAGCTGAACGGGGCGACGGAGGGGAGGGCGGTGTGATCGGCCGGCATGGAGGCACTCCTCGCTTGGGACCGGGCGAGACGGTGGCAGCCGGCTACAGCCCGTAGTCGGTCAGGATCCGCACGACCTTCTGGGAGTCGTGCAGTACGTGGTCACGGATGTGCGCGGAAGCGGCCTCGGTGTCCTGCCGGATGATGGCCTCGGCCAGCGGTCGGTGGTCGACGGCGGTACCGCCGGGAGACTTCACGACCTTCGAGCAGAAGTACCACTGCCGCAGCGCGAGGTTGAAGTGGATCTCGGCGGTGGCCGACAGGTCCTCGTTGCGGGTCATCGCGTACATCGCCCGGTGGAACGTGGCGTCCAGGTCGATGCACTCCTGGAGGTCGGTGGTCTCCGCCTGCTGCTCGGCGAGGGCCAGCAGGTGCTGTTTCTCCGCGTCCGATCCCCTTCGGCAGGCCAGGGTCGCGGCGAGCCCCTCAAGTTCCAGCCGTAGCTCGGTCACGGACCGGGAGTTCTTGAGGGCGATGTCGGTGGCGTAGGTTCCGCTGCGGGGGTAGACCACCACGAGCCGCTCGAAGGTGAGCCGTCTGATCGCCTCGCGCACGGGCGTCGTCCCGAAGCCGAGGCTGCTGCGCAGTTCCGGCTCGCTGAGTCGTTCCCCGGGCATGATCTCGCAGAGCACGAGGCGCGAGCACAGGGTGTTGTAGGCCGAGGCGCTGAGCAGATTCGGAGCGGATGCCTCGCCGTCGGCCGTTGAATCGCCGACGACTGTTACAGAACGCACCGGGCGACCTCTCATTGTGGGGGCGTCAACGGCAGGACCATTGACGCCGTGGGCAGTTGACTGTGAGCAGGCTACGCGTTCACCACTGGGGCGGCGCCGGACGCCCCTGGGTCCGCGAGCAGATCGTCGATCACGGTGGATATGCCGTTCTCGACCGTGCAGGCGTAGTCGCCCACGGAGTATTCCCCGCCGAGGACTTCCACGAGCTTGAGCTCGACGCCGTTCACGGCGAGGGCCGAGGACAGCTCGACCTCCGCCGGGCCGAAGGTCTTGTGCTTCAGGACGAAGTCCTTGGAGGTGTCGCGCGAGATGATCTCGAAGGTCTTGAAACCCGGCCCGTTCGCCTCGGGGAGCGCGTGGACCTGAAGGTGCGGATACAGCCGCATGTCCGACCAGGAATCAGCGGCGTACCCGTCCTGCGCCGACATCGCGATGCGGAAGATCCGGGAGCCCGCGCGTGTGACCGTCCCGCGGGCGCCGCTCTCGTCGTCCGTCAGCTCGATCTCGGCGTACTGCTTGGGGTATCCCCAGACCTCGCGGCCGAAGGCCACACTCCAGGGCTGGTCCTCGAACTCGAAGAAGTAGGTCACCGCCGTCGTGTCCTTGTAGCGGACCGGGATGACGACTCCGGAATCGTAGAAGGCGCCCGCGGTCGCGTTGCCGAAGTCCGCGATCTGGACGACGAACCGGTCGTCGGCCGGCTCGAAGGGCGTCGGCTCCAGCAGGGAGGCGAGGTTCGCGGCGTCTCCCCGGCAGTAGACCGAGAGCGTGCGAAGGTCCTGCGACCAGTACGGCTGGTCGCCGCCGGGGTAGCCGAGGTACGTGAAGAAGTTCTTCACATCGTAGTTCTGAGACATCGTCAACTCCTGTATGGGATAGGGCTCTTGGTTCGATCTCGGTGGTCCGGTACAGGTGTCCCGCAGGCCTCCGGCCCGGGGAGGGAACGCGGCGGCACGGCGGAGCCTGCCGCAGGGGGGACTAGTTTCTTCCCGCTTCGTGAATCCGCCGGAGGAACGTCTTCAGTTCGGGTGTGCGCGGCTCGCTGAAGATCTGTTCGGGCGGCCCCTGCTCAAGGATGGTTCCCTTGTGCAGGAAGCAGAGCTGGGACGAGATCTCCCTGGCGAAGGGCAGCTCATGCGTGGTCATCATCATGGTGATGCCGTCGTCCGCCAGTTCACGTACCAGGTTGAGCACCTCGATCACCAGCTCCGGGTCGAGGGCCGAGGTGATCTCGTCCAGCAGCAGGACCTCGGGGCGCATCAGCATGGCCCGCGCGATCGCCACGCGCTGCTGCTGTCCGCCCGAGAGCTGTTCGGGATAGGCATCCGCTTTGTCCTTGAGCCCCACACGTTCGAGCATGACGCGTGCGTCGGCTTCCGCCTGGGCCTTCGAGGACACTCCGGCACGGACCGGAGTGAGGGTGCAGTTCCGCAGGACCGTCATGTGCGGGAAGAGGTTGAAGCTCTGGAACACGATGCCGACCTTGCGACGCAGCCTGACCAGATCGACCCCGTCGCCGGAGACGACATCGCCGTTGAGCAGGATCTGTCCGCCCTGAATCGCTTCGAGTCCGTTGACGCAGCGCAGGAGGGTCGACTTCCCCGACCCGGACGCGCCGATGAGGGTGACGACCTCGTTGCGTTCGACGCCGAGATCGACACGATCGAGGACCGTGGTGTCGCCGTACTTCTTGGTGACCTGCTCCAGGGCCACGTGTGCGGTTGTCGTCATGGTTCAGGCTCTCTTCAGCTTTGTCCCGGAACGGGCCAGCAGGTAGTCGACGAAGCGGGTCTGCGGGATGGTGACGAGAACGAAGACGAAGCACACGGCGGTCACCGCGGAGAGGTTGAAGTCGTTGGCGGAGTAGATCTTCGCCTGGCTGAAGGCGTCGATGATGCCGACGACGATGACCAGCGCCGTGTCCTTCTGCAGCCCGATGAACTGGCTGAGCATGGGGGCGGCGATGTTCCGGGACATCTGCGGCAGGATGACGAACCTGAGCACGTCCGGCTGCGAGAGACCCATGGAGAGCGCCGCCGAGGTCTGCCCCTGGTTGATGGACTCGATGCCGGCGCGGTAGAGCTCGGCGTTGTAGGCGCTGTAGGTGAGCGCCAGGGCGGCGATGGCGTAGACGATCGGATCGCCCTCGCTGAGTACGGGCACCTCGGTCAGGGGAAGTCCGAAGCAGACCAGGTAGATCAGCACCACGGACGGGATGCCGCGGAACACGTCGATGTACGCGATCGCCAGCACCCGAACCGGCCAGAAACCCTTGCCCGGCAGCAGCCGTGCCACGGCGAGAGCCAGCCCGAAGAGCATGGCCAGGATCTGCGCGCCGACAGCGATCTCGATGTTGATGACGAGAGCCTTGAAGACGTCTCCCAGGCTCTCCGTCATGAACGGCACGTTGAAGAAGGTCTTCTGCACCGCGCCGTCGTTCGTGAGGACGAGCAGGCCGGCGACTGCCACGACGGCGACGAAACCCGTCAGGCCCAACGAGGACACCGATGCGTTCCTGGAACGGGCGGCCGCGACGCGCGACTCGGTGTAGCGCCCGGCCTCCCACTCCTCGTCCGAGAGCCTGTTGCGCTGGTAGGCCAGCAGGAGCGGGCAGCCGAGGACGATCACCGGCAGCACGACTCCGAACACGAGCCGGGGCAGCTGTCCGGAAGTCAGGGTTCCGGCGAACTGGTGGCACAGCACAACGGTCAGCAGTGCGAGCACCGCGGCCCCGCCGAGGTACCCGGAGGTACGCAGCGGGCGAGCCGGGACGAAGGTCTCTTCGTCGGGCGCGGGTCTGTCCGTGGACTCCTTGTGGAGCGTTCGGGCAGCCATGGTCAGGCGCTCCAGTCGGGGAGTGCCTGCGGGTCGCCGCCGAGGATCGGGTTGAGCCACTTATCCATGATCGACTTCAGCGTGCCGTCCTTCTCCATGTCGGCGAGGATCTCGTTCACCACCTCGACGTTCGGCGATCCCTTGGGGAACAGCGGGGCGACATCGCCGCCGACCGGGTACCTGCCGATGACTTCGAGCTTTCCGTCGGACTTGGCGGCGCGCGGCATGACGGTCGCGGTGTCGTTCAGCGCGGCGTCGAGCTGACCGGCGAGCAGGGCGTTGAAGAGGTCGTCGTTGGAGCTGAACACCCGGACATGCTTGGGCTTCAGGGTGTCGTTGGCGAACTTCAGCTGGAGCGATCCGGCCAGGACGCCGACAGTCGCGTTCTTGATGGTGGACGGGGAGAGTCCCGAACCGCTCTTGGCGAGGACACCGGTCTCGTAGGTGTTGTAGCGGGTCGAGAAGTCGACGGCCCTGCGCCGTTCCGGAGTGACGAGGATGTCCCACACCGCGAAGTCGAAGTTCGACGACTTGGCTGTCACCAGCGCCTCGAAGGAGGCGTTGACCAGGGTGATCTTCTTCAGGCCCGCCCGGTTGGCGATCTCCGCGTCGAGGCAGTACATGTAGCCGCCGTCGACGGTGTCCAAGGTGTTGCCCCGGTATCCCGCGGGGAAGGGCAGCGAGGCGGCGACGGTGAGTTCACCCGCCTTCTTCGTCTTCAGCTCGTGGATCTGAGGGCTCTTGGTGACCTCGCAGTCTCCGAACGGTTTCGCCCGGTGCGCGGAGCCCGCCCCGGTCCCGCCGGAACAGGCTGTGAGCAGGGCGAGGACGGTGGCAATGCCCACTGCGCCGCTGATTCTCAGTGACTTCTTCATGTGCGACCTCTAGGGAGAATGACCTCGGAGTACGAGGAGAGGAGCAGCCCGAGTCCACGCCATGCACTGCCGCGCGAACCCTGGAACATCATTGATATTTCAGTGATGTGGGACGCACCTTATACGCGAGGGCGTGTTTTTGGCCATACCTTTGGCGCACGGAGATATCCGGCCTGCGGCAACGGCGGGCGGGCAGGCTCCGTACGAGAACGGCACCGGCAACGGCGCACGGTGCCCGACAGGTGTCGCGCCCGGTCGGCGTTCCGTCCCGCGCGAGGGCGATACCGGCGCGCGCTTCGGATCCGCGCCTCTTCGGCAGCCGGCAGGCTCGGCGGCGGACGTCGGCGGGGACGGCGGGCAGGGGCGGTTCGGCCGGTCAGTGTGTCCGCCCGGAGACTGACCGACCACGACAGGCCGTCGAAGCTCCAACCGATCGACAGCAGTTGACGGCACCAGTGACGCAGGCAGCGCGGGAGACGTCCCGCGGACGGCGTTCGCCGGCGCCGTGCCCGCGTTGGCCGACCGCGACGGCTCGGCACCCGGAGGTCAGGCGCCGGGCCATCGCCTCCCGCCCACCGGAGCAGCCGGCCCGACCGTGCGGCAGCACAACGGACGCGCCCGGCCCCGCCCGCCCCGGTCCCGGCACACCGGTCGCACGCCGTCTCACGTCACCGTTCTGTCGGACCGAGCCGTGCGAATCTCCGGGAGCCCGACGCCGGCCTCGCCCATCTCCCGGGGTCCCAGGTGCTGTGCGAGGGAGGGCGTGGAGCCCTTGGCCGTTACGTCGAGCGAACCGAAAGCCGGGACAACGGCTCGGGGCATCGTCATGGGCACGGCCAGGGAGGATGTGGGAGAACACGAAGAACCCGCCGCGACCGACTCCCCCGGGTACCGCGCGACGCCCTCGTCGAGTCGGGTGTGGAATGGACGGTATGAGTTCACAGGACGACGGACACGAAGCGCGGCTCGCGGCACCCGAGGTCAATGTCGAGCCCGATGGGCGCCTGACCGTTCCCGCGGAACACGTCACCGCGCTCCTGCGGTCCATCGCCCGCTCCTGGCAAGCCGGCGCGCACGACGGCATCCCCGTACTGGACACGGAGGACGGCCCAGGAATCAGCCTGGAGCCCGTGACCGTCCGCTCCCTCGCCGACGTCCTCGACAACATCGCCAACCAACTCGACGTCCAGTACATCCACATCACCACCCACACCACACACACCGAGTGACAACACCGGCGGAACGGCCGGCCGGGCGGGCAGGGCAGGGGCAGGGGCAGCCTCAGGCATCCGAGCACGCGTCCCCACGGGCAGCCGAGGCCGGTGACCGAAGGCGCGCCGCGTGTGCGCCGCGCTTCACCCGTCGGCACTCAGGGACTCAGGCACTCAGGGACTCAGGCCCGCGCGGCCCGTTCCTGTTCGTTGGCACGGCGCAGGACCCACGGAGGCACCCTGGGAGCAGGCCGCCGGGCCGGTCCGCCGCTCCGCCCCCATCACGGTTCGCGTGATCATCAACGGGTGGATCTCACCCATGCTCACCCCAGGGCGTACCGGGCGATCCATTCATGGTCTGGACCTATTGACGCATTGGTCCAGACCTTCTACGTTGTGGGGCGTCCTGGCCGAAGGCGGCACCCGGTCCGCGGTCCGGCTCCGCCTCGCACACCCGCCTGCCTTCGTCCGGTCACCCGCAGGCGCAAGCGCACGGTTCATCTCACCCCTGTACCACCCCACCACCACAGGGAGAACCATGTTCCACAGGCGCAGACCATTTTCCGGACAGAGACCGCTTCCCGGTACGAGGGCAGCGGCACATCCGCACCGCTCCGGCAGCGCACGACGGCTGCGGCGACGCTTCGCGGTCCTCGGCACCGCCCTGCTGCTGCCGCTCGCGGGGCTCACCGCCCTCGCGGCACCCGCCCACGCGGCCGGTACCCTGACCGCGTCCTTCACCACGCAGGACAACGGCTCCTGGTGGAAAGGGACGTACATCGTCCGCAACACCGGCACGGCCGCGGTCAACGGCTGGACCCTGGAGTTCAACCTGCCGGCCGGGGTGACTCTGTCCGGCAACTACAACGGCGAAGTGACCGTCTCCGGCAGCCATGTGACCGTCAAGAACGCCTTCTACAACGCCAACGTCGCGGCCGGCGGCAGCACCGAGCCGTACAGCTACTGGTTCACGGCGAACGGCACCCCAGGCACCCCGACCGGCTGCACGATCAACGGCGACAAGTGCGACGGCAGCCCCGACGTCCCCCCGACCGCCCCCGGAACGCCGAAGGCCACCGCGATCACCGCGCGCACGGTCTCGCTGAGCTGGGCCGCGGCCGGCGGCGGCGACCACCCCGTGGCCGGGTACGAGGTGCTCAGCGGCACGGAAACGGTCGCCGCGGTGACCGGAACCTCCGCGACCGTCAGCGGCCTGACTCCGGCAACCGACCACACCTTCACCGTCCGGGCCAAGGACACCCGCGGCAACGTCGGGCCCGCCAGTGGCCCGCTGTCGGTCAAGACGGTGGACCCGGCGACCGACCCGACGCCGCCGACAGCGCCGGGCAATCTCCGATCCACCGGTAGAACCGCCTCCACCGTCGGCCTGGCGTGGGACAAGTCCACCGACAACGTCGCCGTGGCCGCCTACGACGTCTACCGCGGCGGCACGCTGGTCAAGTCCGTCGGCGCGGATACCCTGACCGCCACCGTGGAGGGGCTCTCCCCGGCCACCCCGTACACCTTCACGGTCAAGGCCCGGGACACCGCCGACAACCCGTCGCCCGCCACCGACGCCCTGACCGTCACCACCGACGACGTGGCCGGGGCGGGCAAGCAGCTCAAGGTCGGCTACTACGCGCAGTGGGGCATCTACGGACGCCAGTACTTCGTGAAGAACCTCGACACCTCCGGCGCCGCGGCCAAGCTGGACGTCATCAATTACTCGTTCGAGAACATCGACCCGAAGAACCTGACCTGCCAGGCGGGTGTGACCAAGGGTGTCTCCGCCGACCCGCAGGACCCGGACGAGGGCACCGGCGCCGGTGACGCGGACGCCGACTACGCACGCCCCATGTCCGCCGCCCAGTCCGTGGACGGTGTCGCGGACGACGGCTGGGGCAAACTGCGCGGCAACTTCAACCAGTTGAAGAAGCTGAAGGCCAAGTATCCCAAGCTGAAGGTCGTCGTGTCGCTCGGCGGGTGGACGTACTCGAAGTTCTTCTCGGACGCCGCCGCCACGCAGCAGTCCCGGGAGAAGTTCGTCAAGTCCTGCATCGACGTGTGGATCAAGGGTGACCTGCCTCTCTACAACGGCGCGGGCGGGCCGGGCACCGGGGCCGGCATCTTCGACGGCATCGACATCGACTGGGAGTGGCCGGGCTCCGAGGGCCACCCGGGCAACCACTACGGCCCGCAGGACAAGAACAACCTGACCGCCCTGCTCGCGGAATTCCGCCGGCAGCTCGACGCGCTCGGCGGCGAGCACAAGCTGCTCACCGCGTTCACCCCGGCCGACCCGGCGAAGATCGAGGCCGGCTGGGACCTCAGCCGCATCTTCGAGTCCCTCGACTACGCCAACGTGCAGGGCTACGACTTCCACGGTGCGGGCAGCGACAACTCCTGGGAGCCGAACCGCACCGGCCACGCGTCCAACCTCTACACGGACGAACAGGACCCGTACTCGTTCCACTTCAGCGTCGAGAACGCCATCAACGCCTACCTCGGCGCCGGGGTCAACCCCCGCAAGCTGACCGTGGGCTTCCCCTTCTACGGGCGCGGCTGGCAGGGCGTCGCCGAAGGCGGCGTCAACGGTGAGTGGCAGAGCGCGAACGGCGCCGCACCCGGCCAGTTCGACACCGAAGCCGGCGTCAGGGGCTACAACAACCTGATCACCAGCTTCCCGAACATGACCATCCGTCATGACGAGCAGTCCGTGTCGACGTACGGCTACACCGGGACCAACGGCCAGTGGTGGTCCTTCGACGACACCTGGTCCATCGCCAGGAAGACCGCCTGGGTCAAGTCCAAGGGACTGCTGGGCGGCTTCGTCTGGGAGATGTCCGGCGACACCCCGAACGGTCAGCTGATGACCGCGCTGGACAGCGGGCTGAAGTAATGGAGTGACGCGGCACGGCCCGGATCCCGCCGGGCCGTGCACCGGACCCGGGCGCGGTCGACGGACTCCCGCCCGGGTCGTTCCCCACTCACCCCCGCCCGGCGATCCGGTCCACGGCTCGCGCTCAGGGCCCGGCATTCCGACGCACCGCGCCTCCGTTCGCGTCCCGTCACGTCACGGCGTGACACGGCGTGACACGTCACGGCGGCCGACGCGCACCGTCAGATCCGATACCCAACAGGGCCAGCAGGCCCCCCCCGGCCGCCGCCACATCGCGAGCGCCCGCCTCCGCCGTCTGCCTCCGTGGGCCAAGACTGGGGCCAAGGCTGGGGCCGGGGCTGGGGAGCCCGCGCCGGTTTCTCCTGGTCATCGTGCTCGTACGCAGCGGCAGACAGCCCGCCGGCTCAGGAGCCGGGACGGCAGGAGCGCCTGTGGCAGCCGGTGCGAACGATCAGCCCGCAGGCTTCGATGCAGGACGTCCGGCGGGTCATGCCGCTCTCGTCCCGCACTTCTGCTCCTGGCGGTGAGCAAGCCGCCGGAGCTCGACCCGGGCCGCGGGGGTACGCCCGGACGGGGTGGACCAGAACGGATGCCACAGAATCCTGGCGGACAGGTCCAGGAGGCGGCGACGCAGGGCGGTGGTGTGGCGGGATCGCGGCGCGGCGAGCTGCCGGTAGGTGGCGAGCCACTCACGCTGGGCCCGGACCAGATCATCGGGGAAGGGAAAGGTCATACTTCGATTAGATCACCTGTTCGATTTTAGATGCGACTCGATTCGGGGCACTCCGCCCGAACGGATGACGCTCCCGGCAGGCCGATGACTGCCTGATCGCATGACCGAGCCACCGTGGCGACAGGTGTACGGAAACGACCGCGACGGCCCCGTCCCGACGACCCGGCCAGTGGGACCGGATGGGCGACGTGCCGTGGCCACAGGCCTCCGACGGGAATGCCGGGCCCGCCGGCTGCGCGGGCCGTCGCGGGTCTCGCTGTTCCTCTGCGGCCACAGCGGCTGGTCGGCACCGTACCGGTCCAGCAGGGGCACGGTCCTGGTCGCCACGGTGAACCGGATTTCCGCAGCTCCGGTCAGGGCGAGCCGGGGCGCCACGAGTGCGCTGTCGCCCCTGCTGCGGGTGCCCCGGAGTGTCAGAGCGCACGCTGGTAGCGGAGTTCGGAGAGCGTGATCTCATCGTAGACGTCGTCCTGAACCGCACCGTCGGCTTGATAGCCCGCCCGCTCGTAGAAGCGCCTGGCCTGGTGGTTGTCACCGAGAACCCACAAGGCCGACGCCTCGAAACCGTGGCTCTTCATCTGGGTGTGAGCCTCGTCCAGGAGCCTCCGGCCGATGCCCCGGCCGATCAGGTCCGGCAAGACGTACAGGGCGTAGACCTCACCCATCCGCTGCACGCCGGGCACCTCGCTACGGCACGGCCCGAAGCAGATCCACCCCACCGGACCCCGGTCATCGAGCGCCACGAGGTCTCGCGACTTCCGGCGGGGTCGAGAGAGCAACCGCCGCCGCTGGTCGGCATCGCCCTCGACCGTCATCGCGTCCAAGTACGCCTGGGGGACGATGCCGGCGTACGCCGTCTGCCACCCCTTGACCCTGATCGTCGAGACGGCATCGACATCAGCCCCATCCATGTGTCGCACACGCACCATCGCGCCACCGTAGGGCCACAGGGCCTCGGACCGAACCGCCTCATCCCGCTGCCACTGCCGTCCGGCTCTTCTCGCAGGCACGTCGGCGCGGCAGGGGGAAGCCATGATCACTTCATTCTCACGCGACGGCATCCGGGGCTCGCCGACGGTGGCTGTGGAGCAAGTGGATGACCCCGCCGCGATCGGCATGCCCCTCAGCCGGGGCAGTGGGGGCGGATCGTTCCGGATGGACCGCGGGAGATCGCGCGAGCGTTGCCGCCATCGGCTCGCGGGTGGCCGCGAGGCGGTGGGTTCGCGAACGGCGACAGGCTCACCACCGCGGGCGGGTGATTCCGGTATCAGGGTCGGGCTCTTGGGGCGGCGGCACCCGTGTCACCCACCGCGCGGACCGAGAGTGCCGGCCGCTTCTCCTCTCCCCCATGATGCGCGTCGCTGGATGCCCAAGGCGCGGCCCCGTACCTGCTCGGGAGGCAGTTGGCAGAGAACAGGAATTAAGGCGCATGTCCCGTCGGTAGCTCTTCAGAGGGACATGCCCCGCGTGCAGGCTTGGGAGGCGTTCCCGAGGGCCATTCCTCCCCATGAGCCTGTCGGCCCGGGAGGCGCTGCGGCGGACAATGCCGGGGCGCCTCCCCGCTCTCGCGCCTCGTGCCCTGTCGGGACGTCCCGACCGCCGACGGGCCGTGTCGGGCCGGTGGACTGCTGGGAGAGTCCGGAATCCACACGGGAGTTGACCATGCGACACACGATTCGGGTCCTGCTGGCCGCCGTCACGGCCACCAGTGCCGTCCTGCTCACCGCGACCACCGCCTCGGCGAGCGAGTACCCCGTCCAGGCCGAGGGCCAGAGCCGCGGATACGGCGGGGCCGACGACAACGGTCTGCGGGTGTATGCCTGCGACACCTTCGCCGACAACTGGGGTGTACGCACCCACTACACGTACCAGAACAGCACCGGGGGCACCGCCACCCGCACCATCGACGACGCGAACGGTGTCACGGCCGGCTGCGGCGAACAGAACATGGCCGCGTCCGCACCCGCCCTCAGCTATCAGGTCTGCACCGGCAGGGCCGGAGCAGACACCGCCTGCGGCCCCTGGTTCCGCCTCTGACAACCCGTTCCCTTCCGAACGCCCGGCAGCCGTGGAGTCGGTTGCCGGGTGGTACGGAGAACTGCTCCAGCACCCGATCGGGTTAGGGCGCTGGACCTTGCTGGTATGCCCGCCCCGCAAGCGCCCGATCGGGTTTCGGCCCTCAGCCGGTGTTTGTGTCGGCGTCGGATACGTCGTCGCTCTTCGTGGGCGGGACCACGGTCGGCGGATCGCCCGCCTTGGCCTTCCGCCTCGCCCCCCCTTTTTTGCCGGGCCTTCTCCTCCTCGGCGGCGGCTTCCGCCAGGGCGTCCGGACGCCCTCGTCCAGGTGCATCCCGGCGGCATCGTGGTAGGTCCGGGCGGTGGTGGAGTCCACGCCGGGCAGGGACACGTCCGCCTCGCCCCGCTTCGCCGCGCCTCGCCGCTTCGGCGATCGAGGCCCTCCAGCAGGGCCTCGAAGACCCCGGAGTCACGCTACTGATCACGCCCTCGAACTGCTGCCGCACCCGCTCGGAATACGGGCCTTACCTGCCGATCGGCAGGTAAGGCCCGATGAACTACCGCTCCACGACCGCCAGTTGCGCTTGCGTAAGGCATCAAGGTGTACCCGTCCAGGCGTCGCCGGAATGGCAGAACCCGCAGATCGTTCACGACTCAATACGCGCCCCTAGTTGGAGCGCGTATCCATGCTGCTCCGAGCTCTGACAGACGAGCGATGACGCGTCTCCGGCCCGGGAAGTGGACCGGCCCTTCCGGCAGGGTGGTGCTGGGGCGAGGGCAACGGGACCATGGGGGCAGCGGGCGGTAACCCCAGGCGACGATTCGTGGCGCGGGGTACGGGGACGAGCATGAGGTGGGGCCATGCGTAGCTATACCAGTGTGTTGATCGGCAAACTGGTTTTCGCCACGGTCTGCTGCTTCCCGGTCCCCCTGGCCCTCATCGTGGGATATGCCGCCTGGGACGAGGGGGAGGACTGGGCCTGGATCGCGCTCCTCATCGGACTGGTCGGCTCGGTCTTGATCCCTGTCATGGCCCTCAAAGACGCGCGGAGGCAATTCCCCCGGATCACGCGCAGGGACCGGGTGAAGCACGAGAGCGTCTCCTACGGGGACGACACCTTCGTGATGTGGGCGCCACGGTCCGAACAAGGCTCGACACAGGCGCGGTTGGCGCGGGCGGATGTCCTGGAAGCGTCACTCGTACGGTACAGCCCCGACGGCGAGGCGACCTTCACGACCTGCTTCGGCGACTACGCCCCCGACGAGTTCACGCCGTTGATCAGGCTGAAGCTGCGGGTGCATCACGCCGAGGAGCCCGATGGGGCTGATGAATCCGCCTGGTTCGAGATCACGGACGAGTGGCGGGTACCGTCCCTGTGTCTGTCGGCGGTCACGGCGGGCCGCCTGGCCGTCCTCGTCGACCCGGCCACTCCTGGTAGCCGCGCCGATCCGAAGGCTCCACGCAAGGTCACCCCGCATTGGCCCCGCAGCGCCCTGATGGCGGGCACGAGAACCAGCAGAATGATCGACCTTGAGGGCCGGTGGACCGATGCGACCCGGCGCCCCGGCCGGCTACTGCAACAGATGCGGATCGCCCGGGAAGCCGGTGGTATCGAGATGGTCGGCGACACGATCGACCTCCGGCGCCTGGACGCGCACACGGCGGCGCGTTACACCGCCTTGATCGCCCGGGACCGCGATCTCCCCGAGGACCGGGCGCCGGTGACCGAGCCGGGCGAGGAGTCCCGGTGGATCGTGGACCACCTCCCGGGTGAGTCGGCGGCGTTCGGCTCGGTCGGCAGCCGATGGTCGCGCCGCGGTGGCGTTCTGGTGCGTGCCCGGTTCCTGCACATGCGCGTCACGCACACCTTCCAGGGCCACGGCCCGGTCCTCGACACGGTGCTGCGTATCCGTCCCGCGGACGGGACACCCCCGTTCGACGCCGCCCGGCGGCTGACAGTGCCGATGGACTACCTCGCGGTCCTGCACCGCACCAGGGAGGCCGTCCTCCACGCCGACCCGAACGGCAGGTCGTACGTCATCGACTGGGCCCGCACCAACCTCCTCGCCGGCACCACCGCGGCCAAGATCATCGCCCCCGACGGTCAGGAACTCCCCTTGACGGGACGCCCTGACGCGATCTGGGCCTTGATGAACCTGCTGGCATCCCACGGCCTCTCGAACCCGACTCCTGTCCTGGACCTCCGCAAGCGCCGGTTGAGCGCGGTGGCGGGGATGTTGCTGGAAGTGGTGCGGGGCACGGGGACGGAGGCGAACGCAACCCGGCTCTAACGAGCTCCCGAATCCGCCGATACATCTCCGTCCTCCTGTCCTGGGCGCTTTCGGCCGCCCGGACGCGAGGCAGCGGTGTCCTCCAGGCTCCCTCTGCTGACCAGCGGCAATGTCGAGTGCCGACCGATTGCCACAGCCTGGGCGTGGACGGTGAAGATCTTCACGAGACGCTCCCGTCGGTGGTGGTGACAGTGGGAGAAGCCGTGGTGACGGCGACCGCGTTCGCGCCGACGATCACCAGCATGGCGAGCCAGGCCGCCGCGTCGAGGTGCTGGCCGAGTACGACGAGACCGATCAGTGCGGCGAAGACCGGATTGACGCTCATGAAGACGCCGAAGAACCGCGTGGGCACTCGCCGCAGTGCCAGCAGATCCGCCAGGAAGGGCACGGCGGAGGACAGCACGCCGGCCGCCAGCGCGCAGGCCATGGCGACCGCGGTCGGGGGACGCAGCCACAACGCCAGGACGCCGACGGGAATGTAGAGCGCACCCGAGACCGCGGCGGCGGCAGCCGAACCCTCCAGTCCGGGCAGGCGGTGGCCGACGACTCGGTTGAGGAGGATGTAGCTGCCCCAGCACACCGCGGCGAGCAGAGCCAGGGCGATGCCCACGTAGTCGGTGGAGGGCGAGGGACGGGCCAGGACGACCACCGCACCCGCGGCGGCCACCGCGCACAAGGCGTCGACGCGGCGGCGCGAGCCGGCGAGGGCCACAGCGAGCGGGCCGAGGAACTCCAGCGTGACGGCCAGCCCGAGCCCGATCCGGTCGATGGCCATGTACAAGGACAGGTTCATCGCGGCGAACACCAAAGCGAGCCCCAGGACCGGCCGCCACTGTGCCGCGGTGAACGACCCCAGCCGTGGCCTGCCGACCGCCCACAGCACCGCGGCGGCAATCCACTGGCGGACGGCCACCACACCCACCGGGCCGATCACCGGGAACGCCAGCGCCGCCACCGACGCTCCGGCCTGGTTGGACAGGCCGCTGCCCAGCATCAGCGCCACCCCGGTCAGGCGCTTGCCGTCCTGGCCGGTGCCACCGCTGTGGGCGGCGCCGGAAACACGTCCGGCACCCTCGTGAGAATTCTCCAGCACCATGCCCTTCACCGTGGTCCCCGCGCAGCAATACGCAAAATGCATCCACCAGGCCATTGATACGCTGAGCGTATGGAAGAGCGACGATGGAACACCGCCGACCTGGAGCTCAAACACCTGCGCTGCCTGGTTGCCATCGTCGACACAGGTAGCTTCACCGACGCAGGCCTTGAACTGGGCATCTCCCAGGCGGCTGTCTCCCGCAACCTGCGCGCCCTGGAGCAGTTCCTCGGCGTGCGGCTGCTGCACCGCACCAGCCGCACGGTCGCGCCCACGTCCGCGGGCGTGCGGGCCCTCGCGCGCGCACGCGTCCTGCTCGCCGGCGCCCACGATCTCGTCGCGGAGGCGACCGGCGGACATGCCCGGCTCCATATCGGCCACGCCTGGTCCGCCTTCGGCTCCCACACCACCGAGTTCCAGCGCCGCTGGCACGAGAGCCACCCCGAGATCGAGCTCCGGCTCGTCCGTCACAACTCCCCCACCGGCGGGCTGGCCGAAGGGATGTGCGATCTGGCTGTCGTCCGCGCCCCACTCGATCTGAAGCCCTGGTCGCATGCCCTGGTGGGCCACGAGCACCGCGTCGTCGCGCTCGCCTCCGACGACCCCTGGGCCCGTCGGCGCAGCGTCCGCCTGGACGAGATCCCGGCCCGCACCCTCGTCATCGACCGACGCACCGGCACCACCACTCTGGACTTGTGGCCCGCAGACGAATGCCCCGACGTCGAGTACACCCACGACATCGACGACTGGCTCGCCGCCATCGCCACCAGCCGCAGTGTCGGCGTCACCCCCCGGGCCACCGCCGCCCAGTACCGCCGCGACGGCATCACCTACCGCCCCCTGCGCAATGCCTCCCCTGTCCCCGTCCACCTCATCTGGCGACGTCAGGACCCCCACCCCGCCACCCACGCCGCCGTCGCACTCGCCCTCGACCTCTACCACGGGAAGGGCAGGCCCCCGAGCTTGCGGACATGAGTCGGTGCGAAAAGCCCTCCGGAGTCCCGGAAACGATCGAGCCCACCGGTCAGCGGTTGGGCAAGACCCGGGAATCACATGTTGCGCGAGGTACGTCGGGTGAACCGGGCGGAACAGCACTGCACAGAGACCCCGGGCATCATCCCGCCCGGGGTCTCGTGCTGTCGTTCCCATGTCCGGCTACGAATCCATGGAACTGACAGGGGTCAGCGTCGCGAGCGGGCAAGGGTCGGCGGATCAGCGCGGTCCTCGGCCTGTGTGACCGGGCGGACGGGGAGCGGTGCTCAGTTGAAGACCAGGACGTCGGTGCGCATCGGCAGTGGGCTGCTCCAGCCGATGTTGATCTTGAACGTCACCAGTCCGTTGCTGGGTGCGATGCTCGACACCTGGAACGGCGCCCCACCGACGAACCGGTTCCCGTTGCCGTCGATCTCGGAGGCCGTGATGACGACCGTCGAGTTGATCCCGATGACATTCCAGGGGAGCTGGAGGTTGAACGTTCCGTTCCCCGGGGTCCACGTCCACCACGCCCGCCACACGGCGCCGACGTTGCCGCCGATCGCCGCGAGGCCCTGGTCCCTGTCGGCGGCCTGCGAACTACTCGCGATCCGCGGCACCTCAGTGGCGGAAGACTCGACTGCGGCCATGACTTTTCCTCTCACGCCGGGAGCCCCCATGAGCCCCCTCGAATACTTCGAGTGTCCGCCCATGCGCACAGCGTAACAATCACTCGGGCGAGTGAACCTCCGGCGCGCCTCCGTGCAACTCGCGCCCACATCGTTCGCGTTCGGCATCAGGGGGACCGTGATCGCCACCTACGCCCGGCTCCGGCCCGCCCGTTCGCCGACCACCGGTCTCCGGCGGCCCTGGGAGAAACCCGCTCCGCCGGACAAGCTCACGCCCACTCGGGTCCGCAAGGAATTCAGGAACCTGCGCACGAAGACCGGCTCCCCGGCCTGTGCACCGAAACCCTCACGGCCGGCCACCGGAAGGCCGGCAGGCTCGAAGAACCCCGCCCGGCCACCCGGCACGAAGCGGCCCGCTTCCTCGCTACTGCCAGGCGTACAGCCGGCCCGCTGACCACAGGAAGGGCACCCCGCCCAGGCGAACCGTCACGGAGCTACCGGATCAGACGCCCTAAGGGCGAGTAGCGGCGGCAGCGATGCCGGACTCCCGAAGTGCGCGGGCCAGGTGTTCCATCTCGGGAAGCGTCCCTGAGTAGTCACCGTCCAGCACACGGCGCAGCACAGCCTTGGCGTTCTTCAGGTCAATACCGAGCTCAGCCCGCAGCACACGCATGATGGCGACGCTCTTCGTCGGTGTACTGCCCACCTGAAGCCTCGCGGCTCCATGCTCGGAGAGCATCTGCTCCCGCCGCTCGGCCGGCACGTCGCCACCGCACACGGCTACCGCGAATCCACAGGCGGAACAGGCCAATTCAACGTCCCATCGCAACTGGCCGCCCACCAGTGTCTGAACTCCCCAGCACTCCAGCTCCGCACCGCAGTCCTGGCACTCGGCGGAGTACCTGACGGATTCGAGAACCGCCTGTTCCATCCCTACCCCCCAACGAAGACGAGGCTGAACGACAAGCTCAAGGACAACACGTTGGACAGCGCACCGTCACGCATGGGTATCGACCTGGACGCCCGTACGGCCGTGATCCAGGCCGAGGGCACGGTGGCCTCCCGGCGCTGACCTTTCCCCCAGGGCCGGTTGCAGCAAACCGTCCGTGTGTACAGCCTGGAATGAGGTCACGGAGTCCGTGTCGCCTTCTTGAACACTTCGAACACGGCCAGGTAGTTCTTGCCGCTGTAGCCCTCGGCAATCGCCTGCTCGGCGATCACCTGCATCAGCCGCGGCTGATCGGAGTGGATGCCCTGCTCCACGCAGGTGCGGGTGATGTGCTCAAGCGCGTTGAGGTTCATCTCCATGGTGCCCAGGTCGCCGGGATAGTTGCCGCTGTCCAGGTCGGGAGCCTGCTCGGTGAGGGTTGAGTCCATCACCGAGGGCATGAACCAGCCGAGTGCGAGTTCGGCGAACGTGACGGCCGATACGTTCGCCGTCCCGACCAGCGCCGTGGCGTGCAGGAAGCCGTTCATGGTCGTGTACATCATGTTGAGCAGTGCCGCGTTGTACAGCACCGACAGGCCGGGGTCGGAGCCGAGGTACCGGGGGTCGCCCATGCTCGCCAGCGTCGTCCGGTGCGCGTCGAAGACATCGCGTGACCCGCTGTAGAGGAAGACGGACTCGGGGTGCCCGACAAGGGGCGGCGGCACCATGATCGCGCCGTCCAGGTAGTCGGCCCCCCGCTCGGTTGCCCAGCCGGCCGCGGCATGCGCCTCACTCGGGGTACCGGAGTTGAGGTTGACCAGTACGCGGCCCCTCAAGGCGTCACCAGCGGAGCCGAGAACCGCGTACATGGTCTCGTAGTCCTTGAGACACATGATCGTGACAGGACTCGCGTACACCGCCTCAGCGATGGTCTCCGCGCGGTGGGCGCCCTTGGTGACGAGGGTGTCGGCTTTCTCCGGAGTGCGGTTCCAGACGGTTGTGGGGTGGCCGTGTTCCAGAAGTGTCCCGGCGAGGGCCAGGCCCATGGGCCCGAGGCCGACGACGGTGACGGACTGGTGCTGCGGGCTTGCTGATTGCTGGTTCGTCATGCGGAATAGACTGCTGTCTCACATCAATGTGAGAGTCAACTGAACGTGGTGATCGTCACATGCGCATGGGTGAGTTCTCCCGGCGAACAGGTGTCAGCCAACGCCTGCTGCGCTATTACGAGGAGCAGGAGCTGCTCAAGCCATCGCGGCGGCCAAGCGGATACCGCGAGTTCACGGAAGAGGACATAGCGACTGTCCGGGGTATCCGCATGCTGCTCGGCGCCGGTCTCAACACCGCCACGATCGCCGAACTGATGCCCTGCATGGTCCACGACGGACAGACCCTGGCGCCGGCCTGTTCCGGCATGCTGCCCGACCTGAACCGGGAACGTGAACGCATCAACGAGGCTGTGGCGGGCCTGCTGGCCGCACGGGACACGCTGGACGCCGTCATCGCCGCCACGGCTCCGGCCGAAGGCGACGATCCGGAAGCCTGCTACGCGGCCGGTGGCGAAGAACGGCCCGGTGACGCCGCCGCGTAACCACTCGGCACACCTGTCTGGCCTGGCATCACATCAGGCAACGTTGCCCGGTCGACGACGGTGCGCAGGCGCCCGTCCGGGGCGGTTTCGCCAGACAATGCACCGGCGGATCCTGCTGCGCCGCTCCTTGCGGTCGGTGTGGCCCGTTCCGTCGAGCGTGCGGTACGCACAGTGCCGTGAACCGGCCCTCAAAGCGGTTCAGCCAGGAGGAGTTCGGCGGCGGAGGGAACCGGCGCACCTGGCACCACGCTGCCACAGTACGGCTCGGACACCCGCACCGGCTTCGTATGCCACCCACGTCGCCACTTCGCCGTTGCCACAGCCGGTCTCATCCTGCACCGGAGATCCGGCACCTGCGGCAACACGACAGGAACAGAGCGGTGTTGCCGTCAGCTCCGTGAATTCTCTTTGCGCGTGCTGCCGTCCGGATGATGAGGTGGCACGATGACCAAGCACGATGAAGTGGCGGCTGTCAGACCGTTGACACTGGCTTGGGTGAGCCGGCATCTGGAAGTCGGCGAACGGATCGTCAGGACCGAGGCGCTGCACGGCGGTATCACTGCCGAAATGCGAAAGCTGATCATCGGCACGCGGGACGGAGGCACCCGTGACCTGGTGCTGCGGAGTTTTGTCGACCTATTCTCCGTGGAGCACGCCGAAGACTGGCTGAACAGGGAGACCGGCGCCCTGACCCTGCTCGCGGGGACCGGCGTGCGGGCTCCTGAACTGGTCGCGGTGGATCCGACCGCAGCGTATTGCGAGTTTCCCTCGCTCCTCATGACACATCTGACGGGCCGGACGGTCCTCGACGACGAGGGAATCGAGACACGCGTGCCTCTGCTGGCCCGTCAACTCGTGGCGATCCACGCGTTGCGACCCGTCGAGCGGCCCGGAAAGTACGTGGCGTTGACGACCGCCGACACCGTCGTGGTTCCAAAGGGCGCCGACGCGGCGGTATGGACCGCGGCGATCGACGTGATCCGCAGGCCGGCGCCACCTTATGAAGGGCGATTCCTTCACCGGGATTTCCAACCCGGCAACGTACTGTTCGACGTACCGCCCCCGAACCCGGCAGGTGCCCGGATCACCGGCGTCGTCGACTGGGCGGCGAGCTCCTGGGGCCCGGCGGATCTCGATGTGGCGCACTGCTCCACCATGCTCGCACTGCTGCACGGCCCGGCCTGGGGCCTGCGGTTCTCCGAGGCGTACGAAGAGGCCGGCGGGGTGCTGGCCACAGCAGCGAGCGAGCGGCTGTACTGGCACGTGCGGGACGGGCTGGCATGCTCAGAAGAAGTGCAGCAGGTCGCGCAGCCATGGCGGAACGCCGGGAGAACAGAGCTGACGACGCGAGCTGTGGAGCAGCGGCTGGATGCCTATGTCACCGCTCTGATGGACACGCTGGGCTGAGCCGAGCAGTCCGGGGCGCCGGTCGGCAGTGATCACGGGGGCCGGTTGAGCCGATCTCACACCCGCACCCGAGTATGGCCGACAGCTCTGCGGCACTTGCCGCAACTGCTCCCCAAGATCTGCGCCGGAGCCGAGTCCGGGATCCGGCACGGATCTTGCGGATCATACGGAGGGGGACGGCACCGTTCGAATGCGAGGGATGGTCACGAACTCCGGCCCGTCACCGCGCACCCCGACCACCACAGGCATGAGGCCGCCCCGACGCTCCTATTGATCGTCGAGCGCGGAGAGGCGCTCGCAGGCGCAAGGTACCTTCGCTCCATGTCACTTACTCCCGACAGCGAGGTCCGCAGCCGCGACGAGCTGGTCGCCTTCGTCCGAGAACTGCATCAGGACTACCTCCGCCGGGGGCACGAATGGGAGAACCAGAGCCTTGATCACTTCCTTGAGGCCCTCGCGGCGTGGATGGATGACTCGCCGGACTGGTATCGAAACTTCGGGAAGCAGCTCCCCGAGGAAGGAAACTGGACCTTCCTGGCCAGAGCTCTTCGAGCGGCCTCCGTCTATGAGTGAATCCGCTTCTGGTGCGGTCGGGTCGCAGTGAGCCAGTCTCAGTAGGCACTGGCGAGGCCGTCGTCGCGGCGTGTGCCGTGTTCGAAGCAGGAGATCACTGCCGACCGGACGCCGAAGTGCTCGACGACGGTGGTCAGGATGATGTTCTCGGCCTGGCGTGCGGGCCGGAGGTCGGAGACGTCCGGGACCGTGAAGGCAGGGACAGCCGCGACGCCGCAGAGAACCGCGAAGGACATCTCCCTGCGTAGGGGTCCGGGCTGCCGCCGACGGTCACCAGGATCTGGGCTGCGGTGTCGGGACCCACACCGAACGCGGCGCGCAGGGCAGGGTTACGCTCGGTGGCGACGATGTCCAGAACTGCGGTGAGGGCGTCGCGTTCCGCGGTCAGAGCCTTCCGCGGTCAGAGCCTGGCCCCGGCCGGACGGGCATCTTGAGCGCGGTCGGGAGGGCGACACACGGTCCGTCGCCGGTGGGACGAAGGCGTGCGATGGCTTGGAGGTCGCGCAGATAGGGCTCGGTTCGGGAGTGGAGAGTGGTCGCGCGGTCACCGTGTGTCTCGACTGTCGGGTAATCGGCGTGATGCGGCTTGGCATATGCTGAGCCGATGTCGGACGACGGCGAACTGCCAAGTATCTCGGACATTGGTGTGGACCTGCCCGCAACGCTGCGTGTCGCCGGGCTTGCGTTGAAACGGACGGAGAGCCCTCCGTCTTTGGCCTGCTGGACCGGCTGCTTCCCGGAGTCGGCAGGCGGCAACGCGGCGGCTATCAGTCTGGTGATTGAGCCGGCCGCGCTGCCTGAAGAGGTCACCCTCCAACTCGCTCACGACGTTGTGAGCCGTTTCGACGTCTTCGTCGACCAGGCCGTACGGTACTGCCGGACCCGGCTCCGGGAGCGGCACTTTGAACTCACACCCGAGGAACTGAGCTGGCTGGATCTTCCAGAGTTGCCGTTGGCAGTTCCCGAAGCAGTGGTGTGGGCCGACCAGACCTGGGCAATCCGGTTCACGGAGAGCAGGTTCCGGCTGGCGGACCCCTACGGAATCCTGGTGACCTTCAACGGCACGCAGCCTGTCGACGTTCAGGGCCTCGAGGACGAGCAATGAGCCGCTTGTTGTGGCATCGCGACCCCGGAGGCCGCGCAGATCGTCAGCAGGCGGGGCCAGTTGGCAGACGGCACAGGCACAGATTCGTGATCATGGAGTTGCGACGCTCTGTGATCACTGAGGAGACCTGTGCCTGTACTGCCATCATGGCTGACTGAACCGCTCTGGGACCAATTGGCCGGCCTGTTGCCGCAGCGGCCCGAGTTTGATCAGAGCCACCCGTTGGGCTGCCACCGGCGCCGGATCGGCGACCGGCTCGTCTTCGGCAAACTGCTCCAGATCCTCCGGTTCGGCTGCTCCTACGAAGCGATCGCGGACTCCACCTGCTCGGCCACCACGATCCGCAACCGCCGCGACGAGTGGGGGATCACAGAGGCCTCGGCGATCTCGGCGGCTGTCGGGAGCCCTTCCACAACCGAACGGGCGTCGACCCGGTCCCGTTCGACACATTCCAGCCGCGCCGCGGCCATGGGGCCGTGGTCCACGTCGCCCCAATACGGCCGGAACCCGAAGCCGGCGGGGAGGTCCTGTCCTGGCGTGTCATCCGACATGATCGGATGATCTCGAACTTTGAGGCAGGTCCGCCACCCTGTTCATGATTCATGCTGCGGTCGTCTGCGGCCGTTCCACGAGGTAGCCGCGTTCGAAGTGGGCTCCGACTCGGACGAGGGCGACGAGGTGGGGTGCTTTCACGGCGCCAGCGGGTCTGGGCGGACTCGACGAGCTTGAACACCATCGCAAGTGCGGCCGCTCGTGAGCCGGCCCCTTTGGTGACCTTGGTCCGCAGCCGGACGGTCGCGAAGGTCGACTCGATCGGGTTGGTCGTCCTCAGGTGGACCCAGTGCTCGGCGGGGAAGTCGTAGAAGGCCAGTAGTTCGTCCTCGTCATCGGTGATCTTCTTGACGGCCTTGGGGAACTTCGCGCCGTACTGTCTGGCGAACGCGGCGATGGCCTTGGCCGCGTGCTCGCGGTCTTCGGCGTTGTAGATGTCCTGGATGGCCTTCTTCGCCGCGGGCTGGGCCGACTTCGGGAGGCTGGCGAGGCAGTTGGCCGTTTTGTGAACCCAGCACCTTTGGTGGCGGGTTTCGGGAAAGACCTCGTTGATCGCGTTCCAGAAGCCGAGGGCACCGTCTCCGACGGCGAGGACCGGAGCGCGTATGCCGCGCCGCTGGCAGTCTCGCAGCAGGCCGGCCCAGGACTCCGACGACTCGCGGTAGCCATCCGCCATGGCGATCAGCTCCTTGGTGCCGTCCGCGCGCACGCCCATCACGACCAGGACCGCCGCCTTCGCCTGCTCCGGACGTATCCGCAGATGGATGCCGTCGGCCCAGATGTAGACGTAGCCCGTGGCGGACAGGTCGCGCTCGCCGAATGCCTGGTGGTCGGCCGGCCATCGCTGGGTGAGCCGCGTGACGGTGGCCGGGGACAGCCCGGCCGAGGAGCCGAGGAACTGCAGAAGACGATCTCTCGGGAAGGTACGCCCTTCGCGTCCGTCCCGAGGCCGATCCACAGGTCATGAGCATTGCTCGTTCCTCCGCAAGCTGCTCCTGGACGAGTACGGCTCCTACCCACTCAGCATCGACCTGCGCGGCTCCTCTCCACGCTATGTGCACCGGCTCGAAGGACAACGACGCTGGAGGGCGGAGTCGGGCCCTGCTTCGTGAGCCACGATCAGCTGACGAGTAGGTGCTTTGGTGGGGCCTTCGGTCACAGCCACTCGTAGATGGCCGCGACCAGCACCGTCACTTCGTAGCGGACAGCCGACTTGGCCGTGTTTCGGATCTGCGACTGAGCGCTTCAGTTGGCGGGTTGAGCGTGACCGCCTTCACGGTGGGCCCAGGCGTCTCCGCGATAACCTGTTGGCGGACCGCGGCGACCACTGCTACTTTCCCGGAGGCCGTGCGAGAGAACGAGGAGGTGGTACCCGTGAACGCAGTATCGACATGGGTGCTCCCCTCCGGGGTCACGGTCGGGCGATAGGTCGTCCGGGAGCGCCGTTCACGAGCACTCCCGAAAGGCACGACCATGCGATTCACTTCTGAGCAGCGCCTCGACGACGGCGTCCTCGAACGCGAGTTCACCCTCGGTGAGATCCCCGGCATCCTGTGGACGCCCGCGTCCGCATCCGCACCGGCGCCGCTGATCCTGATCAGCCCACCGCCCCTCGGCCTGCGCAAGATGTACCCCCGGCTGGCGGGGCGGGCCCGGTACTACGCGGCGAAGTACGGCTTCGCCGCGGCCACCATCGAGCTCCCCGGGAGCGGTGACCGGCCTCGATGGGCCGCCGCCGAGCAGGCCCGCGCCGACCTGCGGCGGGCCATGGAGGCCGGCGAACCGGTCGGCGACGAGATCATCGACGCCCTCGTCCTCCCGCTCGTCGAAAAGTCGGTCCCGGAATGGCAGGCCACCCTGGACGCCCTCCTGTCGCTGCCCGAGATCGGCGGCCCGGTCGGATACGAGGGGGGAGTGATCTCCATCGGCGTCCGGCTGGCGGTGGTCGAGCCGCGCATCTCGGCCGCCGGCTTCTTCGCCGGGAGTTTCGTGCCTCGCTCCATGTTCGAGGAAGCCCGCCAGGTCACCATTCCGCTGCAGGTCCTGCTGCAATGGGACGACGAAGGGAACGACAGGCGGGCGGCCCTGGACCTGTTCGACGCCTTCGGTTCCAAGGAGAAGACGCTGCACGCCAACATGGGCGGGCACACCGGCGTCCCGCGGTTCGAGCTCGACGCCGGGGCCCGGTTCTTCGCCCGGCACCTGAAGTGAGGCCGGGCCACCGCCATCGAGGACAGGCCCCGGCCATCCTCGATGCCGGTGGCCGGCAGATGCGCAACCGCCCCGATCACGGCAGTACCGGCCATCGGCGGTACCGGCCGGTCGGGGCGGCAACGATCACGGGTCCGGCCCGGTCACGACGGCGTCGTGACCGGTAGGCAGACACCCAACTCGCCAACTGAAGAGCTCAGTCACAAGATCGGTGTTCCATCCCGCGCCTCATGCCGTGATGATCACGGTGTGAGGCGTGGGGATCTCTCTGATGAGCAGTGGTCGGTGCTGGAGTCGTTGCTGCCTGCGGCAGGCGTGAGCCACAGTTCCGGCGCTGGCGGCGGTTGATCAATGGGATTCGGTGACAGGTTCGGACCGGTGCTCCGTGGCGGGATCTGCCGCACAAGTACGGGCCTTGGCAGACCGTGCACCGACACTTTCCCTGATGGCCGCGCGAGGGTGTCTGGGCCCGGATCCTCACCTTGTTGCATACCAGGGCCGACACGAGGGGCCTGATCACCTGGGAGGTGAACGTCGACTCCACGGTCTGCCGGGCCCACCAGCACGCTGCCGGTGCGTCGAAAAGGGGGATCCTCGGAAGAAGCCGACCGGCGGCATCTTCACCGAGCCCGCCGACCACGGCCTCGGGCGCTCCGGGGTGGGCTGACCACCAAGATCCATCTTGCCGTTGAGCAGGGGCAGAAGCCGCTGTCCGTCGTGATCACAGCCGGGCAGCGAGGAGACGCGCCGCAGTTCGTGACGGTCCTGGACGCGATCCGGGTGCCGCGGATCGGCCCTGGCCGGCCTCGCAGCAGACCGGAACGGGTGCGGGCGGACAAGTCGTACGACTCCCGCCGTAACCCGCGCCTACTCGCGAAGACGCGGCATCAAGGCGACCATCCCTGTTCCGGCCGACCGGGTCCGCAACCGCCGGAGACTCGGCTCCCAGGCTGGTCGGCCGCCGAAGTTCGACAAGTCCGACTACCGCGAGCGGCATGCCGTCGAGTGCGGGATCAATCGCCTCAGGCGTCACCGGACCGTGGCCGCGAGGTATGACAAGCTCGCTGTGCGCTACGAGGCGACCGTACTGGTCGCAGTCCTTGCCGAGTGGCTGTGAACACGCATCCACCCATCGTCGGACACCGAGGACCCTCTCATGCCCAGCCCCAGGCCATCACGCTCTGGATGGCCGGCGGTCTGTGCGCCCTGCGGTCATGCCCTGCCTTGCCCGCTCAGCAGCTTCTCCGTGTACGCGCCCAGCAAGTCGCCCTCATCGTTGGGGAGCCCCAGGGCGCGGGCCGCAGCTGGGAAGTCCCAGTCGGTGACCCGCGTCCGGACGGCGACACGGCCGAATGCGTTGTAGCGCTCGAAGTCGACGAGGATGCCGCCGTCGTACCACGCCGCACGTGCGGAGCAATCATTGTGACCGAAGTAGAAGGTGCCCGGACACCGGATGCCGCCCAGCGCCAATACCTCGCCTCCGGTGGCACCGTCGGCACACTCGATTTCCCTCGCGGCGGCCACGGAGTAGCCCGGCCTGCCTACCAGCGCCCCACTCACCGAGAGCTTGCCCAGGACAAACAGCACCGCCTGTTCCTCCAGCACGAGGTCCCCATCGACGTGAACGTCGGCTGCGACCACATGGACCGCGTCCCCGGGCACTTCGACGGGTCCCGCGAGTTCGTGCCCGTCGGCTGATCCATACGCCTCTACCAGGACCCGCAGCACAGCGCGTCGGTAGTGCTCCGGACCGTCGAGCCAGTCCCACGACGATCCGCTGTCCAGCTGGGCGGGCGGCTGCTGCATTCTCCGGTCGAGCTCGTCGACCGTGACGCCGTACTGGGCTGCGTCCTGGATGAACAGTGCGTCATCCAGGAGCGATGCCCTGACGCGGGCGTACGCGTCCTTGACCTGCTGTGCCGCAAGCGGGAAAGCCGCAGGCTGCCAGAGAAACGGGGAAGAGGAGCTGACCATCATCCGAACCTATCGGATGCAGAGCGGCGGAATCATCGGTAGATCCACGTAACCGCATACGCATGTTGCAGCCCAACGCCAACGGCGCCGGCCACTTCGCGGGCGCCGCGGCTCTGCGTCAGCAAGGTGTGACAGCTGTGACGATCTACGTACACGATCCACTTTCGCAACAAGCCCCAAAGGTTGTGGCCATGGTCCGGTTGCTCTTGAGTCGGTTGATCCCGCACTCGACCGCGTGGCACGCGCGATGGTCGACGGGGTCGAACGCCGGAGGACGACCACCCCGGGACCCCGCTTATCGCGGTTGCGGGCCTGGTCGGCCGTGTCCTGGATGATGCAACGAATGCCGCGCCCTGCGCAGGTAGGTGCGATTGCGGCGGGACGCATACGCCTCGTCTGCCCGTACCCACCGGCCGGGTTCGAGGCCTGCCCGGACAAAGCACGATCGCCCAATGCTCAAGATCTACTTTCGATACACGCCCCAGGTGGCCCAAGTCGCCCTACCACAAACCGACTTGGGCCACCATGAGGGGTGTGAGTCTCTACTCCGGTTGCGTCACCGTCAGCGCCCACCGGATGTCCTGCGCCGAGGCGTCAACGCCGATCGAGAAGGAACCCGACCGTACGACTCCCGGATCCATCGTCACCGACCCCACCCCCGCACTTCCGACCGGACAGTCCACTGTGAACTCGGCCACCTGCAACCGCTGCGACTCCATGGTCACTTGCACGTTCCCGCCTCCCTCACAAGCAACCGTGAGGACAGTCGGCAGCCCCTCCCAAGCACCTCCTGAGGCGACACCACCATCGCCTCTCATCTCCTCCACCCACACCAGACCTTCCGGCCCGGGGTGCGGAAGCAGTCCCCCAGCGGCGGCGGCCGGTACAGCCCCCGCACCCGCCAGAGCAATTGCCGCCGCTACCGCCACAACCATGATCTTTCCCGCACCTGTCACGTCTGCTCCCTGGAAGGCCCGATGGAGCAGACAGTGTGGCGCGCGGAGATTCACAACGCATGAGTACACATACTCATGCACTTACAACCCTTGCGAGTAGGGGAGGTTGGACACTTGGGCCATGTCGAGGCGGGGATGCCGCTGCGGACTGTGATTGTCCCGACAGAAGCGGTGATGCATCCGGATCGGCGGTGTCGGCATAAGTACCCATGGCGATACGGCATTTCGCCGTGAAGTTTCGGGCCGGAGCGGGCGTGTCGGCGAGAGCCTTCACCATGCCGGTGCGGCCTCGACCAGGTCAGCTCAGCGGCTCGCCATCTGACGGATGCACGTCGACAGAAATGACGCCAACGATACGAAGGTGGTGTCCTGGCCATGATTGCCGACGTGCGCAGCCGGACAATCCACCGGCGCCGATCCGGTGCATCGCTCACGGACTCCCGGCCCCGTGGTGCTACGAGCAGGTAAGGCCGTGCCCCGCTGAGGCGGGGCACGGTATCGCTTACTTCCAGTAGCCGTAGTTGTCGCCGAGGTCCGGGTTGACCTCGCCGGCGGGGACCTTCTTGCTGTAGCCGTTGCAGATCCAGCTCTGACTGACCGTCCAGTCCTGGTCGTCGCGGTTGACGATGGAGCGGACCGTGCCTCCGGGAACGCTGTCGCACGAATGGATCTGCGGGTTCTGATAGGCGTCCATGGTCCCGCCGAAGTTGGCCTCCGGCCAGAAGCACACCCAGCCCGCATAACAGTCATCCGGCCCGCTCGCCTTGACCGTACTGGACGCCGGGGCCGCAGCCGTCAGAGCCAGCGCGGCCGCCGCACCCATACCCGCGATCACGAAACGTCGTGCAGCGAAGGCCATGCGCATGGAAACTCCCTCTACCGAGGCCGACTCCGCACAGTGCGGAATCGATCACTCTACGAATCCCCACCTGGATGCCCGCCACACGTACAGAACCAGTCCCTCGCGCGGGGAAATCGGCCAGGACACCCGAAGCCTCCGATCAGGATCCCCGCCCCGCTGCCCACACGGCCAAACGAAGGCCATCGGTCACAGAAGCTGACGGGACGCGGGAGAAGCGTCGCCGAGCGGATACCGCGTGGCGTGTTCGGGTGGAGGCAGGCAGGAGAGCCCTACCCGGCAGTGAAGCAAGCACAGTTGACGATTCGTCAGGTGAATCTTTCGATGTGTGCTGGATGATCATTACCTGTGTGCTGATCGAGCCGCTGTCGCCGCCGTGGCCGAAGCGGTCGCCGCGCCGTCGCCGGAGCCGTCTCCACGCCGTGCCGGTCTCGGACCGGCTCTGCCGCCGTACCCGTCGCCCACTCCGCATGCGAGGCGTGGGAAAACGTGGCACCCGGACCCAAGCACCTGGCACGGAGAACCAAGGCTTCGCGGTACGGCCCCTGGCATCGTCCGTACCTGAGCAGCAACACACATCGGCCCGCGCCTCCCGCGTCCGCGACTGGTTCACGGGACGCGCGCTCCCAACAGGAGGAAGTCATCACCACCACGAACAGGCGTGTCGCAGCGATGATGGTCAGCGCCGCCGCGGCCCTCACGGCCCTCACCATCCCTGCCCAGGCCGCCGATACCGTCGGCAACGGCACAGAGGCGGTGTCCTGCTACGGCAGCGCCGGCTCGTACTCGGCCGAAGCGGGTTCCGGTCCGGGCGACAACGCGCACTGGCCCAACCGCGGCCGCTGGGCCAGCGTCGCGGGCTACTGCAACGACATCAACATCAAGACCAATTCCACCCGCTCGGTCAGGGTCTGCACGCACAACAAGTGTCACGGGTGGGTCAAGGCCACGAAGGGCGTCTGGACGGTCATCTTCAAGAACTCGACCCCTGGCGCCGAGTACTACCTGCAGTTCGACGGTGTGAGCACCAACAGCGGGTGGATCGCGGACTGATCAGCTCGGGTGTCGGCGTCTCCTGGGGCGCCACGGCACTGCCGTATCCACCGCATCCGCCAACAGCGCCGCGGTGACGCCGACCCGCGTGTGGTCCCTCATCCGACAAGGGTGAGGGACCACGTGCGGAAACCCGGCCCGGCCGTGAGCCCCTCCTATGAACGAGCGTCGTCCCTGCCAGGCATCGCCATATGACGGTATTCGCTGGGTGGCATGCCGTACATGGCGCGGAAGACGTGGGTGAAGTCGGCGGCGCGGGTGAAGCCCCACGCGGCGGCGATGACATGGATGGGGCGTGCGGCCAGTGTGGGGTTCGTGAGGTCGCGGCGGGCGCCGTCGAGCCGTTGCCGGCGGATCCAGGCGGTGACCGTGGCGTCCTGGCGCTGGAAGACCCGGTGCAGGGTGCGCAGGGAGATGTGATGGGCGTCGGCGATCTGACGTGGGGTCAATTCAGGATCGCTCAGGTTCCGGCGGACGAAGCTCTGGATACGTGTGACGAGCGCGTCGGGGTGAGCCTCGGGTGGGGTCTCGTCGCCGAGGTGATGGGCGAGCAGTGCTGCGGCCAGGTCGAGAGTCACCACGCCGAGACGTTCTGCGTCGGCCTGCCCGTAGGCGGCGGATTCGTTGGCCAGGCGGGTGAGGAACTGGGCGAGCAGTACGCCCATACCGTTCCGTCCGGAGACGGGCAGCGCGAGCAGCCGGTCCGCGGCTCCTCGGGGCAGGGGCAGCAGTGCCTGGGGAAAGAGCACCTCAACCATCGCGACCGTGTCGTGGTCGGTCGCCATCCTGCTGTGCAGCGGGAGCGACGTGGTCGACAGCATCAGATCGCCTGCGCCCAGCCGTACCTCCCGGTCGGCATGGACGGCCCCGGCACTCCCCCGCTGGGTGAAGGTGAGGTTGTACAGCTCCGGATCGGACTGCCGGATCAGTCTCGGAGTACGGTGCGAGCGAAGCGGCGGGCAGTCGAGGACGGACACCCTCACCGGCCCCAGGCCCAGCACCCTCAGCGTCGCCCGGAAGTCGTCGGCCTGATCCGAATCGACCTCGTTGGGCGCGTGGCTCTCACACGCCATCTCCCGCCAGCACTCGAATCGGTCGGCCTCGGACAGCGTCTCCCAGCGGAACACCGCCTCGATCATCTGTTCCCCCCGGCCTGGCGAGCATCGCATCGTTGCGGGACAGCACCTCCAGCAAATCCTCAAGAGGTCCCGAACACAAGGGACCGCAGGCGCGCCAGCGGCCCGAGGACCTCACAATGAAGCGGCGCAGCCGGGCACCCGGGCACAGCTGTCGGCGCCGTTGGCATACGGCGGGAAGACTCCGCCGGGGCGCGGGAGGGGCGCCGCCGTTCCGGGACGGTGCCGCCGTTCCGGGACGGGGCAGGCTTACGGGGCGTGGGCGCGCTCGCGGCGGGCCGTGTGCGAGGCCGCCAGTTCGGCGAGAGCCTGACCAGTGGTCTCGTAGGCGAGTGGGGCGAGGTCCGGGGGCGGGACGTAGCCGTCGGGCATGGCCGCGTAGGCGCGGTCCATGAGGCCGTCGTAGGAGTCGGCCAGCGCTTGGGGCCAGGCGCCGGTCAACGGTGGCCTCATCCGGGCCTCCGCGGCGAGCGCCGCGTGATGCGAGGCCGCTTCCGCCGCCGCTTCCTTCATGGTGAGGTCGGCGATGAGCTTCCGGCACGGCGCGAACGCGCCCAGTGGTCCCGGCAGCGGGACGGCCGGTCCCGTGGGAGCGAGGAGGGCGTCGGCGAGCAGGGTGGCGATCAGCGGGGAGGCGTGCAGGCCGTCGCGGTGCGTACCCGACGCCACCCACAAGCCCTCACGGAGGGTGGGGCCGATGACGGGATGACCGTCCAGGGTCAGGGGGCGGTTGCCGTGATGTGTGCGTACGACCCCGGCGCCGGCGAGGCGGTGGTCGAGCTGGCTGAGCGCGGCGTCGAGAAGGAAACGCAGGGCGCCGGCAGTGGGATGGGCAGTGGGAGCCAGGGCCGGGTGGGCACTGGCACCGAGGTAGAGGGTCCCGTCGGCCTGCGGGACGGCGTGCAGGCCGCACGCGTACGCCCGGTTGGGGGTCCGAACCACCGAAGGCCACTGCTCGGGACCGGTCACCGTCACCGCGGTCCCGGCCGCGGCCAGCACGGGTACGACCGGCAGGTCGGGATCGAGGGCGTCGAGGATCGGGGTGGTCCAGGCCCCGGCCGCGACAACCGCGCGCGGGGCCCGGAAGACACCCGTGGGCGTGTCGAGGAGGTAGCCGCCGCCCGGAGCCGCGGTGAGCGTGCCCGTCGGAACGCGGATCATGCCGGACGGGGCCGTGAGTGCCGCGTCCAGGGTGGCGAGCCAGACCCGGGCGTCGAGGAAACCCTCCTCGGGCAGATGCCAGGCGCGCAGCGCACGGTCGTTGTCCAACGGCCGGTAGCCCGGGATGTCCGCCGGGTCGGTGTCGTGGCAGGCGAGACCGTGCTCGGCCGCGGAACGGGCGACGGCGGCGAACGAAGCGTCGTCCAGACCGGAGGAGACCGCGTTCAGGACCATGAACGTGCCGGTCCTGTACCCATCCTGTTCCGGAGCCATGGCCCCCGCGCGTGCGCGGACCTGCTCCCGCCAGGCCGGCCACCTCCCGGCCGCGGCGACCGCGAGTTCGATACGGAGCCGGCCGTGGGGTGTCCGCACCCCCAGATCGGTGACTTCCCCCGACGCGCCGAGCATCGCCCCTGCCGCACTCGACGCCGCCCCACTACCGCTATCGGCTTCGCCGGCCAGCACCACGCGGATTGACGGCTCCGCCGCGGTGAGCGCGAAGGCCAGCGACCGGCCCACCGCCCCCGCACCGATCACCAGCACATCGACACCCTGCACAGCCACGCCCGCACTCCTTCGCGTTGTCCAGCCGGGCCACGCCCCGGGGCCTCGCACGCGGGACCACGGTGGGTGGTGACCGCACGGTCCGGACCTGGGCGCACGTGTCATCCAGCCACCGCGGCGCGGCTCGATCAAGACGACTCCCGACCGCCCCTCCCAGATCCACCCGTGCGGCTCCCCCGGTATGCGGGCCGGGGCGCGGCGCGATCAACAGGGGCTTCCCGTGCGGTCGCCGGGGCACGAATCCGTTCACCCCGGACGACGCACGCCGCCTCCCGGTCGCAGCCTGAACGGAGGGAAATTCCGGACGGCCCCGGCGGGATGGGGTCAGAGCCGGAAGGTCCGTACGACGAAGGTCTGTCCGGCGACCGACGGCCAGCTCGCCCAGCCCTCGTCGGCGGCCAGAACGGGCGCATCGACCCCGTGCGGCAGGCCGACCGCGGTGGACACCACGCGTAGCGGCAGGGGGCCCTTGCCGCGGGTGCGGATGACGAGGTCGATGCCGTCGGCGGGCGGGGCCGCGTAGCTGAGACTCCAGCCCCAGCCGCCCTCCGGGTGCTCGGGCCCGCCGGCGATCCTCGCGCCCTCGACGGTGGCGCCGAGGATCTGGTGGGTGCCGGTGGCGGCGTGGATGTCGATGCTGTGCGCGCCGGCGGGGGCCTGGATACGGACCCGGATCGTACGGACACCGCCGGTCTCGACGGCCGAGGCGTTCTTGGTCAGCGGAGTGTCCAGGGGCGCGGCCTCGGCCGCGCCGTTCGCGAGCGCGGCAACGCCCAGCGGAGGAACGCGGTCGTCGTAACGTGCCGGATCACCCGTGAGGAGCTTGCGGACCGCGGGCCGGGAGGAGTCGCCGAGGCCGACCCAGGTGGCCTTGCCCGTGTCGGACTCAAGGACGTAGCCCAGGCTGACCGGCCGGGGTTCGTCGGCGCTGTAGCCGTCGAGGACCGTGCCCACGACCAGCGTGCCCGCGCCCGCCACCGCTGTCGCGAGCATGGCGACGGTGCATGCCCGGCGCGGGGGAAGAGGCTCCAGGAGTGGCAGCGACAACGCCACGAGCAGCACCGCGAGGACCAGCGGGGCCGCGGTGAGCGTCAGCCCCAGAGCGGGCAGCAGCAGGAGTACGACCGGCAGGACGAGCGCCACGACCGGCAGGGCCGTCACCGCTCCGGCCACCGCCCGCCAGGGGGAATCCGCCCGTGTGCACCTCAGCGTCACCGCGAGAACCGCCAGTCCGAGCAGTGCCGGCCAGGTGAAGAGGTAGGCGCCCCCGGGCAGCAGCACGGCGCAGACCACGGCGAGCAGCGCGGACCAGCCGAGCACACCCGCCACGATGTCCAGCGGCGACGCCTTGCGGCGGGCCCAGCGGTACCAGGCGAGGAGCAGCACCAGGAGGAGCAGTGCCTCACCCCACGCGTACCGGGCGAGGTGGTGGACGCTGCCCTCACTGAGCGCGAAGTCCGGCCGGGCCAGGCTCAGCGCCCACCACCCGGCCCGCCCGATGACGGCGGCGCCGATGAGCGTGAGCGGGAAGGTCACGGCGGCCCGTCCGGTGCCGCCGAGGGACAGCCCACGGCGTCGGCCGAACCACAGCATCAGGGGTACGCCCAGCGCGGCAGCCAGTGCGAGCGGCAGGGTCAGCCATGCCGGGTAGGACACGACCGTGCCGAACAGGGAGAAGTACGTGGCGTCCGGACCGCTCTGCGAGAGGTCCGTGCCGCCGAGCCGGCGGACCGCTCCGAGGGCCGCGTCGCCCATGTCCTGCACACTCGCGGCATCGAGCCGGGAGATGGTGTCGTGGGCGGTGTGGTAGTGCGCGGAGCCGTCCATGAAGGCGAAGTTGAGACCGCGCATCCCGGCCTCGTCGAAGACGGTCAGATCGGTGTCGTTGGGCAGCCGGTCGTAGATCGCGGCGGAGAGAGACGTGGTGAGTGCGCCGGAGGCGCGTACGGCGGAGGTGAGACCGGTGCCCGCCATCTGGAACATCATGACGGGCCCGGAGGGACCCCTGCCCTCCATGTTCACCACGACGGTCTGCCGGGGGTCAGTGGTCCGGGGCGAGCCGGCCTCCGCGTCGACGAAGGCCTGTGCGCCGAGCAGCCCTTGTTCCTCCCCGTCGGTGAAGAGGATCTCGATGTCGTTGCGGAGCTGCGGTCCGGCCTTGAGGAGGCGGGCGATCTCCAGGATCGCGGCGACGTTCGCACCGTCGTCCGCGGCGCCCGGGGCGATCGGCACGGAGTCGTAGTGGGCGACGAGGAGGACTCGGCCGGTGGGCTTCCTGCCGGGAATCGTGGCGTGGATGTTGGAGACCGAACCGACCACGGCCGGCGCCTCGTCGACGTCCGAAGGAGCCACCCGGCTCTGGACCTCGGGCCGCAGACCCCGCTTCCGCAGCTCACCGACGAGATACTCCCGTACGTCCGCCTGCGCGGCCGAACCCGCCGGGTGCGGCACCGTCGCGATTCCGTCGAGCAGGGCAACGGCACGGGACGCCGAGAAGTCGCCGGCGGGGGCGGAGACCGGCCGGGGCTCGGAGGTGCGCAACGGCAGTGTGGCCGCGAAAGCGGTGAGGAGCAGCAGCAGGAGAGCGGACAGGGCCGGTATCCGTCCGCGTATCTTGGTCAGGAGCTGCACGGATCAACCTCATAGCTGGAGTGGGAGGACGGTCGTGGGGCCGGTGTGCACCGGGATGCCGAGATGTGCCGTTGCCGGGCTCTTCCCCTGATGGTCCGTGGATTCCAGGGTTCGCTCCGACTTCGTGTACGCGGACGTCGCTCCGCGCCAGGGAGACGGACGGCGCTACACGGCAGATTCCGGGGAGACGACGTCCCAGGTTCCGAACAGGGTCAGGCCCGCCGATCCGGCCGCCGCCACCGAGGCGTGGTTGTCGAGCTGACAGCGGTACTGGGGCTCGTGGCCCCGTGCGAGGGCGTGCCGGGAGATCGCGCGCACGAGGCGGCGGGCGTGTCCCTTGCCCCGGTACGAGGGGAGCGTCAGCACTCCGAGATCGGCCAGCGGCGCACCGTGCCACGGGTACATACTCGCCACGCACACCAACTGCCCGTCCTCGAACGCCCCGTGGACCGCCCAGTGGTCCAGCTCGACGGACGCGTCGTCGAGATCCTGATCGGACGCCGCTTCCTCGAACTGTCGGAACACGTCCGCGTCGGCATCGGTGAGTGGGCGGATCGAGGGGCTGTCCGGTTCGCCGAGCAGATCCTCCCGGGCCTCATGGGTGAAGTAGAACAGGTTGTCGGCGCCGTGCAGTGAGATTCCGGACTTCTCCAGCCGCTGCCGGAAGCCGGTTTCGTCGACCGGCCGACCGTCTTGCAGGCCCACCGCCTCGGCGACCGCGGGGGTGAGCAGGACGCGCGTCCTTCCCTCGGTCGTCGTGAGGATCGTGAGCCGTTCGTCCTCGTCGAGCGCGGTGTCGGCGGTGACGCTGAAGGCGCTGTCGCCATGGAGGAGCCGGCTCGTGGGGGAAGGTACCAGCCAGAAGTCGGTGATGGCGGAGGGGAACATGTCGGGTGCTTCCTGCTCGTCGTGGGTCGGGCGGCCTGGCGATGTGCCACACGTCGTACCGGGAGGGGAGGTCCCGGTGTGGAGTTGCCGACTGCTGCGCGTCAACAGCCCCTGGGGTCAGTCCTGATGGGATTGGTGCGGGGTGGGTCAGAAGCGTTTGACGAGACTGACCGAGCGGTCGGTGACGGTGAAGCCGAGGCTCTGGTAGAGGCCGAGGGCGCCGGTGGGGCTTTCGGCGTCGACGTCGAGTACGGCGTGGTCGAGGCCCTCCGCCCGCAGCGCCCTCAGCACATGGGCCAGCAGGGTGCGGGCCAGTCCTCGTCCCCGCGCGTCCCGCCGTACGCCGACGGCCGTGAGGTAACCGAACGAGACGCCACGCAGCGGCCACTCGTCCGGCTCCACCTCGACGAAGACGAACCCGACGACGCGTTCGCCCTCGTGGGTGTCCGGGGTGACGGCGAGCAGGGACAGGTCGGAACGGAACGCTGTGAGCCGGTCACCGGAGGCCCATTCGGCGGCGGTCACCGGCCGGCTGCCCCAGTGGTCCCGGAAGGAGTCGTTCATCGCGGATCTGGCCCGCTCCGTCCACTCCTCGCCGTAGGGCACGAGCCGCACTCCCTGGGCGGGCGGCGGCTCGGCCACCGGCGCCCCGAGATCACGCTCCAGCTCCAGCCACCACCGGACACGTTCGTAGCCGTGCTCCTCCAGGAGCCGGATCGCGGGAGTGGCGTGGTCCTGCGCGCCGGCGGCGAGCCAGCCGGGCAGGGTCGCGTCGCTCGCCGCGAGATGCTGAAGACCCCGGGCCTCCTGCCATGCCAGCAGCGCTGTTCCGATGCCTTCACCACGGCGGTCCGGAGCCACCGTTCCGGCCAGTTCCACCCGGACGATCGGCTCCTGGGCCGCCGGGGCCGTGGCCGAGCCGAAGGCGACAGCGCGGCCGGTGGCGTCCACGGCGATCACCGCGTCGCGCTCGGGGTCGAAGACTTCGCTGCTGAATTCCGCCTCCAGCTCGTCCCTCGTCACCAGCGAGCGGGGATGGTCGATCCTTCCGGCGGCATGCGCCAGGTCGAGGATCAGGCCGATGTCACCGGGGGTGGCAGGTCTCCAGGTGAGCCCGTCGCCGGCGGTGGGCAGCTCGACGGTTGACGGGGCGGTCACCCGGTCGCGCAGTGCGCCGAGTCCGGGGTGATGACGTGCGGTCCCACTCACGGGAGGTCCTTTCTCGGTGCTGAGTGCACCCGTTCCGGGGCTGCTGTGGCGATGGTCGGGCGAGGACGAGTCCGAGAGAAGCGACGGCCGTCGCGAGGTAGGAACTGGGAAAGACGATGGTGTGGAACACGCGGGCACGGAAGCGGGCGGCCATGGCGCCGGCGACACCAGCTCCGCCGACCATGACTTCGTCCGCCGCGCTGCGGACGGCGGGCCACCCGGACCCGGCGGAACCGTCGCGTGGTCCGGTATTACGACCGGCCTCCGGCCGCAGTGCTAGAAGCCGCGGCATGAGCGGGCCGTGTGGACAGTGGTGGCCGTGAGATAGAAGACATCCGGACGGCCGAGGATGCCGGTGCAGGTGTCGCTGTCCGCCAGACGCTCCAGAGTCGCGCGGTCCTCCGGCTCCAGTCGGTCGCCGATCTGATCGCGCAGCCGGGTCAGGTGCATCTGCAGATGCTCGCGCGCCGGCATTCCGAGGGGTGACGGGAGGTCGGTGAAGAAGCTGCGTGTCCCGCTGGGGATGAGCCCCGCGCGGGCCAGCATGGCCGGCCAGTCCTCCACCGTCCTCACCGAACCGGGCAATTGGTCGCGCATATCGCCGAAGGCGTCCTCCGAGGCGGCGTCCAGGCGGGCTTGCAGGCCTGGACGCCCCATGCCGATGTCACGCGGCAGAAATCGCGGGGGCAGCCCGCTTCCCGCGACGGCAAGGAGCCCGCCGGGCCGCAAGCAGCCGGCCAGAGAGCGCAATGCCGCTTCCTGGTCGCCGATGCGATGGAAGCCGTTTCGGATCCAGATCAGATCCGCGGAGTCCGGCGATCCGAACTCACCCGGGTTTTTCCTCAGTTGGGTGACGACGCGGCTGCCCATTCCCTGGGCCGCCGCACGCGAGCGGACCCTCTCCAGGATGCCGGGCGACCAGTCCACAGCGACAACCTCGGCGTCCGGAAAGGCCTGTGCCAGCAGACACGTGACCACCCCCGGCCCGCTGCCGATGTCCAGCACCCGGTGGACGGGTGTGCGTCCGCCACCGGTGGTCCGCAACAGATCCCGCAACCAGTCCATCGTCCGCGCGAGGGCGGAAGCGTGCAGACCCGCCTCGCGCTCCCGGTGCACACCCAGCACGTCCCACTCGATGTCCTGATCGTGATGTGAGTTCATGAGTCCTCCATTTCCAGCGGCACGGGCGGTGGACACCACCTGGGCTCAGCGAAGGAAGGGGCCGAGGCTCCGTTCCAGCAGGGGCTTCGGGGCGGCGCCCGTCCACGCCTTGGCAGGAGCACCGTCGGCGTAGACGACGAAGGCGGGGATCGAGGAGATGCCGTGCCGGTCCGCCAGCACGGGCTCCTCATCGACGTTGACCTTGACGACGTCCAGGACGCCCGCGTGCTCGGCGGCGATCTGCTCGACGACGGGCGTGACCCTGATGCACGGCCCGCACCACTCGGCCCAGAACTGGACCAGGACGGGGCGACTCGCCTGGAGCACGCGCGTGGGAAATGTCTGCTCGGTGACGCTGTCCACGGAACCTGCGGGCTTTGCCGCCATGGTGAAACTCTCCCTTGTCGGTGTGTTCGTGATTGCATGTGCACGGCTCCCGGACGACCGGGCCCGTATCTGCCGGCAGCCGGCCGGCCCAACGACCGTGGGTCAGCCGGACACTGCGCCTCGCGGGGCCGGCCGCGGCAAGTACTGCGGCTCCCGGGACGAAGAGCCGGCGTCCTTCACCGCCCGCTCGACGTCCTCCGCGACCAGGTCGTGGTTGAGGGCGAACGCGGCCGCCGCCCCCTGCCCCGCAGCGGTGATCACGAGCGCTTTCGCGTCGGATACGTTGCCGACCGCCCACACCCCGTGCACGCTGGTCCGGCCCGCGTTGTCGGTGGTCACCCAGCCGTTGTGGTCCCGCTCGCACCCCAGGCCGGTGAGCAGGGTGTCGTGGGGCACCATCCGGGGGAAGACGAAGACCGCGGAGCGGGGGACGACATGCCCCTCGGCCAGTTCGACGCCGCGCAACCGGTCGCCTTCTGTCACCAGGCGCTTGACGGTCCCGTCGGCGACGACGATGCCGCGGGCGGCCAACTGCTCGCGCTCCTCCGCGCCGAGGTCCAGGGTGTGCGAGAAGAACACGACGTCGTGCGACCACTGCCGCAGCAGCAACGCGTGCCGCACCGCGCCGGGGTGGGTACCCAGCACCCCTATGGGCTGGTCGCGTACCTCGTACGCGTGGCAGTAGGGGCAGAACAGCAGGTCCTTGCCCCACCGTTCCCGTACGCCGGGGATCGCGGGGAGCTCGTCCCGCAGTCCGGTGGCCACCACGATCCGACGGGCGCCGAGAACCGCACCGCCGTCCAGACGGACGAGGAAGCCGGGGTCGATCTGATCCACGCGGCTCTCGAACAGATCCACCCCGTAGCCGGCGACCTCGGCCCGGCCCACCGCCAGCAGGTCGGCCGCGGACATCCCGTCCCGGGACAGGAAGCCGTGCATGTGCGCGGCAGGAGCGTTGCGCGGCTCGCCCGCGTCCACCACCGCGACCCGTCGACGGGCCCTGGCCAGAACCAGGGCTGTACTCAGTCCTGACGCTCCCGCGCCCACAACCACCACGTCGTACACGCCCTCGTCAGGAGTGGCGCTCTTCGTACGGTGCTGCGCATCGTTCGTCGTACGGTGCTGCGCATTGTTCTTCGTATCGCTCATGGCGATCACCTCCGCCACGAGCGTGTACCTCCGATCAGGAGGCCAACAAAAAGCTTTGCCGTTTTCGCAAATCCTGTCGCCCCCCTGCCCCCGCGATCGGCTCCTCTCCTGATCCGTCTCTTCCGAGTGACATGTGCCTTACCGGGCCCTGTTGCGGGGGAATCATGTGATGACCGGTGCAATCCCGGCCCGGCCGGAGCACAGCTCACTGGAGGTAGTCACCATGAGTGCAGACAGCATGGATCAGGTGGATGACATGTTCGACCTCGATGTGGAGGAGGGCGGCGCGGACATCCCGCCGACCGCGCAGTACATCTACTCGACCCACTTCACGGCGGTCGCGTTCTCCACCCACTAGGAGGTGAGGTGGGTGTCCCTTTGCGCGTCCCCTCACTGCGGAGGGACGTCCACCCGCGTGGCTCCGGGCGAGCGGTTCGTGGTCGCCCCGTGGCCTGTGGCCGAGTCCGGGCGAGCCTTCACCACCCGCAACGGCGACCGGACTGGCTGCCGTCCGGGGGATGTTGTAGCCACCGGACAAGGCGAGGTCGGGTGGCCGCTCCGCCGTCCCGGAGGTGTCAGGGGAGCAGGACGTCGGCGACGGGGCGGCGCGGAGCGGCAGTTGGGGCGGTACGGGGGTAGCCGATGCGCATCATGAGTTGCGGCCGGTTCCCGCACGCGCCATCGACCGCGTCGTGGAGTCGGGTACGCGGCGGGCCGCCGAGCTGGCAGGGCTGGTTGGCGAACGCCGCGGCGAGACCGTGGCCCGTCAGGGTCAGCAGGGTGCGTTGCAGTGCCTGGCCGGCGATGAGCCAGGCACGGGGTTCATCGCCGTCGGTGCCGATGACGGCGACGGCGGGGGCGTCCCTCAGCAGTTGGCCCTGGCGCCGGCCGTAGAAGGGCCCGATGTCGAGCGCGCGGAGCAGGGTCCGGGCAGCGCCGGCAGCTGCCATGGGTACGCGGACGGTGAGGCCGTCCCCCGTGTCCGCGGGCCGGGTCCACGAGGCCAGTTCCCGGCGCCAGGCCCGGTCCGCGAACTGCCGCCGGCCGGCCTCCCCCACCGCGGCGGCGGCCGACCGGCGAGCGGAACCCGGCTCCAGGAAGGCCAGCCCGGCTCCTTCGCCGACCGCCGCGTCCCTGGCCGCTGCCAGCGCGGAGGCCGGCACCGGCCGTGCCGTGAAGCCGGAGCGGACGGTGCGGCGTCGGCCGATCTCCGCGTACAGCGGGACATCCCGCTGCGGCCCCTGGACCGTGGCGGGCACCAGCGCGATGCGGGCGAGCAGGCCGGGATCGGCGGGCTCGGGCATCAGGGTGACATCCGCGGTCAGACGCCGGTACGCGGCAGCCAGCCGGAGGTTGAACAGGGCGGCGCCACAGCTGATGTGCAGTTCCCGGTCATGCGGATCGTTGACCGGCAACCTGCGGGTACGGTCCGCGTACAGCAGGAGAGCGTCACCCCGGAAACGGAAAGCCCACGGCTGGGTGTTGTGTGAGGACGGCGCACGCACAGCCGTCCCGACCAGACCCAGCGCGGCATCGGGCCACCCCTCGGAATCCATGAACCCACCATGTGGCCGGCTGCGCTCCGCCGCCATCCGAAGGGCACCCAGAGGGCGTCAGGTCCGTTCCCGTAGTGGCCCGTTCCGGGTCGGGTGAGAAAGTCCTGGCGTCCGGGACGGCCGCGGGTGACGTCCCTGTCCGGACCGTCGACGGCAGGCCGGAGTCGTGCCGTTCACGGACCCCGAATGCCTGGCCGGTTCGCTGGTCGAAGGCGTGCCAGATCCGCTGGTAGGCGGTGCCTCGGCCGTGAGGGCCGGACCGGGATCGGATATTCGGTTTTCTGCCCGCCCATGAGGACACAAGATGGTGCGCATGACTCTGGCCACCCCCACGCTGCGCACCGCCCGCCTGCGACTGCGCCCCTTCACCGACGCCGACGCGGACTCCCTCTTCGCGCTGCACAGCAGCACCCATGTGATGCGCTATTGGGACTCCCCGCCGTGGAACGAACAGGCCCGCGCCGCGCGCTTCATCGCGATGTGCCGAAAGGTGGCGGACGAGGGCACCGGGGCGCGGGTGGCCATCGACCGTGCTTCCGACGGGGCCTTCGTCGGCTGGTGCGGTCTGACCGGATGGAACCCGGACTACCGCAGCGCGTCGTTGGGCTACTGCTTCGACGATGCGATGTGGGGCAACGGCTTCGCGACGGAGAGCGCGCATGCCGTGCTGACATGGGCATTCGACGCACTGGACCTGAATCGGGTTCAGGCTGAGACCGATACGCGCAACGTGGCGTCTGCCCGGGTCCTGGAGAAGATCGGATTCGTGCGTGAAGGGACGTTGCGGGAGGACTGCGTCGTGAACGGCGAGGTATCCGACTCGTGGGTGTTCGGGTTGATCAGGCGGGAGTGGCGGCCGTCGGCTGTGCCGATGCCGCCCCACGAAGTGCGGTAACAGTCCGCTTCCGGTAACGGCCACGCCCGGTAGGGGCCGCGTTCGGCAGGGGCCGCGTCCGGGTCGGTCGAGCAGTCCCTGACGGACCGGTCCTCCCGGGCGGGAGCGGGTGACGTCGATCGGGGGTCGCCGGTGGGCAGCCCGAACAGTTCCCGCGGGTCGTGAACCCGGAAGATCCGCCCGGGGCGCGGGATGCTCGACCGGCAGGCAGGCAGGCGGGCGGCCGGGCAGGCAGGCAGGGCAGCGGGCGGACAGGGGCGGTGGCCGGACACCACCCGAATGACCAGCCGGATTTGGCGCTCAATTGCGGATATGGATCCTTATCGTGAGCGTCATGTCACTCCCCAAACTGATCCGTATCGCCACCCGTGACTCGCCGATGGCCCTGGCCCAGGCGGAACGCGTGCGCAGCGGACTGGCCTCGCTGGCCCCTGACCTCACGACCGAACTCATTCCGGTCACCACGACGGGCGACACCTGGCTCAGCGACCTCTCCGAGGTCGAGGGCAAGGGCGCGTTCACCAAGGAGGTCGACGCGGCCGTACTGGAAGGCGAGGCCGACCTCGCGGTCCACTGCGCCAAGGACATCCCCGCCGATCGGCCACTGCCCGAGGGCATGGTCATCACCGGGTTCCTCAAGCGCGACGACATGCGCGACGCCCTCGTCCATCCCGGCGGCCTCCCCCTGAACGAACTCCCTCCGGGCACCACGATCGGGACCTCGTCGGTCCGCCGCGTCGCGCAGCTCGCGGCCTCGCACCCGCACCTGCGCTGCGTACCGCTGCGGGGCAACGCCAACCGCCGCCTGGACAAGCTCACGGCGGGCGAGGCGGACGCGCTGCTGCTGTCCGTCTGCGGCCTGCAGCGCATCGGCCGTACCGACGTGATCACCGAGATCCTGTCCCCCGAGACGATGTGTCCGCCCATCGGCGCGGGGGTCCTCGCCCTGCAGTGCCGTGAGGACGACTCCGCCACCATCGAGGCGGTCGGCGGCCTCAACGACCCCCGGACCTTCCGCGAGACCACGGCGGAGCGCATGCTCCTCCACATCCTCCAGGGACACTGCAACAGTCCCGTCGCCGGCTACGCCACCTCCCACCGCAACGGGGATCTCTCCCTGCGTGCCAGCGTCTTCACCCCGGACGGCAAGACCGTCCTCAACGCCCACGAATGGGCCGGCCAGCTCGACCCGGCCACGCTGGGCACGTCCGTCGCCGTCGCGCTGCTGCGCCAGGGCGCACGGGACCTGATCGACAGCATCGCCCACTGACCCGCCCCTTCGCCGCACACGGGCGCACGCCGCCGAGGTCGTCCGGCGGCGTACGCCTATGCCGTCCTCAGCCGGTCCGCCAGGACTCCGCGGCGTACTTTGCCCAGTTCGGTCAGGGGAAGGGCGGTGACCCTCTCGACCCTGACGGGCAGGTACGACTCGTGAAATCCGTATCGGGCCGTCAGATGGCCGCGCAGGGCACGCAGATCGGGAAGGACGGAAGCGACGACGACGGCGCACGGTACCTCGTGGCCGTCGGCGTCCGTCCAGGGCACCAGCACCGCGTCCCGGACTCCGGGGTACGTGAGCAGCGCGTGCTCCACGTCGGCGACCGGGATCAGCCACCGGTCGCCGATGCGTTCGGCGACCCGCCCCACGAAGCGCAGACCGCCCTCACCGTCGTGGCCCACCAGGTCACCGGTGTCCAGCCAGCCGTCGGCACACGTCGGCGACCAGAGCACCCGGCGGGTGTCCCGGTCGAGGGTGGCCAGGCACACCTGCGGCCCGCGCACCTCCAGCCGGAAGACATGCCGCGCCCCTTCTTCCCCTGAAACGGCCCCGGTTCCGGCGCCGGTCCCGTGTGCGGGTCTCAGCCGGATCTCCGCCGATGCGTGAGGCACCCCGATGCTGCGGCCCGCCCTGTGCGGAGGATCGGCCGGGCCGGTGGAGATGAGGCTGCTGGTCTCCGTCATCCCCCAGGTGTTGAGTACCACCGGACAGAGCGTCTCCCGTGCCGCCGCCAGGAGCAGGGGCGGCAGTGGGCCGGCCAGGCTGTGGACGACGCGCAGCCGGGACAGGTCGCGCGGGCGGCGGCGCTGTTCGTCGGTGAGGGTGCGCAGCTTCCTGGGCGAGGTCCGCACGTGGGTGACACCGGTCTCCGCGATGAGGTCGAGCCACCGGCCCGGGTCCCGGCAGTCGCTGTAGAGGGCCGGTGTCCGCAGATCGAGGGTGCGCATGAGCTGGCGGAACCCGCTGGAGTGGTTCAGCCCTCCGGTCGTCGCGCATACGGGAGGACCGGAGGCGCAGACCTGCCCCCGGTCGTACAGACCTGCCAGGAGCGTGTTCGAGCTGTGCGCGACCACGTGGCTCCGGCCGGTGGTTCCCGAGCTGAACAGCAGCGCGCACACGTCGTCGGGCGCGAGCGGTTCGCCGGGCTCGGCCGCCGTGCGCTCACCGTCGAAGCTCCCCCGCAGGCTCACCGCACCGGTGTCGGCCGCGTCTCCGATGACGATACGGTGCCGCAACCGCGGGAGCCGGCCCGACTGTTCGGCAAGCACGCGTGCGTGGGCGACACCACCCCACTCGTCCGGTACGGCACACGCGACCGCTCCGGTGGCGGCGAGTACCCGCTCCGTCTCGTACGGGCCGAACAGCAGCGGCAACGGCGCCACGACCGCGCCCGCCCGCAGACAGGCGACCATCAGCACCGCCGTCTCCCACCAGGACGGAAGCCGGCAGGCCACCACATCGCCGCGCCGTACCCCGAGTCCGCGCAGCGCCTCGGCGACAGCGTCGGCCCGCACGTCGAACTCCGCGAACGTCAGGCTGATCAGCCGGTTCTCGCGGCGCCGCCAGGTGAGCAGGGCGGTGGCTCCGGGGTCCTGCCGTGCGGCGTCGCGCAGACTGTCGGAGAAGGTCGTACCGCGCCACCAGCCCTGTTCACGGTAGCGGCGGGCGGTCTCCGGGTCCGGCCCGACCGCATCCAACGCAGCTCTCACAGAACAACCCCAGGCTTCGTCATTCGCTCGCCCCGGAAGCGCGGACGGCTCCCCTGTCCGGATGGGTGCCCATTCACTCAGGCCGAACCCATGCGCCGGCCGGCGACACCGCCCGCCGAAGGACTTCGGCTCGGTGGATCACCCGTTCACCCGTACCCCGTGAAAGTGATCCGGCCGAATCCCGGCGGCGTGACGCGGCCGGTGTGGGGTGCGCGGCGAACTCAGGCCGCGCCTCGGTCCGGGTGCTGATCGCGGTCGTCGCGGCTCACCTCACCCTCCGTCCGACGGACGCGGCGCCACCACTGTCTCTTGTCCGCGTCGCGCACGACCACGCCGAGTTCGGCCAGTTCCTTCCGCAGTTCCGCGATGTTCTTCTCGTCATCCTTCTCCAGAGCCTTGGCCCGTGCCCTGAACAGCGCATCTCCGCCGGCCGGGAGGCCCGGCATGTCCTCGACCCACCGCCTGTACGCGTCCCGGTAGGGGTCACCGTCCGGGAGCCACGGATATCCGTGGCTCCGAAAACCCTCCGCGAGCCGCTTGGCGGCGGGCAGGTCCGCGCCCTCGTTCTTGCTCTCGACGGCCAGTTCCTCACCCCTCCTGCCGAGCACCACCAGCCGCTTGCCGTCGAGGAACACCGCGTCGACCGCGGTCCGGGGGACGCTCTGCCTGGAGTCACCGCGTTCCGTTGTGACCTGGTCGTTCTGGATGGTGACGGTCACATAGCCGTGCTCGGCCAGCAGGACGACCATCCCTCCGGCCAGGGCCCCGATCAGCATGAGCACGATCGTCACCGCAGGCTCGGGGGCGTTGTCGATGAGCTCGACCGGTCCCTCCCACGGAATCCAGGGCCAGGAAGCCGCCCGGTTCGCCAGGAGTTTCAGCAGCCATCCGGCCATCGCCCCCAGGACCGGGAATCCTGCCGCCACCAGAACCCGGTCCAGCGTTCTCTGCCGAATCACAGTCGTCATGTCCGTGCCGGTCATGCCGGGCACCTTTCCTCTCGCGACGGGTCGGGAATCAATGGGCGGGAGAATCACGGGCGGGATGACCCGGCCGCGCCCCGCGCGCGCCACGCCGGCACCGACAGCGTCGTCCAGGCGCGCAGCAGCCACTCCAGCGGGCCGTAGGCGTGGTGTCGCAGCCACCATCGGCTGGCGACCGTCTGCGCGGCGAACAGCACCAGGGCGATACCCGCGACGCCGATGGGTGCGACGCGGCCGACCAGCGCGGCCCCGAAGCCGGTGAAGACCAGGGCGCAGACCAGGGACTGGCCGAGGTAGTTGGTCAGTGACATCCGTCCCGCCGGCGCGAGCGTGGTGACCACGGCCCGGCCGTAGCGGCCATGAGCGAGGCGCAGCACGGTCGCCGCGTAGGCGGCGGCGAGCAGCGGGGCGGTGATGACGTCGAGGCCGAGGGCGAAGAGCTGGTACGCGGTCTCGGGGTGGTTCAGGCTCGCGTCCGCGTAGACGATGCCGCCGAGCAGCCCGACCGTGAAACCGGCCCACTGGAGTCGGCGCAGGAGCTTCAGGTGACGTTCGGGGTCCGCGAGGGCCCGTCGGCGCCCGGCCGCCAGGCCCAGCAGGAAGGCGGCGAGCGCGGACGGCGCCTGGAAGAAGGCCAGCAGGAAGACGACGTCCGGCAGTTGTTCCAGGTGCGCACCTATGACGGATACCGGTCCGCCGCGCAGGGCCTCGGTCGCCTGTGCCGCGGCGGAGGCCGTGGACGGGGAAATGCCGCCCCCGCCCGTCTGACCGACGGCGAGCGCGAGGAGCCCGTATCCGAGGGCGGTGACGGACAGCAACGCGATGGCGATCCGCACCGCCGTGCGGGGCCGGACACGGCGCAGCGCGAACAGGATCAGGCCGAGGACGGCGTACAGGGTGAGGATGTCGCCGGGAAAGAGCACGACGGCGTGTACGACGCCGATCGCGAACAGGCCGGTCAGGCGGCGCAGGAAGCGCGGTGCGAACCGGGCGCCGCGCCGTTCGGCCGAGTCGATCTGCAACGTGAAGCTGTAGCCGAAGAGGAACGAGAACAGCAGGAAGAACTTGGCCTCGAAGAAGACCGCCACCAGCCCGCGGACGACGTCGCTCGACGGGCCGCCGAGACCGGGGTCCTCCAGGCCGGTGCCGTGGTAGGCGGAGGCCATGTAGGTGATGTTGACCATCAGGATGCCGAACAGCGCGAAGCCTCGCAGCGCGTCGACCTGCGCCAGTCTCACGCCGCCGCTCTGCTTCCGCTCCGCTGCCGTGGGGACGGAGCGCGAGGGGTTCTCCGTACGCGACCGGGCTCTCATGGGACTCCAAACTATCGAAACCAAAACGATCGTTCTCGCGACGAGCGTACTATAGTCAGCGGTAGGGGTCGGGCATGGAAAAGCGCACGACGGCCTTCACCGAGAGAAAGGGACGACCGTGGGCGAACCACAGAAGTCGACGGGCCGGGGAGGCCGTGGCACCCCCCGTCTGCGCCGGGAAGTCCCCCCGGGAACCGAACAACAGGTAGCCGCTCTGTACTGGGAGGCGTTCGGCCGCAAGCTCGGCATCGCCCTCGGACCGCCTCTGAGGGGTCAGGCGTTCCTCGCGTCCCATCTGCACCATGACCGGGGCATCACCGCACTCGACAGCGAGGGCCGGGTCGTCGGCATCGCCGGATACGACCTCGCGGGCCGTGCCCTGACCGGCGGATCGGCGCGTGACGTCCTGTCCGGCTACGGACCGCTCCGAGGGGTGCCGCGGCTGGCCCTCCTGGCCGTTCTCACGCGGAAGCCCGCCGAGGACGAGCTCGTGATGGACGGCATCTGCGTGGCGGCGTCGCACCGCGGTCTCGGCATCGGCGGCATGCTGCTGCGCGAGGTCGCCGCCGTGGCCGCCGAACAGGGCTGCTCCCGGGTCCGGCTCGATGTCGTCGATGTCAACCCGCGCGCCAAGGCCCTGTACGAACGCCACGGCTTCACCGCGGTACGCACGCAGCGGACCCCGTTCCTGCGGACACTGATGGGCTTCGGCGCGGTGACCACCATGCATCGTCCTGTCACCCCGAAGGACCTGAAAGACCCAGACGGCGCGGACGACGCGGACCGCCACGACGGCCACGACGGCCACGACGGCCACGACGGCCCGAACGAAGGAAGCACTCGATGAATCACAGGGACACACCGGAGACGGACCGCCCGGAGATCCCGACGCGGCTGCTGGTGCATGCCCTGGTCCGCGAGGACGGCACCGTCGACACCGGTGAGCTCTACGCCGTCGCCGGACTCCTGGGCATGACCGACCAGCAGGTCAGGCTGTGCGTCAAACGCCTGGTCACCGAGGGCCGGTTCACCCAGGAGGGCCGGGGACGCAAGGCCGTACTGCGGGCCGTGGCCGCCGGAGCGACCGGGGCCATCGCCCCCGACGCCGACCATGTGCGCCACGCCTACCGTCAGGACCACGGTCTCGCCCCCTGGGACGGCACCTGGCACCTGTTCGCCTTCGCCGTTCCGGAGTCCCGCCGCACCGCCCGCGACGCCCTGCGGGAGGCCCTGCTGCATCTGGGCGCGGCGCCCGTCCAGGGCGGTCTGTACGTCAGCGCCAACCCCATCGCCGAACTGGTCGAGGCCCACGCCCGACACCTCGGCGTACTCGATTCGGTCACCTTCCTCACCAGCACCGACCTGCGCATCGGTGACACCGACGATCCCCGGCTTCTGGCAGCCGCCATATGGCCCCTGGACGAGATCGCCGGCCGGCACGAACGCCTCGCCGACTTCGCCCGCGCATCGGCCGGCCACCTGTCACGGGCAGGGAGTTTGTCGGGGACCGAGCAGCTCACCCTGGCCGTGGAACTCGCCGCGGAATTCACCCGCGCCATGACACCCGACCCGCTCCTGCCCCCGGAACTGCTGCCCCGGCCCTGGCCCGGCAGTCGGGCCCGCCGGCTCGCCCAGGAGTGCTGGACCGCTTTGCGCGCCCTGCCCACGGCCCAGGACGCTCCCACGTCGCCGCTTCGTCTGTTCCGTATCTACGGCGACGCGATCGCTCCGCCCGCCGGGCAGTGATACGCGGCACCGAGCCCGAGGGCGAACTCGGCGACCGCGGGCATCATGGGCGCGGCCGGGGCGCGTGCCGGGGCGCGTGCGTAAGCGGCCGGTTGCGTTGGGCCGTCGCGGTACGGGCCGGGGGCCTCACTCCCGCCCCCGGCCCGTAACACCGCTGATCAGCCCTTCTCGCAGCGATCGGGAGCGGGAACCGCCGACAGCTCGATCCCGCGCAGCGCTGTGAACGGCACGGCGGAGGCGAGCGCGAGGGCGATCACTCCCACGAGCAGGAGGGCGAGCCAGGCGCCGGAGTCGTCGATGACGATTCCGGCCGCCGCCGACGCGAGCGATGCTCCGAGGTTCACGGAGGTGTTGATCCAGGTCGACGCCTCCGTCCGGCCGGCTTCCGGGACGATGGTGTCGGCGATGAGGTACCCGGTGATGAGCGACGGCGCGAGGCAGAGGCCGAGAAGGGCGAGGCCCGCGCCGAAGAGAACGAGTGTGTCCAGCCGGGACACGAACATCGCCGCGAGTCCCATGCCGACGCACAGGACGAACAGCCTCTTCGCGATTCCCGACTTGAGCTTCAGCTGCCCGTAGAGGACCCCGCCGACAGCGCTTCCCCCGGCGAGGGCCGCCAGGAGCCAGCCCGAGGCCGGGACGGCGTCATGCTGCGCGGCGACCGCCGGCGCCGCGATCTCCGCGACACCGAGTACACCGCCGACGCCCAGCAGAACGATCAGCACCCTGGCGAACCCCGGTCGGCGCAGCGGACGATCACCGCGCGCCCCGCCTCCTCCTGTCCCCCGCAGGGCCCCCGACGACGCGCTGGACGTCATCGCCGCGGTGCCCAGGAGAACCGCTGCCGCGGTCACCCAGAGCCCGACGCCGGGCGAGCCGGCCACGATGACCGCGGTGATGATGACGGGACCACCGACGAAGAGCAGCTCCTCGCACACCGCGTCGATACTGAACGCCTTTGTCCGCTGGTCACCGGCCGTGGTGAGCGATGCCCAGATCATGCGCATCGCCGCTCCCAGAGGCGGCGCCGTCAGCCCGACCACCGCGCTGAGAACGAGGAACCAGACAGCGTTGATTCCCTCCGCATCCGCGATGAGCGCGAGAGCGGCGAACCCCGCGGCCTGTCCCGACGCCATGGTGGTGAGCGCGGTGCGCTGGCCGAAACGGTCGACGGCCCGAGCGCGCCAGGGGGCGGCGACGACATTGGCGATCCCGAACACGGCTGTCGCGAAACCGGCCTGTGTGTACGAACCCGTACTGTCCTGGACCGCGAGGAGGAGCGCCAGACCGCCCATCGCGAGGGCGGACCGGCCGATCAGGGCGGGGAGGAAGGCGCGAAGCGCGCCGGGAAGGAGAAGAACTGTGAGCACGAAGAAGCTCCGATGATGCGCGACCGGCGTCGTGCGCGGTCGCCGGGATCCGACGGTTGCCGAGGTCCGGAGGGCATGGAGAACCACACCCTCGACGGATCAGAACCTGGGCGGGAGAGACCCAGGACCGTCAGATGAACATCACGATGAACATCCCAAGAGGCTAGCAGGCGCTCTCCGCGCCGCCCCGGGGCGATCCTCGTGACCGTGCCCCACGCGGGGCGATGACCGTGCCCCACGCGGGGCGATGTCCGGGCCGACCGGGGCGATTCCCCGCCCGTGACCCCGTCCGCCGGCGAACCCCGCCTCCGTGGTGCTGCGGCGGCCACCGCCGGACCGACGCGAGCCGCACACCGCGGCGGCAACGGCGCGGTGGGACACGGCGCGTTCGGCGAGCGGTGCCGGCGACGGTGGAGACGCGCGGGCCCTGCCAGGGTGTCCGGCAGGGCCCGCCCCGCACATCTGCCGGATCAGCGGGTCACTCGACCCGCGTCCCCCGGTAGCCCACCGGCCCCTCGCCGGGGAACTGGGCGGCCCCCTGGAACGAGCTGCCGTCGTCGAAGAAGGTGACGCTGCCGTTCCCCGCGTCGCTGGACCAGGTGACGGTCGTGCCGGTGGAGGGAGCACCGTCCTCGGGAACGACCTCCCCGCGGTTGGCCAGGGAGAGCGTGAGCGGCTCGTCCGGCTGCCAGCCACCCCCGCCGGTGTGAATCTCGGTCTCGTACGTAGCCATGTCCGCTCCTTGCTCCTCGGTTCGGCCAGCACGGTTGGAAGGACTGCTGTGCTGCCCACACCAGAGTCGGACGTTCGCACACCCGCATCCCCGGCGACCGGATACAAACCACACCTTCGGCTGGTCCCTGGGGCCTCGCGGCCCGAGGGTTCCCGCACGATCCCGCGCGGTGGGCGCGCTCCGCGCCCGGGGAGGGGAAACCCGACGCGCTCAGGGCGGTGACGCGGCGCGGCCTCGCCGCTCCCCCGGCCAAGTGGCGGCGGCGCCGGTCGAGGGCGACCATGGATGAGGGGATGACGCCATGAAGGTACTCATCTCCTGGTCCGGAGATCTGAGCAAAGAATTCGGGCGGATCCTCACCGACAGCGCTCCGGCGGAGCAGCCGTCGGCCGGCAGCCCCCAGGAGGGTGAGCGGCCCTCAACTCGCGGCCACCGGCGCCTGCTTGCGCGTCCCATGAGCCGCCGCGTATCGAGGCGGTCGACGAGGCTGGAGCGCCGGCAACCGAACGCCCTCGCATCTGCTCGGTGCCCGGCGCGGGACTCCGACGTACGCACGTGTCGCGTACGCACGTGTCGCATACGGGCATGTCGCGCGCCGGCACAGCGCGTTGGGGCAGCCATGGCGTCCTCGGCCGGGGCGCCCGGAAGACGCGATGCGCCCCATGCTCCGGAACGCGCCCCCGGCACGCCGCCCCACGATGTCGCGTCCGGGTCGCATGTACAGCGCCAGGGAAGGGGCCGACTCATGCCTGTCACCAGCGTCGACTGCGACGTGGTCTTCTTCGACCTGCGCGACACCCTCGGAGACGTCGACCGGCCCGGTCATCTGGCGCTGTATCGGCCCAGCACCGAGAAGCTGCTCGACGCCGTGCGGGATCTGGTGGGACTGCGGGTCGGTGTGATCACCAACCTGCCCACGGAGGTCAGCGCCGAGCAGGGACATCGGATGATCGCCGAGGCCGTCGTCACCGAACGCAACGGCAGCGTCGTCCACCTCGCCGACATCCTGGACCCTCAAGGCATCGTGATCAATCACGAGGCCAAACTGGACAAGCCCGATCCCGCCATCTACCGGTTCGCGGCCGATCAGATGCGCGTGCCGATCGAGCGGTGTCTGTTCGTCGGGGAGAACCTCATCGAGGTCCTCGCCGCCCAGGCGGCCGGCATGCGGGGCATGCTCAAACCGTCGCCACCCGGCAAGGAGTTCCAGCCCGCGGTGATCACGCGGCACGGGATGTCGGTCCGCGACAGCGGCCGGGCTTTCGAGGAGTTCCTCGAACAGGAGCATCTGCTGGGCGAACGCATCCTCGTGTGCGGCAGCCGCATCGTCCGCGCGCTCGACTCGGCGCACCGGGCACAGGACATCCCGCCGCACGTACGCACCGCGATGGGGATGTTCGTCTGCACGCTCACCGACTTCGCGGACCAGGCGCACCTGAAGGCCGAGGAAGCGATCGTGCCACTGGCCGTCGCACGCGGTATGCCGCCCGACCGTGCCCGCTGGATGTTCGACCAGCACGAGCAGGCCCGCGCCTACTGGGAGGCGATCCGCGTCGCCTGGCAACGGATCCAGAACGACGACCCCGGCGACATCTCCTACGCGATCTCCGACTTCCGCCGCTGTACGGAGGGCTTCGTCCTGCTCTTCCGGTCGCACGCGGTGCGCGAGAACGACGAGTTGTATCCGGAGCTGGGCCGCTACCTCACCGACGCGGACGACGCGACCGTGCTCGGCATCGTCCGCCACACCGGCCCGTCGGACATCGGACCCTACGCGGCGATCGTCAGCGCGGCGGAAGAAGCCCTCGACAACGCGGACAGCGCGGACGACACGGACGGGGCCGACGGGGCGGACCGGGCGGACGGGGCGACCCCGATCGCCGGAAAGGGCTGACCATGTGGATCCTTCGACCGCCCGACACCAGCGGATTCGACACGGACCAGCGGCAGGCCGTGGAGGTGCTCTTCGACGCGATCCTGCCCGGCGGCCCCCGACGGCCCGGCGCGGCCGACGCCGATGCCGCCGAATACGTCGACCGGCTCCTGGCCATGGGCCCCGGGACCCATCCGGAGATTCCGGCGTGGCGCCTGGCCTACCCGGTGCTGCTCGCCGCTCTCGACACCGCCGCGCGACAGGCGCACGCCGGACGCGGCGTCGCCGCGCTCGACCGGGCCGAGGCCACCGTGCTGCTGCGCGACCTGGCCGCGGGGACCCTGCCCGCCTGGCCCGCGGACGCTCTCGCCCAGCCGGCCGCGTTCGCCCTGCTGCGGGCCCACTGCATCGAGGGCTGCTTCGGGGACCCGCGCTGGGGCGGCAACCACGATGGGGTGATCTGGCGCTGGTACGGCTACCTCACACCGGCCGAACCCTTCACCCGCCCCACCATCATGACCGCCGGCCGGCCCGGGGAGGGCTCATGACCGCCACGACCGACGCACCCGGCGCATACGACGTGATCGTCGTGGGAGCCGGCGCGGGCGGCGGCACCGCGGCCCGCGTGCTCACCGCGCGAGGACGCCGGGTCGCCGTGCTGGAGAAGGGCCCGCTCCCGGCCTCCGACGATTTCCTTCCGTACGACGAACTCCACTTCCATACGCACAAGACGCTCATCCCGCACCGCGACACCGACCCCAACATCTATATGGCCGGCCCGGCCCAGGACCGGCCCACCCGCGTCGAGCGCTGGTGGAACATCAATATGGCCGGCGGGGCGACGAACGTGTGGGACGCCAACGTGCCCCGCTACACCGAGGAGGACTTCCGCGTCCTGGACCACCTGCATGATGTGCCGCCCGACGCGGACATGGTGAACTGGCCTTGGAGCTATCGCGAGTTCGAGCCGTGGTTCGAGCGGGCCGAGTACGAATGGGGCGTCTCGGGGCGGGCCCGCCAGTCCCCCGCTCAGGAACCCATCCGGGCCGGTTACGACTACGCGATGCCGCCGCTGCGCCCGCACGCGGCCGTGCCGTTCCTGACCGAGGCGTTCGGCCGTGCCGGAATGCGGCCCTACCTCGGGCCCCGCGCCATCAACTCCCGGGTCCACGACGGCCGTCCGGCCTGCTCGTTCTGCGGCTTCAACCAGTTCTTCGGGTGCGGTCTGAACTCACGGGCCTCGGCGCTGAACACCGTGCTCCAGCGGGCCTTGGCCACCGGCCGGTGCGACCTGCTGACCGGACACTGCGTGACCCGGCTCGTCCATGAGGGCGGGCGGGTGCGCGGCGTGATGTACCGCACCGAGCCGGGCGGGCCCGAACGGTTCCTGGGGGCGTCCCAGGTGGTGGTGTCCATCCAGACCATCGAGTCGGCGCGGCTGTTCCTCGTGTCGCAGGTGCCCGACCCCAACCGGATGATCGGCCACTATCTGACGTATCACACCCACGGGAGCGCCGAACTCACCCTCCCCCTCCAGCCCGTGTGGACCGGCGGCGGTGACCGACAGCCCTCCACCGCGATCGGCTCCCTTCAGCTGCGCGACCTGTACGTGGTCGACGACCCCGCCACCCCGGTCACCAAGGCCGGCAAGTTCTCCGTGTACGACCCCTACACCTGTGTGCCGCCGGTCCGGCTCGTGAAGGGCGCCGCGCTCGGACCCGACCGCGGCGGCCTGTGGGGCGAGGATCTCTACACCTACCTCGACGAACTGCGTCACCAGGGCGGCGTCTACTTCTCCTTCACGGGCGAGGCGCTCTCCCTGTACGACAACCGGGTCGAACTCGACCCCGACGTCACCGATCCGTGGGGCATGCCCGCCGCCCGGATCTGGTACCGCCACCACGGCTACGATCTGGCCGCGGCCCGCTACGCCATCGATCGTGTGGTGCGGGTGATGGGGGAGGCGGGCGGCGAGCTGCGCGGCTACGACGTTCCCGGCGCGGAGAACCCCGGCTACGGGCACGTACAGGGCACGCTGCGCGCCGGCACCGATCCCGACGCCTCCGTACTCGACGAGAACTGCCAGTCGCACACCGTCTCCGGACTGTATGTCCTCGACTGCGCGTTCATGCCGACCGCCGGCGCCTCGAACCCCACCCTGACGCTCCTCGCCAACGCCTACCGGGTGTGCGAGCAGCTCCCGGACCCCGGCTGAGGCGCAGGTCCCCGACGAGCCACCGGCACACCGAGCGACCCGCGCACCGACTCCCGACGAACCGGGAAACGATTCGAAAGGCAGCATCATGGACACCCTCGACGAGCGAGTCGACATCGCCCGCGCACTGCTGTCCGCCGGGGTCACCCAGGCGGATCTCGAACTGTCGCCCGACCTGGCCGCGGCGCCGGAAGGCCCCGTCCTCGCCGCCGATCTCGGGATCGTCTTCCCCGACGGGCTCGCGCCCGTCCCCCAGCCGTTCGACGTCGAGCCGTCCCCCGATGCCGCGCTGCCTCGCGCGGACATCGTCGTGATCACCTGGACCGTCGCCGAACAGAACGCGCTCGCCGATGTGTTCACCCAGGGATTCGGGCGGTTGCGCTGGTATCGGTACACACGCCGCTTCGAGGAGCACTACCGGCCCCTCATCAGAGGCGGAGCGCCCTCGCTCTCCGCCCGCCCACCGCGCCTGGGCTCGTACTTCCCCGTCAAGCTCGGCGACCTGGACGTGCTGTGCGTGAAGTCCGAACTCCACCTCAACCAGGACGGTCTCAAGACCGGTGAAGGCACCGCCACCCTGCCCGTCCGGGACTTCTTCGAGCAGATCATCGAGGAGGTCCGGCCGCGGGTGATCGCCACCATCGGCACCTCGGGCAGCGTCTTCGGAGAGTTCCCCCTGGGCGATGTGGTGGTCACCCGCGCGGCGAAGTTCCGCTGCCAGAAGGAGTTTCGCAACGATGAGTTCAACGGCCGCGCCTTCCAGTGCGACTGGGCCCTCCCGCTCGGCCGCATCGACGAGGCGCAGAAACTGATGCGCGGCTTCTCCGACCGGCTCACCGAACCGCCGTTCGGCCCGCCGTCCACCCGTTTCCCCTTCGTCGGTCCACTGCTCGTGCCGCCCGACAACGAGCCGACCGTCCGCATCGAGCAGGGCGCGCGGGACATGCCCGAGTTCCACCCGATCCTGACCACCGACTACTTCGAGTACGGCACGTCCACGAACGGGCTGGAACACGAGGGAGCGGCCGTCGAGATGGGCGACGCGGCGCTCGGACTGGCCTGCGCCGACCTCACCGACGCGGGTTCGGACCACGTGCCCGACTGGGTGGTGGTCCGCAACATGTCCGACCCCCAGATCAACGGCGAACTCCCCACTCGCGAGTTCCGCCTCAACCAGCAGACCATGTGGGCGGTGGCCTACTACGAGTCGTACGGCTACTGGACCAGCGTCTGCGGCGCGCTCACCACCTGGGGCCTGCTCGCGGGACTCTCCGAGACGGGCTTCGACGATGCCTGACCCGCCGGCCGTCACCCGGCTCCCCATCGAGGTCGAGCTGCTGTTCGAGCTCATGCCGTGCAATGCGCTGCGCACCTCGCAGTACGCCGGACCAGGAGCACATCCGTGCGCGTACTTCCGCTCGTGGGGTACGTATCACTCGTACGACTACGACGCCGACGGGCCACCGCCGGACGCCTCGATCGTGCGGCCCTCGCACTACACGGGCCGGATGACCCCGCTGCCGGAACCGCTGTCCGGTTGCCGCAAGGCCCCGATCCTCGCCGTCGGCATCAACCCCAACCTCCCGGGCTGGTGGCCCGACAGCCACGGCTCGCTCACCCCCGACTTCGACTCCGTGCGCCAGTACGCGCACTACTTCCGGCACCGAGGGGTGTTCAAGCCCGAACTGCCCGAGGACGCGTACCGCGCCTTCGGCGGCGGCCCCGACGACGACCCCCTGGCCGGGGTCCCGCTGAGCGTTCCGAAGGACGCGCGGGGCCGCCGGGGGATCCCGGTCCGCGAGCAGCCCCAGCGCATGTACCTCGTCTACCAGCGGCTGCTGGACGCCCTCGGCGCCGAACTGGGCCTCGACCGGGGCACGCTCGCCGTCGGCGAGGATCTGTCGTACGGCAACATGGTCGCCTGCGCCTCGGCCAAGTGGACCACCCGCGGCGATCCGGACGACCCCGGTCTTCCGCCGATGACCGAAGACCAGCGCGTCGGGATCGTCGGTGAGTGCTTCCGCACCCGCCGCCATCTGCTGCGCCAGATGTTCCAGTCGCTGCCGGCCGTGATCCTCGTGCTCGGGCAGAGCACCGCGAACGCGTTCACCGGCGAACTCGGCGACCGCCTGACGCCCGTACCGGCTCCGGACACCCCCATGGCGCAGCTGATGGCGACCGAGATCCGGCTCACCTACGGCACTCTCGACGACGGCGAGGAACTCGACGCCCGGGTGCTCTTCGCCCCGCATCCCACCGGACACCCCGACGACTACGCGCGGGCCCGGCCGCTGCTCGTCGAACAGCTCCTGCACGAGGCCCGCTCCGGCCGGCTGGCTCACGACGAACGCATCGGGCACCTGACGCGCCCCCGCGGCTCGTGCTCCTTCTGTCCTCTGCTCGACATCGGCCCGTGCCCGTACGCCGAGGTGCTCACACCGCTCCCGGGCGGCGGCCCCGCCCTGCTCGCCGGCACAACGGCGCCCGTCGGGGCGGAGAAACGCACCCAGCTGCGGCTGCTCGACGGGATCACCGAGCGGGCGGCGCCCGTCGCCGAGGTCTGGGCACACACCGACGACCGGGAGGACTGACACCGAAACGCCCCGTCAGCGCCACCACCCTCCGAAAGCGAGACCACGATGTCCGGCAGAGCCGACCCCGAGGGAGCCCCCGACAGGCAGTACCGCATCACCGTCTACTTCGACACCGACCCGGAGGCCGAGCGCATCGAGGAGATCCTCGGGGACCGGACGCACCGCTACCAGGGGGTCGTCCTCGCCGAGACCTCCGGGGAGCGGATCGCCCGGCTTCGCGCCGCCGGCCGCATCGTCGACGTCCGCGCCGACCTCACAGCCGAACTCGCGGCCCGGAACGAGCCCACCGCGGCGGACGCCCCGCCCGGCAGTGACGGCCCGCAGAGCATGCTGCCTCCGCGCGGGGCGGCCTCCTCCGGCACCACCGACCGGGTGGCACCGGACCCGGAGTTCGTGGCGGACCTCACCGAACGTGCCGTGGACGCGTACGCCCAGGACGCGGCCGGTACGGAGGGCGCGGTGCCCCTTCCCGTCCCGTCGGGCGAGCCGGACCACAACACCTATCTGGTACGTCTGCGAGGACCGCTGGACCGGACGCGCCGCGCCGTCCTCGCCGGGATCGGCGCCCACGTCATCCAGTTTCAGCCGCCCGGAACCTACCGGCTCCGCCTCACCCCCGGGCAACGCGACCTGGTCGCCGGCCTGCCGTGGGTGACCGCGGTGCGCCCGTGGGGCCTCGCCGACACGGTCACGCCCGCGCTCGACGACGCGCTCGCCGCGGACGCCCCCCGTGCCGCCGGTCCGCGGCTGCTCGCCGACGAGGGCGTCGCCGCTCCGGACCCCCACCTCGATACGTTCGACGTTCTTGTGCACGATCCCCTCGACCTCGCCACGCTCCGGCCCGTTCTCGAAGCCACGCCCGGCGTCGAGGTGCTCGCCGCCGTCGATGTCATGCTGCGCTTTCGCACCGACCTGACCGGGGACCAGCGGCGCGACCTGCTCGCCGTCGTCGCCGCCCGGGACGAAACCCGTCAGGTCTCCCCCTATCGGCCGCCGCTGCTCTATGCCGACCATGCCCGCCGGCTGGTCGGCGTGGACCGCGTCGGCCCGCGGGCCGACGCCGCCGAGCCGCCGGCCCCGGTGCCCTGGACCGGGACGGACGAGATCGTCGGCGTGTTCGACAGCGGCGTCGACGGCACCCACCCCGACCTCGCCGACCGCGTCGTCGTCAACGAATCCCTGGTCGGCGGCGAGGCGTTCGACTTCTGCGGCCACGGCACCCATGTGGCCGGCATCGTCGCCGGCTCCGGCGCGGCCAGCGGTGGCCTGATCACCGGTGTCGCCCCCGGCGCCCGGCTGGCCGTGTTCCGCGTCTTCGACGAGGACAACCGACTGCACGTGGGCCCCAGTCTGGGCCCGATGCTCACCCGTGCCGTCGACGCGGGAGCCCACATCATCAACCTCAGCTGGGGCAACCCGCTGTCGGGCACCTACGACCAGTACTCGCTGGCCGTGGACCGTTTCGTCGCCGAGCATCCCGACGTCCTCGTCATCGTCGCGGCCGGCAACAGCGGTGTCGCTCCCAAGGGAACCCACGAGTTCAACACCTGCGGCACCCCCGCCACCGCCAAGAACGCGCTCACCGTCGGCGCGTGCACCACCGACCGCGACAACGACGGCCTCGCCGACCTGACCTGGAACCGCTTCCGTCAGCCCCAGTTCCCGCTGCCGCCGGCGGGCGGCGAGCATGTGTGCGGCAACCCCGACCTGCCTGCCGCGATCAGCAGCCGGGGCCCCAGCGACTACGGCAGTGTCGTGCCGCACCTGCTCGCCCCGGGCACCTTCGTGCTCTCGGCCCGCAGCAGCAGCGCGCGGATGGACCCGCGGCTGCCCTGGCGTGACTACCCCGACCACGACGGGCACTACATGTACATCGGCGGCACCAGCATGGCCGCTCCCGTCGTCGCCGGTGCCGCCGCCGTCCTCCGGCAGTACCTGCGCGAGGTCCGCCGGCTCACGTCGCCCTCCGCCGCGCTCATGAAGGCCGTCCTCATCGCCGCGACCCGCCGCCTGCCCTCGCTGCGTACGCCGCACACCCCACAGGATCTCGGCTACCCCGACTTCGACCAGGGCTTCGGACGGCTGGACCTGACCATCGTCCTGCCCACCCCCGACGCGCCGGCGGACCGCCGGCTCGTATGGGCCGATCTGTCCGACGCCGACCCCGGCGCGCTCGAAGCGTTCGCGGACCCGGAGGGCACCCGCCGCGGCAGCCGCACCTACCGCCTCACCGTGCCGGACGGCCCCCACACCGACGACCTGAGAGTCGTCCTGGCCTGGACCGACCGCCCCGGCAACGCCGTGCAGAACAACCTCGACCTCGCGGTGACCACACCCGACGGCACCATCCATGTCGGCAACGAGGAGCACACCTACAACAAGGTCCCCGGCTTCGACCGCAACGCCGTGGCGCAGCTCACCGGCCTCCCGCTCGACCGCGCCAACACGGTCGAAGCCGTCCGGATCGGCAACCCGGCGCCCGGCACCTACTCGATCAAGGTGTTCGCGCAGAACACGCCCTTCCCTCCACAGGGGTACGCGGTGTGCGCCGCCGGCCCGATCGGCGAAGAGGAGCTGACGACACCATGAGGATCGCCGCGGTCGGCGGCAACGCCGTGCACGCCCCGCCCCACACCCGTACCGCGCTGACGTCCGCCTACGTCCAGGGCGCCGACATCCTCGTCTTCGACGTCGCCGTGACCGCGGACGGACGTGTCGTACCCGGCTCCGATCAGGGGCTGCCCCGTCAGGCCGGCTCCACGGCCACCGTCGGCGAACTCACGTTCACCCGACTGCGCGCGCTCGACCTGAGCGCGGCCTTCAGACCGCGCGGCTCCCCGCACTTCCGCTACCGGCCCCGGGGCCACGCGCCGGTGCGCGCCGAGGCCCTCGACGACCTCCTCGACGCCCTGCCCGACGACATCACCTATGTGGTGCGGGTGAGTACCGGCGGCGCGGACACCGTCGCCGCCGTCATGGACGTCTTCACCCGCCGGGCCGCCACCGCACGTCTCGTCGTCGCCGCGTCCGACCCCGCTCTGCTGCGCCACGCGCGTGGGCTCGACCTCGGTGTGGGCACCGCGCTGACCGGACCCACGATGCACGGGGCCGGTACCGGCCCCGACCCGGGCGTGCTGGACGCGGCGCTCCGGGCCGGGTCTCTCGACCTGGTCCTCGCCGGCCTCGACGATCTGGTCGGCCCCGACGGCGGGCCCACCGGCCTCGGCCTCCGAATCGGCGAGGCCCGCCACGCGGGGGACGTACGGCTCGGCGTCCTGGTTCTGCCCCGGGCCGACCGGGGCAGCGACGACTTCGCGCTCGCCGCCGCGCAGCCGTATACGTGGGCCGTCGGTACGGAGTCCACCTTCGACACCGCCGAAACCCTTCGCCCCGGTACCCGCCGGCTCGACGAGACCTTCGCCGGCACTCACATCGACACCCGCCGCTTCGCGCTCGGCTACGCCAAGGCCAATGCGTACTGCCATGTCTTCCAGGACGACGGCATCCACGTTCGCATCACCCCCTACACGGGCGACCCCCAGCCGCCCCGGCCCGCCGACCCGGTCGAGCGCCGCCTCGCCGAGCTGGAGGAGCGCACCTGGGACGCCCTCGGCGACTGGCCGTTCTACAGCGGCGGCGGCTTCGGCGTGGTCCACGGTCTGCGCGGCGACTTCGCCGCCGAGGTGCGGGTCGAGTCGGCCGTGGCGGCCCAGGCCACCATGTGCGAGATGGCGGTGGTCAACGCGGACCCCGGCACACACCGCCCGCCGTACAACGACGACGGCTCGCCGTGGTTCCCGCGCTCCTTCCGGGACAAGGACGCCTTCTACGACCCCCACGGCGCACCGCCGTTCGTCGGCGCCGAGCACGACGAGGACGACGGCTACCGGATCAACTGGAACCTGGGGACGCTCTACGACACCAACCAGTACGGTCCGCCCGTCGGCGACGGGCGCGTACTCGCGGCCAGGCTGCGGCTGGAGCGGCGCGGCGCCTGCTTCGCCGCGTACACCCGCAACGACGTCGACGCCCACGACTGGGTGTGCGTGGGGACGGTGCGCAACGACTCCATGAACGAGACCGTGCACCTGCGGTGTTCCGGGAAGCGGTGGCGCCAGGAGGACGCGGCCGATCCGACGCGCTACGTACCGATACGGGCCAATGAGTTCGTCTTCCGGGACCTGCGCATCACGAGCTACCCCTGAACACGCCGGCTCCGGGCGTACTTTCGTCGTATTGCCTCACGGCCCCGGCGCCTGGGACCGTGGCCCCATGGTCGACACCCACTCGCGCGGATACCTGCTCGCGGCCCGCAGGATGTTCTGGTCCGGTGCGGCGCTGTTCGGGCTCGGCCTGGCCGCCGGCTGGTCCGCGACGGGGCATTGGGCGACGTCCTGGAACTGCGACCCGACATGCCGGCCGGAGACCAGCACCATGTGGCACGTCATCGACATCACGGCCCGTACGGCCGTCGTACTGGGGACCGCGCTCGCCGTGTCCGCGTTCCTGATGATCATGCTCCGCCGACCGCGTCCCCGGCCGGGGAGCAGCGGCCCCCGGGCGACGGAGTAATCGCGTTCCCCGCTCATGAACGAGTGGATACGGCGAGCGGGAGACCCGGCAAACGGGTCGGTGCGGCGGACAGTGGTGGAAGCCCCCCCGAGGGGGACCACTCCTCCGCCTCGTGATCGCACGCACCCGACAGCGTGAGCCCCGCCCTTCGGGCGCACGGCGCCACTGTCGGCACACGCCCTAAGGGCTGTCCAGTTCCTCAGCCGCGGCGAAGGTCACTTCGGACGCGGGGAGCACGCGGATGCTCCTCCCGGGGAAGCCGAGGTGCCGGAAGATCTCGTTGTGGTGCGCGATCGACCGCCCCGGCGCGGCGTACTCGCCGCTGTCGGGCCGGACGGACGTGGTGTGTCCGTCGGCGACCAGCACCAGGTCGTACTCATGGCTCAGCGCCTGTCGCGCCGTGGTGTCCACACAGATCTCGGTCGCGAACCCGGTGACGATCACCTCGGTGATGCCCCGCGCCTTCAGGACCGTGTCGAGGTCTGTGCCCAGGAAGCTGTCCGGGCTGCTCTTGTGGACGACGCTCTCGCCGGCGGCGGGCGCGAGTTCGGGCACGATCCGCCAGCCCTCGGTCCCGGCCTCCAGCCCGGCACCCCGGTCCTGGATCGTGACGACCGGTATGCCGGCGGCTGTGGCGCGTTCACGCAGGCCGGCGATCACGGCGACGGTCTCGGCGGCCCGGTGGGCGATGGCCACCGGGCCGTTCTGCATGTCGATGACGAGGAGCGCGGAAGCGTGTGACATGGGGTCACGGTAGCGGCTCCCCCGCGGGCAGCGGCATGATCACGGAGTTCTGCCCGTCACCTCGGTCACCGCCTGTCCCGGTGCCGGGGAGCGCAGCCACACCGCCGTGTCGCGGGGCAGCCGGCCCCCGTCGTCCAGTGGGCCGCTGGACAGGATCAGTTGCCCGTACGCCGGGAGGGCGGCGGGCTCGTCGGAGAGGTTGACGACGCACATCAGGCCACGCGCGCGGGTGAAGGCCAGGACACCGTCGCCGGCCGGGAGCCAGGCCAGCGGTCCGTCGCCGAAGCCCCCGGCGGTACGGCGCTGCCGGAGTGCCTCGCGGTAGAGCGTGAGCATCGAACCGGGGTCCGCGCGCTGCCGGTCGACGGCGTAGCGGGACCAGTCCCGGGGCTGGGGCAGCCACGGCTCGGACGTCGAGCCGAATCCGTACGACGGCGCTTCGGCGTTCCAGGGCAGCGGGACACGGCAGCCGTCCCGCCCCGGGTCGGTGCCACCGGAGCGGGCGTGCATGGGGTCCTGGATGCGGTCGCGGGGGATGTCGGCCTCGGGCAGACCGAGTTCCTCCCCCTGGTAGAGGTAGACCGATCCGGGCAGGGCGAGGGTCAGCAACGCTGCGGCGCGGGCGCGCCGGGTGCCGAGGCCGAGGTCCGTGGGCGTGCCGAAGGCCTTCGTGGCGAAGTCGAAGCCGGTGTCCTCGCGCCCGTAGCGGGTGACCGTGCGGGTCACGTCGTGGTTGCACAGGACCCAGGTCGCGGGGGCGCCGACGGGGGCGTGCTCGGCGAGGGTGTCGTCGATGGTCCGGCGGAGCCGGTCCGCGGCCCAGGGACAGGCGAGAAAGTTGAAGTTGAACGCGGTGTGGAGCTCGTCGGGGCGCAGATAGCGGGCGAAGCGCTCGGAGTCCGGCAGCCAGACCTCGCCGACGAAGACACCGTCGTACTCGTCGGCTATGGCGCGCCAGGAGCGGTAGATGTCGTGGAGTTCGTCCTGGTCGATGTACGGGTGGGGGTCGACGCCCTCGGTGAAGTCCGCCAGCGCCGGGTCCTTGGCGAGCAGGGCGGCCGAGTCGATCCTTACGCCCGCGACTCCGCGCTCGAACCAGAAGCGGAGGATGGATTCGTGTTCCGCGCGGACCGCCGGGTGGGCCCAGTTGAGGTCCGGCTGTTCGGGGGTGAAGAGGTGCAGGTACCACTCGCCGTCCGCGACGCGGGTCCAGGTCTGACCGGAGAACTGGGAGGGCCAGGTGTTGGGCGGGAGCTCTCCGCTCTCCCCGCGGCCGGGCCGGAAGTGGAAGAGCTGCCGCTCGGGGCTGCCGGGGCCGGCCTCCAGCGCGGCACGGAACCAGGCGTGCTGGTCGGAGACGTGGTTGGGGACGATGTCGACGATGACCCGGATGCCGAGCTCCCGGGCTTCGGCGATCAGCTTCTCGGCCTCGGCGAGCGTACCGAAGGCGGGGTCGATGGCGCGGTAGTCGGCGACGTCGTAGCCGCCGTCCACCAGCGGGGAGAGGTACCAGGGCGTGAACCAGACCGCGTCGACGCCTAGTTCGGCGAGGTAGGGCAGTCTCGCCCGGACACCCGCGAGGTCTCCGGTGCCGTCCGCGTCGCCGTCGGCGAAACTGCGCGGGTACACCTGGTAGATGACGGCGTCGCGCCACCAGTCGTCGGTGCGATGCGAGTGAGGGGCTGCCACGTGACGGTCCTTTCGGGCAGTTCGGGTGTTCTCCGGGGGCGGGCGAGTGGCCGGGGTCGGTATGCGCCGGTCAGCCCTTGAGGCCGCCGGCGGTGAGGCCGCTCATGATGTTGCGCTGGAAGACCAGGAAGATGAGCAGGGTCGGGAGGGAGGCGATCGTCAGGGCGGCGATCAGCACGTTCACGGGAACACCGTTGGAGAGCGAGTAGATGCCGACGTTGAGCGTCTGTTTGGAGGGGTCGGGCAGGGTCAGCATCGGCCAGAGGAAGTCCTTCCAGACCCCGACGACGGCGAAGATCGACACCACGCCCAGGATCGGCCGCGAGATGGGCAGCACGATCGACCACAGGGTCCGTACCGGGGAGGCGCCGTCCATGGACGCGGCGTCCAGGGTCTCCTTCGGGATCGAGTCGAAGAAGCGTTTGAGCAGGAAGATGTTGAAGGCGTTGGTGACGGACGGGAGCCAGATCGCCCAGGGGGTGTTGAGCAGGTTGCGCTCCACGATCGGGACGTCGAGGACCGTGAGGTACTGCGGCACGACCAGGACCGTGGCCGGGATCATCAGGGTCGCCAGCATCATGCCGAGAATGGCCTTGCCCAGGACGGGCCGGAGCTTGGAGAGGGAATAGGCGGCCGCGACGTCCAGGACGAGCTGGAAGGCGAGGGCGCCGAACGCGTAGTAGACGGTGTTGAGGAGAAGGGTCGCGAGGTCCATGACCTCCCAGGCCCGGCTGTAGTTCTCCGGTGCGAACGTCCCGGGGACGAGGGTCGGCGGCGTCCGGATCACTTCCTGGGCGTCCTTGAAGCCGCTGGACACCAGCCAGTAGAGGGGCCCCAGGAACACCAGGGAGAACCCCCCGACGACCACGGCGAAGACGATCCAGTAGACGGCCTTCCCCCCGGGGCGGGCGAGTTGGGCCGGTGCGATGAGTGTGCGTGTGGACATGTGCGGTCTCCCGGCCTACTCGTCCTCGGCGCGGCTGAGCTTCACGTACGCCGCCGAGAACCCGGCCAGGAGTACGAGCAGGAGCAGGCCGAGCGCCGCTGCGGCACCGTAGTTGTTGAAGTTGAAGGCGTACTGGTAGATGAGGTGGACGACGGTGGTCGTGGACCCCTCGGGTCCGGCGCCGCCGGTGAGCAGGAACGGTTCGACGAATACCTGCATGGTCGCGATGACCTGCATCAGGAGCATCAGCGAGAGGATGAGCCGCGTCTGCGGGATGGTCACGTGCCAGACCTTGCGCAGCAGTCCCGCCCCGTCCAGCTCGGCCGCCTCGTACAACTCCCCGGGAATTCCCTGGAGGGCCGCGAGGTAGATGAGGGTGGCTCCGCCCATGTTCATCCAGGTCGAGGCGATGACGACGGAGAGCATCGACAGAGCGGGGTCCTGGAGCCATTGCTGTGCGGGCAGGTGGAGGAAGGTGAACAGCTCGTTGAGCAGGCCGTAGCCGGGATCGTAGAGATACTTGAAGAGGAGGACCGAGGCTACGGGCGGCAGCATCACGGGCAGGTAGACGAGCAGCCGCAGATATCCCTGGGCGTGGTGGAACTCGTTGATGACGAGGGCGACGGCGAACGGGACGGCGAATCCGAGGACCAGCGCGAGCACGGTGAACAGGAGCGTGTTGCGCCATGCCTGCCAGAACGCCGGGTCGTTGAGGACCGTCGCCAGGTTGTCGAGGCCGACCCAGCTGGTCCGGCCGCTCTCGGTCTTCTGGAAGGCCAGGAAGAACTCCCGGACCATCGGGTACCACGAGAACACCGCGAAGCAGACGACCGCGCCGATGAGGAATCCATGGGCGGTGAGATTGCGCCGCAGGCTCCTGGAGAACCGGCCGCCGGCGGGTACGGGGCGGGTCGTCGGGGGCGGGGAGTGGCGGGAGGATCCCGCCTTGCCCGGGGTGAGGCTGGGGGCCGACATCGTCACTCCTCGGTGCTGGCCTGTCGGGTTCCGGTCCCGCGGAGGGCCGGACGTGGGTGAGCCGCGCGGGGGCGGACGGGTCCGTCGGGACGGGCGGGCGGTACCCGGCCGGGGCTGTGGGACGGTGCGCCCCGGCCGGGTCCGGTCACCGGTCGGCGAGGATCTGGTTGACCTGCGCCTCGGCGGTGGCGAGGAGCTTGTCGATGTCGGCGTCCTCGTTGGTGAGGATGCCCGACATGACGTTGTCGAGGATCTTGTAGATCTCCTGCGCCTTCGGCGGCTCGGCCTTGCCGGCGACGGGGTTGTCCATGAACGTCTTGAAGTTGGCGACCGGCATCGTGGCATGTTCGATACGGGAGGCGTCGTCCTCGGTCTTGGACGCGTTCAGCCAGAAGTTGGGCTGCGGGATGCCGACCGGGAGCCTGTCGGCCTTGGTACGGGCCCAGTCGAACTGGCCCTTGCCGACGGTGAGGTTCTTGAAGTTGAGCCAGGCGATCGCGGCCTTGATCCTGTCGCCGGAGATGCCCTTCTTGACCATGTAGTTGTTGCCCCCGGCGAGGGTGTTCCGCTCCCCCGGGATCGGGCCCATGCCGAAGTTCTCGTACTTCGCGCCGAGTTGCTGGACCATGTACGCGATGTCGTCGGGCGCGGCGAGGAACATCCCGAGCTTGTCGGTGGCTATCTGCTTCTGGAGGTCGCCCCACTTGAGCAGCTGGGTCTTGCCCATGCTGTCGTCCTGCCACCGCATGGCGTGGAGGTTCTCGGCGACCTCCGTGCCGAGGTCGTTGTTGAAGGCGGCCTTCCTGCCGCCGGCGTCGACCACCTCACCGCCGACGCTGTACATCTGCGCGGTGAAGTGCCAGCCGCCCGTGTTCCCCGCGCTGTACTCGCCGAAGCCCGCGATGCCCTCGCCCAGGTCCGCGATCCTCCTGGCGGCGGCGCGGACGGCCTCCCAGGTGCGCGGCGGGGCGTCGGGGTCCAGGCCCGCCTGCTGGAAGAGCTTGCGGTTGATGAGCAGGCCCATGGTGTAGTTGCTGGTGGGCAGGCCGTACAGCTTGCCGTCCTGCTTGAGCGAACCGAGAACGTTCGGGTCGATGTCCCCCAGCGCGGGGACGCTCCGGTCGTTGACGTACGCGGTGATGTCCGCGGCTCCGTCGTTGTCGAGCACCTGCGGCAGGTCGGTGAAGTAGGTGTAGAACACGTCCGGCTGGGACTTGGCCTTGAGCATCGCCGTGAAGCGGGGCGGCTCCAGGCACTGACCGGGTGTGGAGCGGCCCTCGATGGTGACATGGGGGTACGTCTTGTTGAACTCGGCGACGTCCTCCTTCCACTCCTTCAGTTCCGCCGCCTTCGCCGCGGGGGGCATGCAGTCGATGGTGAGTGTCACCTTGGTCTTCGGGTCCAGCGGGGCAGCGGGGTCGCTGGACCCACCCCCCTCGGAACCAGCGCTGCCGTTGCCGCTGCTGCTCGTACCGCAGGCGGCGAGAGCCGTCAGCGTGAGGGCCAGGACAAGGGTGACCGCGCTGGCGCGGCGGGTACGGCGGAACCGGGCACTTCTCATGAGTGGTCCCCTTCGGGCCATGAAAGTGGAGGACGCCCCATCGCCGGTGCGTTGTGGGGCGCCGCACACTCAACCACCCCCGCCAAGCGCACGCAAGATATCGTGCTGATTTAGTAATTGACTGACAGGGAGAAGAACAGAATGCGCGGAACCAGGCCAGACGGAGGACAGTTCACGTAACGGGCGCCACGCGACCGGGGTGCGCCGCAGGAGCACGAAGGGGCGACGACAAGGGCCCACGATGCCTGCGGCCGACACCCCGCCCCATACCCGCGGATGACTCCCCACCTCCGCATCCATCGCCCGAACCGGAAGCCACCTGGTCACCTGTCGCACGCGAACGACACGACAATGAACGCAAGATCAGCACAGCCAACCGCAAGAAGCCTGCATCAACCAGGGGCCCTCCCCCGCCAGACCGCGGGAACGCACCCGGCGCAAGCCGCGGATGCGGCTTGCGCCGGACTCGCTCCCCCACAGGCCGGTGCCCGGCCGTTACGGGTTGATGTCGAACGTGAACGTCGATGTGGTGTTGCGGACGTCCAGGGCATTGCCGCTCAGTTCGAGCCCGTTGAACGTCACCTCACCCACCGCGGGGCCCTGGCCCGACTCCGGCATCTCGTTGGCCCAGAGACCGAAGCCCGACTTCGCGTCGAACGCGTCACCGCTCCTGCGCGCGCCCGTGATCGAGATGTCCGTGAACACGGTGTCCTTGATCGGGAACTGTGGCCGGCCGCCCACGTAGTTGGTCTGGAACATCACCCCGCTGTAGGTGGGGTCGATGATGTCCACATCATTCACCCTGATGCCCTGGAAGACCTTGGAGGCGGAGAAGACCCAGATGCCGGGGAAGGTCTGGGAGCCCCAGAAGTGGCCGCCGGCCCGGACGATGGAGATGTTCTCGAAGGTCGTGGGATCGGTACCGAAGCCGTTCATCGGGTAGCCGAAGTCCAGGGAGGAGATGGTGATTCCCGCGTAGACGAGAGTGTCGGCGATGTGGATGTTGCGGAAGGTGTTGTTGTAGCCGCCGTACACGGCCAGCCCGGCCGCTCGCCAGGTCAGGGTGGTGGAGAGGTTCTCGTAGATGTTGTTCTTCATGTCGGCGCCGCCGGCGTCGATCGCGGAGAACAGCGCGAAGCTGTCGTCGCCGGTCGCCCGCGCGTCGTTGTTGGTGACGAGGTTGTCCGTGGAGCCGTTGGTCATGTTGACGCCGTCGGCGAACATGTTGCGGATGCGGGAGTTCTTGATGGTGATCCGGTCGGTGTCGGCACCCCAGTAGAGGCACACCATGTGCTCGTTCCAGATGTCGTCGATCACGATGTCCGACACACGGGAGAAGTCGAAGACCTTGCCCGGTCCGTCGATGCGCGAGGTGTAGTTGCCGAAGTAGGCGAAGCCCTTGAAGAGCGATCCCTTCGCCGCCGCCTCGGCCCGGAAGCCGATGTCGGTGTTGTCCTGCGCCGAGGGTGCGTGGAACGTCGTGTACCAGGGGCCGGCGCCGATCACCTTGACGGCCTTGCCGTACACCTGGAACTTGCTCGACGTCTCGTAGTCGCCCGGCGGCAGATAGACACCGACGAGCGTCCCGGTGGTGTCCATGCGGACCTTGTCGAGCGCGTTCTGCACGTCCTGGTGGGCGAAGCCTGCGGGCACCGTGTACGTGGCCGGGTCCGGGTTGGCGACCGGGGCGACCTGCTCCAGGTTCACGAAGTCGATCGCGTACGTGGAGGTGTTGGCCGCGTCCTTCTGGAGCCTGATCCTCGAACCCGCCGGAACGGTCTCGCCGAGCCGGAGGTGTGCCTCGTCGTAGATGTGGCGCGGTGCGCCGGCTCCCGGGGAGTTGCCGGGTGAGGCCTCGGCCCCGTACAGCCAGGCGTACTTCGAGGTCAGCGGGAGAGCCTTCTTCATGACGCCGTCGACGTAGACGTTGATCGTGGAGTCGATGCCGCCACCGCCCGGGGCGTCCGGGATCGAGAACCGGGTCACCAGGGTGTTGGCCGGGGCGCGCGTGGTGAACTCGACGTATTCGCCCGTCGCGTCCAGGCTGACGGCCTTGCGGCCGGAGGCCTCGCCCGCGATGTCGCCGATGGTGCGGTTGGGTCCGGCGACGGTGGCTCCGCCGCCCGCGGTGCCGTCCTCCGCCTCGTACATGTCGTACGGCATGTCGGCGCCGCGTCCGACGAAGAGCGGGCGGCCGGAGGTGTTGTTCTCCCGCTTGACCGGCAGTTCGTTGGCGTCGTCGGCGATGACGGTCTTCACCGTGTAGGAGCCGTTGGCCGCGGTCCAGGGGCCGAGGCCGACGTCTGCCGTGTCTCCGGCGGCGATGGTGCCGGTGTGCGCACCCGTGAGGGTCTTGACCGTGGCGCCCCCGGAGTCGAGCACGGTGAGTGTGACACCGTGGCCGCCCGCCGCGCTGGGCCGGGTGCCCTGGTTCTTCAGGGCCACCTCGAAGGTCACCGCGTCCCCCGCGGCCGGGCTGGATGGCGTGGTCGTCACGGAGGCGGCGACCAGGTCGGAGCTGGAGACCGGCTTGACCACCAGGGCGGTGGGGCTGGTGAAGGTGTTGTTCGACTCGTTCTGCTCGATGACGGCGTCCGCCTCGTCGGCGACGGCACTCAGTTCGTACGTCCCTGCGTCGCGGGCCCCGATGGAGGCGCTGACCGTGGTCTCGGCTCCGGCGGCCAGGGCACCTGTCTGCGCGGTGGCGATCCTGGTGCCGCCCAGGCGCAGCGCGACCCTGCTCGACGGCGCGGCGGCCGGTCCGCTGTTGCGGACGGTGGCACGGACCGTGATGGCGTCCGACTCGACGGGCGCGGTGGGTGTGGTGGCCAGTCCGGTGACTTCGAGGTCCGGGTTGGGGGCGGGGACACCGATCACCTGGAACTCGGCGAGCTGGCCGGCGGCGGACCCGGAGTTGGCGGTGAATCTCAGGCGGACGTCGGCGACCCGGGCGGAGAGGGGGATCGTGACGGTGTTGCCGCTCGCCGGGTCGAAGGAGTAGCTCTTCGCGCCGACGAGACCGGTGAATTCCGAGGCGCTCTGTTCACGCCCGAGGACCTCGACGGTCTGATCGCGGGATGCCCAGACGGAGTCCGGGACGAGTGCGAGGACGAGGCGGTCGATGTCGGCGTCGGCGCCCAGCTCGACGGTGAGCGTGTTCGGGTAGCTGCCGCCGGCGCCTTCCCAGTAGGTGTGGGTGCTGTTGTCGTTGGCGTTGGCCGCGACGAAGGTGTGGACCGTGGAGGAGGCGTTGATCTTCTTGCCGACGGCGAGGTTGGAGCCCGCGCCGCCGGTGCCGTTGCGGGTCACCGCGTTGCTGTCGGGCGACCGGTTGCCCGCCGCGTCCTTCGCACGGACGCGGTAGGTGACGGTGGCGGAGGCCGGCCGGGTGTCGGTGTACGTGGTGACCCCGCCGGCGACGACGGCCAGGAGCACGTTGTCGGCGTACACCTCGTAGCCGGTGACGCCGGTGTTGTCCGAGGACGCGTTCCAGCTGAGCTCGACCCGGCCGGCGGCGGGCTCGGACAACGACAGGTTCGCGGGCGCCGTGGGGGCCTGGGTGTCGCCGGTGTCGCCGGTGCGGGTGACGGTGTTGCTGTCGGCCGACTGGTTGCCGGCCGCGTCCCTGGCGCGGACGCGGTAGCTCACCGTCTCGTTCGCCGGCCTGGTGTCGGTGAACGTGGTGACGTCGCCCTCGACGCCGGTCAGCAGGGAGCCGTTGGCATAGATGTCGTAGCCGGTCACACCCGTGTTGTCGGTGGCCTCGGTCCAGGTGAGCCGGATCCGGTCCGTGGCCGGCTGGGTGAGGGCCAGGTTCCCGGGCGCGGTCGGCGCCTGGGTGTCGCCGCTCCCGGGTCCGTACACCTCCAGCTCGGAGACCTGGGCGGCGGGCTGGACGCTGTTCGCCGTCACCAGGACACGGACGTACCGGGTGGTCGCCGCGTCGAAGGTGATCGTGGCGGACTGTTCCCCGGCGGCGTCGAAGGTGTACGCGCGGGCGGCGGTCAGGTCGGTGAACGCGGTGCTGTTCGTACTGCCCTGGATCTTGAGGGTCTGGCTGCGGGCGCCCCATCCCCCGGGCAGGCGCAGGACGACCCGGTCGACGCGGACGGACGCTTTGAGGTCGGCCTGGATCCACTGCGGGAGGGCGTTGTTGGCGCTCTCCCAGTAGGTGGCACGGTTGCCGTCGTTGGCGTTGGCCGCCGTGTACACCTCGGTGTGGCTGCCGGCGGTCAGGGGGCGCCCGGTCGCGAGGTTGGTGGAGGAGCCGTCGGCCGTGTGCACCGCCAGCTCGGAGAGCTGGGCGGACCGCGCACCGGTGTTGGCCGTGATGGTGACGCGTACGAACCGGGTCTGTGTGGCGGGGAAGCCGACGGTGACGGTGTTGGCCTCACCGGGACTGAAGGTGTAGGAGGCGGAGCTCTTGAGCGTGGCGAAGCTGGTGCCGTCCGCGCTGCCCTGGACGGAGACCGTCTGGTCGCGGCGCTCCCAGTCCGCGGGCAGTTTCAGGACGACCTCGTCCACCCGGGTCGTGGCACCGAGGTCGGCCTGGACCCATTGCGGCAGGGTGCTGCCGGCGCTCTGCCAGTAGGAGCCCTGGTCGCCGTCGGTGATGTTCGCGGCGTCGTGCCCGGCGTGGGCGCTGCTGGCCGCCGCGCTGTCGCCGAGCGCGATGTCCGGGCCGCCCTCGGCCCGCGCGGTCACCAGTGGACCGCCCAGTACCAGGAGGCTGCTCGCGATCACGGCGCTCAGGCACCGCGATCTCCAGTTGTGGATACTCATCTGACCTCTGTCCTCCATATCGGCCTCGGGCACGACGGTGCGCCGGGGCACGGCTCGGGGAAGTGCTCTGCGTCGGACGGCGCGTCCGGCCACGGCGGCCCGCCGCTGCGGGCCGCCGCTGCGGGCCGCCGTGGCCGGCGGGGTGGGGACGGAAAGGGGTGGGAGGGGTGGAGTGGGGTGTCAGCCCGTCCCGTTGACGACGAACTGCGAACCGGGCTCGATACGGATGTCACCGTCGGCCGAGTCCGTGATGGTCACACCGCTCAGCGTCGCGCTGCCGCGGGCGCCGCTCATCGCGAGGATTCCCGAGCCGTTGACCGACTTGTCGATGCGGACGTCCGTGATCTTGACGTCCGGCATCTCCCCGCCCCCCGTCTTGAACTGGATCCCGTCGTACGTCGAGTCGAGGATCTCGGTGTCCCGGATGGTGACGCCCGGGATGCCCTGGCCCTGCGCGAAGAGCGTGATGGCGCCGAACTCCTGGTCCTCGTTCCAGAAGGCGCCCCCGGTGCGGTGCAGCGCGTTGTTGGAGATCAGGGTCTGCCCGGAGAAGGGAAGCGGGTCGTGGTCGGTCGCCAGCATGATGCCGGGGTAGTTCATGGTGTCGGAGATGATGTTGTTCTCGATGGTGTTGCCGTATCCGCCGTAGACGGCGATGCCGTTGGCCCGCCACGGCAGTTGGATCGTGTTGTTGCGGAAGTGGTTGTCGTGCCCCACGTCGACCGAGGTGTCCTTGACGTACTTGCTGGCCCAGACGGCGAGGGCGTCGTCCCCGGTGTTGCGGAAGGACGAGTTGAAGACGGTCGATTCGCGGGTGCCGTTGGCGAAGTTGACGCCGTCGGCGTACGTGTTACGGATGCGCATGCCGGTGAACTCCAGGCCGTCTCCGGGTCCCCACAGTTCGGGGATGTTGGAGTAGTCCCGGCCGGCCCAGACGCCGACGTTGGCGTGCTCGATCCACACATTGCTGATCCTGGTGTCCTTGCCGAAGCGTCCGTTGAGGCCGACGCCGCCCTCGGCGTTGCCGTCGCCACCGCGGATCGTGCCCGAACCGAAGATCGCGATGTCGGAGATCTGTGTGTTGTCGTCGATGTCGAAGCCGAAGTTCCCCTCGTGCGGGTGGTTGATCCCGCCCGCCTCGTGCGGCGGGGTGAGGGTGTACAGCTGGGAGTGCCACATGCCCGCGCCGCGGATGGTGACGTCCCGGATCCCCACCTGGTTGAACTGGCCCCGGTCGAGCGGGTCGTCGGTGAGGATCTTCTGCTCCTGGCGCCACTGGCCCGCGGGGATCCACACACAGGGGATCCGGCCGTTCTGGTCGTCGGTCACCGCGCGCCGGAGCGCGTCGGTGTCGTCGATGCCGTCGTCGGGAACGGCACCGTACTCGGTGATGGAGGCGCAGTTCGCCGGCTTGGCGGCCGGTGGCGCGACCTGTTCCAGGTCGATCAGGTCGACGATGTAGTACGAGGCCCGGTCGTCGGCGTCGCGCTGGAGCCGGAACCTCGTGCCGGCCGGGTACGACCGGGTGAGCAGGGCGTGGGACTCGTCGAACAGGCGCCGGGCGTCGCCGCCGGGCCGGTTGGTGAGTCCTTCGGGGTCGTCGGTGCTCCCGTACAGCCAACTGTGCTTGGACGACAGAGTCAGTTTCCGGACAAAGACGTCGTCGGCGTAGAGGCTGATGGTGGCCTCGGCCCCGCCGCCGCCGGGGGCGTCGGGGATGGAGTTGCGTACGACGATGGAGTTGGACGGACCGGTGGAGGTGAACTCCACGTGCTCACCGGTGGAGTTGAGACGGACCGACTTCCGCCCGGAGGACTCGGTGGCGAAGTTGGTGTGCCCGAAGGTCCGCTTCTGGTCGGCGGTGAGGAGGGTGCCCTGATAGCGGGCGTCCTCCGCCTCGTACTCGGTGTACGGCACGGCCGCGCCCCGGCCCACGACGAGGGAGCGGGTGAAGACGTTGTTGCTCTCGTCGGTCTCGGTGACGGTGCCGGTGGCGTCGGCGGTCGCGGCGAGCGTGACCCCTCCGGAGGTGGCCGTCCAGCTGCCGGAGATCGGTACGTCGACCGTCCGGCCGGCGCCGATGGCTCCCGCCGTGCCGTTGAGGGTGCTGTTTCCGGCGGTCAGCCGGGTGACGGTGCCGGCCGGGACACCGGTGGTGCCGCGGTTGTGGACCGCGACGGTGAAGGTGACGGCGGAGCCGGTGGCCGGGCTGGTCGGGTTGGTGGTGATGCCGGTGATCCGGAGGTCGGGGCCGGGGCTCTGACCGACGACCAGTTTCGCCGAGGCCGTACGGCTGTTGTTGCTGTTGTCCTGCTCGGGGACGGTGTCGGCCGGGTCGGCCACGGCCGACACGGTGTACTGGCCTGTGGGCCGTTTGCCGACCGGGACCGGGACGGTCGCCGAGGCACCGGCGGCGAGCGCGGGAACCGGGCCGGAGCCGGCCACCGTGCCCTCCACGGCGACCTCGACCCTGGTGGCGGCGGCCGCGGCGGTGCCCGCGTTGCGTACCGTGGCGTTGACGGTCACGGAATCCGTCTCCGAGGGGGAGGACGGTTCCCAGGTCAGATCGGTGACGGTGAGATCCGGGCCGGGTGCCGCCGTGCCCACGACCTGGAACTCGGCGACCTGGGCACCGGGGGCACCGGTGTTGGAGAAGAAGGTCAGCCGCAGGTCGGCGTAGCGGCCGGTCACCGGGATGGTGACGGTGTTCTGCCCGGTACCGGGGCTGAACGCGTAATCGGCCCGCGCCTTGAGCGAGGTGAAGCCGGAAGCGCCCTGCGCGCGTCCGAGTACCTCGATCGCCTGCGTCCTGGCGCCCCACACCTGATCGGGGTTGAGCTTGACGACGACAGCCGTGACATCGGCGTCGGCGCCGAGCTTCACCGTCAGGCCGGCCGGTAATCCGGCGGACTCCCAGTAGGTGGCGGTGCTGTCGTCGTTGGCGTTGGCCGCGACGTAGGTCTGCGTCGTCGAGGTCGCCTCGATGGGCTTGTTCCGCGCCAGGTTGGTGCCCGCGGGCGGTGGATCGACCGGCCCGGAACCGTTCTCGCCGTAGACCTCGACCTCGGAGAGCTGGGCCGCGTCCCAGCCGGTGTTCGCCGTCACCCGGATCCGGAGGTACCTGATCGTCGCGGACGTGAGGCCGATGCTGACGCTGTTCGCCTCGGACGGGTCGAACGCGCGGGACCGGGACCCGGCGAGCGTGGTGAAGGCGCTGCCGTCGGTACTGCCGAGCACCTCGACGGTCTGGGAACGGGCCTCCCAGCTGGTGGGAAGCTTCAGGACCACGCGGTCGACCCGGGTTCCGCCTCCGAGGTCGAGCTGCGCCCACTGCGGGAACGCCCCGGCCGGGCCCTCCCAGTAGGACTGCTGGATTCCGTCGGTGACGTTGCCGGCGACGTACGCCCCATGGGCGCCGCCGGCCGTCGCGGCTGTGCCGAGGGCGATGTTCGGCGGTGGTACGGCTGCCGCGTACGCGTGGACCGGAAGGAGTCCGACAGCGATCAGTCCGGCTACCAGCATGCCGACCATCAGCCGTCGGCTCAGGACTCTTTTGCCTCTCATATGGGCCTCCAAGCGCTGGGCCACGGCTCGGCGTTCCGGTACCGGCCCCGTATCGCAGCAGGATGACGACAAGCACGGCGCCCGGCTGCAGGTGGGGGGACGGCAACAGCGGCTTTCGCCAGGAAACCAGCAGGACTCTGGCGATGAATGACGACGCCCTACCGACATATTGAGCATTTCAGTTAATCTTTTGCGTCGTCGAGGTGTCAGGTTTCTAGCAGGTCACCGCTTTGTCAACAGCCGTGACAGAACCGGGCGAGCGGCGACGCATCCCCGCAGGTCAGTTCGACCACGCGGGGCGGCGGACGGCGGGCAGCCGTCTGCGGACCGCGGGCAGCGGTCTGCCGCAGGAGGGTTCGGGGCGTCCCCACATGGGAACGGCTCCGGCTCCGGGAGGCGGTGTGCCTCCCGGAGCCGGAGCCGGGGAAGAAGGAGGAGACGCGGGGAGCGGCGGAACGGGGAGTGATGGGGCCGTCAGCCGACGGGCGGGGGCGCCGTCGATCCCCGTACGACGAGCTCGGGCTCGAAGAGGAGCTCGTCGGGGTCCGTCTGCGTGCCCTGGATCTGCGCGCACAGCAGCTCCACCGCGGCCCGCCCCATCGCTTCGATGGGCTGACGCACGGTCGAGAGCGGCGGCTCGGTGCAGTTCATGAACGCGGAGTCGTCGAAACCGACGACCGAGACCTGCGACGGAACGGCGAGTCCCCGCCGGCGCGCGGCACGGATGGCGCCCAGCGCAAGCGGGTCGCTGGCGCACACGATCCCGGTGACCCCCCGCTCCAGAAGGCGGTTGGCCGCGGCCTGACCCCCTTCGAGCGAGAAGATCGACCGTACGACGTGCTCGTCGGGCAGCTTCGTGCCCGCGGCCTCCGCGACGGCGCGGGCCGCCGCGAGCTTGCGGCGCGAGGGGACATGGTCACCGGGGCCGAGAACGAGCCCGATCCGCTCATGGCCGAGGGAAGCGAGGTGACGCCAGGCCTGCTCCACGGCGACAGCGTCGTCACAGGCGACACAGGGGAAGTCGAGTCCCGCGATCGAGGCGTTGATGAGGACCACCGGGATGCTGCGTTCCGCCAACTGGTGGTAGTGGTCGTGCGGGGCGTCCTCCTGCGCGAACAGACCACCCGCGAAGATCACGCCGGAGACCCCCTGCTGGAGGAGGAGGTCCACGTAGTCGGCCTCGGAGACGCCGCCCTTGGTCTGCGTACACAGCACCGGAGTCAGTCCCTGCTGCGCCAGCGCCCCGCCGATGACCTCCGCGAACGCGGGGAAGATGGGATTCTGCAGCTCCGGCAGCACGAGGCCGACGAGCCGCGCCCGCTCGCCGCGCAACTGCGTGGGCCGCTCGTACCCGAGCACGTCCAGCGCCGTGAGGACGGACTTGCGCGTCGCCTCGGAGACACCGGGCTTGCCGTTCAGGACACGACTGACCGTCGCCTCGCTGACTCCCACCTTCTTGGCCACCTGAGCAAGTCGTCGCGTCATGCACGCAAGAGTATCGCAAGATTCGCAAGCGAGTTGCGTAGATCCTCCATGGAAAACGCGGAGACCACAGCGGCCTGGGCGCGGCGCGTCCACGCGGCGCCGACGGGTGAGGCGACCTCGGAACAGGGCTTCGCATGCTCGGACTCGGTGTCGTGGAGAGCGTCGGCGAACGCGGCGGGAGTGCGCACGAGCGCAACTCGGTGGCGTCCGGCGTCGAAGTCGGGAAGGCTGGCGCCCATGGTTTCGGTATTGCAGAACGTGGCGATCGACTGTGCGGATGCCTATGAGCTGGCCCGGTTCTGGAGCGGGGTGACGGGTCGGCCGCTCCATCCGGAGGACGAACCGGGGCATCGGGAGACGCAGGTGCTGCTGGCGGAGGGACCGATGCTGTACTTCAACCAGGTGCCCGAGCCCAAGAAGACCAAGAACCGGATCCATCTGTGCGTGCGCCCTGAGACTTCGCGCGAGCAGGAGGTGGAACGGCTGCTGGGGATCGGTGCCACCTTTGTCGCCGATCACCGGAACCCCGACGGCTCCGGCTGGGCAGTCCTCGCCGACCCCGAAGGCAACGAATTCTGCGTGCTTCGCAGCGAGTCCGACCGGGCGGCGACGGACTCCTGAAGCTCGCGCGCCGTCCTGGCCGCTTCCGTACGGCAGTGGGTCACACCTCTTCACTGAGCGCCGCGACGCGACCGGAGGCACACGACCGGAGGCACGGGACCCCGGCCGGCGCCGGGGTCCCGTGCCTCCGCCGCCGAGAGGGCGAAGCGGTACGGCCGGGACGCGCATGTCGACGATCCTCGGCCGGAGCGTCACACGTGCAGGGTTCCCTCAAGGACGGTGACCGCGTTTCCGGTGAGATGGACGCGGTCACCGTGCACGGCGGTCCTGACGAGCCCGGTGCGCGTGGAGACCTGCAGGCCGGTGAGCCCGTTGCGCCCGAGCCGCGCCGACCAGTACGGGGCCAGTGCGGTGTGGGCGCTGCCGGTGACCGGGTCCTCCAGGATGCCCTCGGCGGGTGAGAAGAAGCGGGAGACGAAATCGTACTCAAGGCCCGGTCCGGGCGCCGGGGCAGTGATGATGATGCCGCGCAGGCTCTCGCGGCGGGTCACGTCGGCCACGGCGTCGAGGTCGGGGATCACTGCCCGGACGGTGGCCTCGTCGGGCAGGACGGTCAGCAGATCGCCGAGCGCGCCGGTACGGAAGGCCGCCTCCGGCTTCACCCCCAGGGCCTCCGCGAGGCCCGCCGGTACCGGGGCCTCGGTGCCGGGCGCGGCCGGGAAGTCCAGGGTGATGCTGCCGTCCTCGTGCGCATGGGCCGTGAGGATGCCACTGAACCTGCTGCGGAACCGTAGCTCGCCGACCACCCCTCGCTCCCTGCGCAGCGTGTGCACCGTGGCCAATGTGGCATGGCCGCACAGATTGGTCTCGACGAGCGGGGCGAACCAGCGAATCTCCCAGTCGGCGTCCTTGGCGCCCTCGTCTGTGGGAATCGGCCGCACAAAAGCGGTCTCCGAGTGGTTCATCTCGGCGGCGACCTGCTGCATCCAGGAGACTTCAGGCCAGTCTCCGGCGTCAAGCAGGACTACGCCCGCGGGGTTGCCGGCGAAGGGCCGGTCGGTGAAGGCGTCTACGACATGGATACGCATGCCGCGACCATAACGACGCCAATCACGACTGAGCCAAGTCCAATCCCGGATAAGTGGACTGACTTTCTGCCGCTGTCCGCTGTCCGCTGTCGGTGATGTGCGGTGCGCGGTCCGCGGTGCGCGGTGTGCGGTCTGCGCCGGGCTCATGGGCTCGTACGCGCGCAGGCTCGGGCGTCTCCGGCTACAGGCTCTGGTTCACGCCGCCGCCGAGATACCAGTCGCTGTCCGCGAGGCCGTACCGCAGCGCGGTGTCCCACATGTTCGGGCCGTGTGTGCGGGCATGATGGTCGGCGTCCTCCTTCAGGTGCGCGGCCAGCGCCTGGGGTCCACCTGCCCGCCAGATGGATCTGTGGAGCCACTGCTGGGAGGTGAGCGGCGAGACGGCGAATTCGGCGTACCGTTCCGCCAGCCTGAACGACCGGAAGTGGTGGTCGACGCGCTGCCTGAGTTCGGAGTCCCAGTCGGGCAGCGGCTGAATCCGGAACTGTACGGTCCAGTTGGAGACGTCTGCCAGGAGATAGCGGCCCGTGGTGCCCGGCCGGTCGTAGTAGGGGTGGAGCGTCCGTTCGCCGGGAGAGGCTCCGATGCGGTTGCCTTTGGCGAGGTTGCATGTGCCGCACGCGGGAACGAGGTTGGCCGGGCAGATGGTGTAGAGCGGGAGCGAGTCCTTCGGCAGGTGATGGTCCAGAGCGCCGACTTCACCGTTCCCGCACAGCAGACACCGCCCGAAGGGTGCTCTCGCCTTGAGCTCGTCGTATCTGACCCGTCCCTCCGTCCGCGCGACGAGGCCCTTGCTGTACACATCCCGCAGGAGGACTCCGTCAGGGTCCGGTTCCAGCTTCTCGGAGGCTTGCCCGGCGAGAGCGAGGAGATAGAGGCCACCGCTCGCCCCCGCGTCCGTGTAGTTCTCCTCGGCCGCCGTCAAGTCGGCTTCCCTGCCCAGCAGTCTGTCCTTGAGGACGGCTTCCCGTATCCCTGCGCAGCTGGCTGCCAGCGTGTCCTTCACTCTCATCTTCGGAGGATCCAGGGGAATCATGAGGTCGCCGAATCCCTTCGGAGCGTCATCACCCTCAGCAGACCCCGCGCTTCCGTTCCCAGTGAGTCGAACCGCTCCACGATCTCCTGATAGCTCAGGCCACGCTCGGCCAGATCGGCCAGTGCCGCGTAGAAGCCTGTCGCCGTGACCTCCAGGCCGAACGCCTCATGGGTGAGTTCGCTGACGTTCTCACCGTAGGTCTCCACCTGAGGGCGCTCCGCGGTGAGGATGTCGCCGTAGCGGCGCAGCTTGTACACGCACGACGCGGGCACTTCCTGGAGAACGACGGGCGAGTGAGTGGCGACCACGGCCATCCCGTTGAGCTCCGAGAGGAAGTCCGACAGCGCTCGGACGAAGGCGGAGAGCAGCGGGGGCTGAAGGTGCGCCTCGGGCTCGTCGATGAACACGACCGTCCGCTCGGCAACCTCGGTGATGAGCCGGGTGAGCGTCAGCAGCGCAATCTTGTGTCCGGAGCTGAGAGGTGCGAAGAGGCCGATGGCCTCGTCGCGGAACCGGCGGTTGGAGCCCTCTGTGAGCAGGCTGTCGAGATCGCCGCCGAAGTCGTCGAGGAACCCGGACTCCGGGTAGCTGAGGGTGCTGATGACCTTCTCCCAACGCTCACGCCGGGCACCGATGCGGGCGATCGCGAGGCTGCTCGCGAACTCCTCGGCCAGGTCCGCCCCTGTCTTGAGACGCTGGGGGTCGTTTCCGTCGCGCAGGCCTATGTAGGTGAAGTGTGGTGAGGGGACGGGATCGTTGAGCAGATCGTCGAAGGCGCTGAAGGACACCAGCACGACGTTGGGTGCGAACTTGGCGGTCTGTGCGGCGGACTGCGCGACTTCGATCTCCCCGCCGGCCACACCCAGCGCCATCCCGCGCATCATGCTGGTCTTGCCCACGCCGTTGCGTCCGATCAGGGCGTGAACGTTCGTCGGGGGCAGCGAGGTGGGGCTGGCGTGGAAGTCCAGGGTCGAGGGAGCGTGGTGGGAGCCGGCCGGCGCGGTGGGCGTATAGCTCCAGTGGAAGTCGACAACGCGCCGGCGGCCATGCGCGATGAGGTGGAGACGTTCCAATTCGGCGTCTCGGTGGGTGACGTCGCGCAGCAGGGACTTGCGGTACACGCGCAGGCCCCGTACCCGGTCGAGGAGGTCCACGCCGTAGTCGTAGGCGATATCGCGCAGCGAGGTGAGAATCGTCGATCTGGTCTCGTCGGCGAACTCGTTGAGCGCCTCGTAGTACGTGTCCCGCGTCCCCAGGCTGAAGTACTCCTCGCCCAGTGCCTCGAACTGCTGGGGCAATCGCTCATCCGTACGCCAGAATTCGTCACCAGGATTGCGGGCCATGTCCTGGTGCGCGATCCGAACGGCACCGATGGAGACCGGCTTCGTCGAGGGTCGCTTGATGCCCAACTCGAACATGGTCACGAAACCGTAGTCGTTCCAGTTGTCGGGAATCAGGTACGCGCCGTCATAGCCGGCGGGCAGCTCGCTCTCCCACCTCACCACGGTGAACTGCATGATCAACCCTCTCCGACGACCGCCGGGACACTGCGCGGCGGCGAAAGCCTAGCCGCAGCGCCCGTGCGGTGACCGGGCGGCGGGCTGGAACCGGACCACGGTGGGGGCGGAGCGGTGCAGCACCGGGCCGAGCTCAGGAGCGACCGCTGTCGAGCCGAAGACAGCGGCGCGGGCCACGGAAGACAGCACCTCAACAGGGCCGAAGGCACCGGCCGTGCGGTCCGGTACGCCTAGAACGCTGACTCCGCGCAGAGTTCCCGTAGCCACTTGGCGCTCTCCTCGGCACCTGTGGCGTCCGCGGTGTCGGACGCCCCGGGGAAGAGGCGGCCCCAGGAACAGGCACGGCCGATGGCGCCGAGTCGTTCGGCGAGGGTCAGCGCGCGGCGCAGTTCCGCTGCCGTTCGGCCGTTTCCCGTCCAGGGTTCCGCATAGGCGTCCCGCAGTCGGGGCAGCACCTCGGGGCCGTACCGTTCGCCGGCTGCTCGGGCAGGGACGAGGAAGCTGCAGAAGGGGTGGGAGACCGCGGCGTCGCCCCAGTCGAAGAAGGTGTATCGACCCGCCTCGGAGTGGAAGAGCTGACCGTCGTGCAGGTCGGAGTGGTCGAGTGTGTCCGCGATGCCCACGTCGGCGAGCTCCGTGCACCAGTCCACCAGGCGCGGCCGGAGTTCGTGCAGCCTCGTGAGATCGTCGGGCCGCAGCGCGGTGTTCTCGGCGATGACCCGGTCGAAGATGTCGGGAAGCGCGGTCGTGCGCGCGCTGGGGACGCCGAGCAGTTCGATCTCCTCGGCGTACGGGACCAGAGCGTGCTGCATGCTCGCGTACTGGCGCAGCGGCTCTTCCCAGGCACGCGGATCGGCGGGGCCGCGGTTGAGTACGTCCCTGAAGAGATCACCACCGTCGGGGAGCAGTGACCAGCCGTGGTCGACGTCGACGGCGAGTGGTTCCAGCACGTGCTCCGGCACCCAGCGGGACAGCGCGGAGGTGAGTGCCGCCTCGAAGGCACCGGCGGGCGGATTGGCCTTGAACCAGACGGCGCCATGGCCTACGACGCTCATGCGCACCAGGACCGACCACGGTCGTAGCCGGACTCTCCGTCGGCCCGTTTCGCGCAGGCCGCGCACGGTGAGCTGATGTTCCGCCCATCCGAGGGCCGCATCTCGCCAGGCATCCTGCTCCCAGGGCGTCATCGCATCCTGGTACTGCCCCCGGTCCACGACCATCGATCCATCATGCTGCATCGCAGAATCCCAGCACGGAGCCCACCGGGCTGCCACCGGTTTTCTCGCGCGGCCCGTGCCGGAACCCGGCCTGCTGAGGGGATGCCCCCTGCGAACCGGCCACCATGAACGGGGGGGGGAGGCCGCGAATTCGCCGACCGGACTATCCGGGGAGGGCACCGAGGCCGAGGCCGGTCAGATCACAGCTCGCGTCCCACAGCCGCGCCGCGACGGAGGTGTCGGCGAGGTGGTTCCACACCGGCTCGCGTCGGGGCTCGCCGCGCAGGCCGAAAACGCGGGGCCCCCACAGCTGGCCTCCCCGTACGGCCGGGTCGAGCACCGCTCGGACGGCGGGCCATGCGCCGGCGTGCTTGCCCTGGAGGAGGAGGGCCGCGGGTGCCGCGCTCAGCCGGGCGCCGGCCGTTCGCACATGGACCGGCGGTCGTGACGGGGTGAGGGAGTCCAGCGCGCCGCCGGGATGGACCACCACGCTCGCCACCGTGCTGCCGGCGGTGCGCAGCCGGCGGTCGAGTTCGACGCCGAAGTACATCTGCGCCAGCTTGGAGCGCCCGTAGGCGCGCTTGGGCCGGTAGTCGTCCTGGGACTGCAGGTCGTCCAGGTCGAGCCGCTCGGACTTGGCGGCGAAGCTGCCCATGGTCACGATGCGGGCTGCCGGCGCGGCCGACAGCAGCGGCATGAGCCACTGGGTCAACGCGAAGTGCCCCAGGTGATTCGTGCCGAACATGAGCTCGTGACCGGCCCCGGTCTCCCCGCGCGGCGGGGCGTCGAGCGCGACGCCGGCGTTGTGGACCACCGCGTCGAGGGATTCCACCTCCAGTGATTCCACCGCCGTTCCGAGCGACGAGAGGTCGGCGAGGTCCAGTCGCGCGGCCCGCAGCCGTGCTCCGGGGACACGCGCACGGATCGAGGCCATGGCGGCCTCGGCCCTGGTGGGATTCCGGCTGCCGAGGACGACGGTGGCCCCGGTTGCCGACAACTGCTCCGCGATGAAGTACCCGATGCCGGCGTTGCCGCCGGTGATCAGGAAGACACTGTCATCGGCGCGCGGCAGCCGTCGGACATCCCAGGGCGGGGCGGAGGACGGCGTGGGCGGCATGGCGAGGGACTCCCCTGCTGGTGAGGACGCCCGCGGCGGCTCCGTCGGGACGAGTGACACCGATGGTTCCAGCGGCCACCGACACATCGCCTACGGATCACCGACAGCCCGCTGTGACCCGCGGGCGTGAAGGAAGACGGCGGCACCGGCCGCCGCGGCGGCGATGACCAGGACGGCCAGCATGGCGACGGTCGCGGTGTCCGGGGAGGTGAGGGGCCGGCCCCGGTGGGCCTGCCACGTGAGGATGCCGGTCAGGGCGAGGCAGGCGCCTGCCGCGATCCACACCAGGGCGGTCCGGTGCCGGGGGCCGAGCGTGCGGGGCCCGAGGGTGAGCAGCAGGCCCAGCAGGCACAGAACCTGGAGGGAGTGGACACCGACGAAGTGCGGGACGCGCCAGTCCCCGCCTGCGGTACTGAAGTTGGTGATGGGCATGCCGGGGCCGCCGTCGGGCGGGCCGACGGTGTGCGCGCCGATGATCGGCATGCCGTGTCCCCGGTCCGCGGCGATCTCCTGCGCGGGCGTGGGCCGGACCATGAGGTAGGCGACGACCATGCTCGTGATGGTCACCACCAGCCCGAGCCGCATCGCCCAGGCCAGAGCGGGCGGCTCGACCCGTTCGCGTAGCAGCAGGCCCACCGTCACCACACCCATCAGCACCAGCGTCAGCGAGGCCACCAGCATGACGATGATCCTCGTGCCGGTGGTCACGGAGCTGAAGTTGAAGTGGCTGGTGGTCCCGGCCGCCGCCGCCCACGAGGCCCCTGCCCCCTCGATGGCCACCGAGACGACCGCCGCCCAGGACATCACCCGCACCAGACGGTCGTGGCCGCGTACGAAGGTCAGCAGCCAGATGAGGGTGACGCCGTAGAGGCCGAAGGAGAACGCGAACCGGGCGGGCTTGGCCCAGGCGGGCTGCCCGGTGATCTCTCGCGGGTCCACCGCCAGTCCCACCAGGGCGCCCACCGTGATCAGACCCGAGACGGCCCCGACGGCGACCAGCGGCCGGTTGACCACCCAGGTCCTCCGCACCAAGGCCCTCAGTCCGGAAACCTCCGCCATCGCCGTTTCCTTCCCGACACGCAAGCGCTCCGCCTGCTCGCATGATGGGCCGGAGCCCTACGGGTACGCGGCTCACCGGGCCACGCGCTCACCCACTCGTGGCCGGCCTCGGGTCAACCGGCCCACCCGTGCGGGACACATCCGCGGGCTCGGGCACAGCAACCGGGGCGACGGCACGCGGTACGCCGCGGCTCTGGAGCCCCGACGCCTTCTCTGGCATGCTCTCGTCAACACAACGCGCGTAGATTCCGCTGGAACACCAGGAGGACGGGTTATGTGTGAGCAATGCGGTCCGGTCGGCGGTGCGGTGGAGGAGTCGCCGGACCTCCGAGCCTCGGGCCCGTCACGCAGGAGACTGCTGCTCGGCGCCGGCGCCGGACTCGGGGTGGCGCTGACCGGCATACCGGCCCTGGCAACGCCGGCTTCGGCGGCAACGCTCAAGGACGGCCGGTGGTGCAACCCCGCGCGGGGCCGCTTCCCCTCCGGCGGACACTACGGGGCACCGCGCGGCGGCTACCCGCACGCGGGCCAGGACGTCACCAACTCGACGGGTACGGCCGTCCATGCCGCGGCCGCCGGCACCGTGGTGCGCCGGGGCACCGGCGTCCTGTCCGGGCGCACCGGGTACGGCCTGGTCATCTCGCACGGCAGCGGGCGGTACACCTACTACGGGCACCTCAGCGCGTTCCGGGTGGCCCTCAACGCCAGGGTCACCGTCGGCCAGCGCATCGCCGACATGGGCGCCACGGGCAATGTGACCGGCCCTCACCTCCACTTCGAGACGCACACCGGAGGGCTGGGGTCCACGACCGACCCCGTCACCTACCTCTCCGCCCGCGGCGTGGACCTGGGCGGCGGCTGGCCGGCCATCGCCCCCGGGGCCGCGGGGGCGACCGTCACGGCCGTACAGCGTCTGATCACCCAGCGCGGGACCACGCTGGTCGCCGACGGCGCCTACGGGGCGGTATCGGTCGGCGCGGTCAAGAAGTTCCAGTCCTCCCGGGGCCTGGTGGCCGATGGTGAGGTCGGCCCGAAGACCTGGCCCAGCCTGGTCTACTCACTCCGGCGGGGGCATGCGGGATCCCACGTACGCGGCCTTCAGTCGCTGCTGAACAAGCACAGCGCCGGACTCGCCGTCGACGGTTCCTTCGGTACGGTGACCGACTCCGCCCTCCGCGGCTACCAGGGGGCCAACCGCCTGACCGTCGACGGCCTGGCGGGCCCGAAGACCTGGGAGGCACTCGCCGGGTGAGGGCCGGGGACGGACCCGGGCACGTCCACCCGCCTAAGGGCGGTCGCGGATGCCCCTGGCTCCGGCCCGCCGCCGGGAAGGGTCCGGTCGCTGTCGTCGCCCCTGCCCGGTGCCCGGACCCACGCATCGTCGCGCGTCAGACCCATGAGAGCCCCCGGGCCGGACAGCGCCGCCCGAACGATCCGGCCCACGGCCGCACGGTCCGTTCAGCGGCGGGAACGCTGCCGCTCGGCCCGGGGGCCGTGGTCAGGCGTGCGGTCGGGGGTGCGCGTTCTCCTGTCTCAGCACGGCCGAGGCGAGCCGGAACCCCGGCGGCATGACTCGCTCCAGTTCCTGTCCCAGTCTCTGGGCTTCGCCGCGTACTTGGGCCGGGATGTCGCCTTGCTCGGCGATGAGGCGGTTGTAGATCGGAGTCTCCGGGAACACGGGCGCAACTGCTTTCTGCTGAGGGAAAGGTTTCCTGCGGAAATCGTCTGCGGACAGGGAAGGCTGACAGCGACCGGCCTACCGGGCACGACCGAGCCGGTGGGCCGCCGCTCCCGGTCCGGGCCGAATTGGGTTCATGGGGTGCGGGAGATCCCGGGCGGGAGCGGCACCTGGTCCGCCCGTCCGTCCACGGATTCACGCGGCGTCAGGCCTTCCTTCCGGCTTCGACAGTCACCGTCGAGCGGACAATCTATAGGGTCGGGCGGTGCGGAACCGTCACCGCTTGCTGGACAAGCGGTGATACGACGTGCTCGGCATCAGCATCCCGGCCCCGCCTCTCGGCCGGCTCGCCCCATGATCGAGGACTGCACGCGGCCAGGATCCGAAGTCGCCGCACCCCGTGCTCGGGTCACCAGGCAGCGCCACTGGTCCAGTGCCTCACCCAGGCCGCGAAGCCTGATCCGTTCCGGGAGAACGGGTAGGCTCCCTCGCCACTGATCCACCAGATGTGCCCGCGCTGAGGGCCGGCGACGATCAGGTGCCAGTACATGCCGCACCCATCGGTACCGAGCACGATCGAGCCATGATCGAAGACGGAACGCGGAACGCCCTCATCCGGGTCCATGTCCTCGTCCGCCTCCCACATCCACGCCTTCGTGAGGGGGAAAGGCAGGGCGAGACGCCGTTCATCGCGGGCGTCGCCCCAGTCCCGGGGCAGCGCGGCCAGCGGCAGGAGCCCGTAGTCCGGCGGGCCCTGCTCGCAGCCGTCGGATATCTCCGCCACGCACGTACGGTACGGCTCCGGCAGCACGATGCCGTGCTGGGACTCGAAGGCCCGCACCGTGTCCCAGCCGAGCGGAAGGCCCCCGCCCTTGAGCGCGCCGCGGAGCATGGACAGCTCCGCGGGATCTCCGTGATCAACGTTCATGGAGAACAGATACCACCCGGCACTGACAACGCGAGGGGGCGGACAGGAGCAGCTGACGCGACGCATGCCACCGCGGGGTCCGACATCACGGTCGGACCGGGCCACGAAGCCCTGGCAACGGAGGATCATCCCGAGTCACGGTCCGGGGCGGCCGGCCCTCACCCGGTCCTGTCCGATCACCCGCGCTTCCCGGGGAGAACGCGGCCTTCGGTCGTAGCGCCTTCCGGCCGTGCCGCGCCCGTCCCACCGGGCGCGGCACGGCCGTCTACGACTCGGCGTGCCGCCCCCGCTGCTCCAGACGCCGCACCGCACGGGCGGCCTGACCGGCGGCCCGGCGTGCCTCCCGCAGGGCACGCTCCGCCGCTTCCACCGCCGTACCGGCCTCCGCCGCGACCGCCCCGGCCTCGGACTCGGCCCTCCGGGCCTCCCTCAGCTCATGCTCCGCACGGTGAACCCGGTCGGCTGCCTCTTCGGCCTCGTGTCCGGCCCTTCCCTGCCTGTCACGGGCCTCGCCGAGCTCCTGCTCGCACCGGCCGGCCGCCGCGTCGGCCTCCTCCGCCTTCGTACGAGCACGGTCGAGGCCGCTCGGCCGCCGCTCCGCCGCCCGCCCCGGTTGCTTCTCCGGCGTCGGTCCCTCAGCGGGGTCCGGGCGGGCGGGTGCCGTCCGGGGGGCGACGTCGGCGAATCCGACCGCGGCTCCGGGCACCTTCACGAGCCGGCCCCTCGACCACTGCTCGGCGAGGTCCGGGTGGGCGAGGACCGCGTGGAGGGTCTGCTCGATCTCGTGCAGCACCGTGCCGCTCACCGGCTGCCCGGCCGCGCGGGCCAGATCAGCGGCTGTACGGGCCAGAGCGGTCACCAGCTGATGCTGGCGGCGACCCGCCGCACGCAACTGCCCGGCATCGAGCTCCCGGTGGGCCTCCCGCAGGCTCTCCCCCAACGCCAGAAACCGCTCCGCCTCCCCCGGCTGCCGACGGGCCAGGATGTTCGCGGCCCACGCCGCGAGCACCGGCCGGCGCAACGCCGCGATGGCCTTCGCCCCGGCCGTGTCCTTCGCCTTCCGCGCCTGAGCGACGTACGCATCCCTCGCCGCCAGGAAATCGGCCGGCTTCAGCCCGTACAGCTCCTCAGCCACCTCTTCGACGTCCACAGCCCCACTGTGCGCGGCTCGTAGGCTCCGGGCACGGTCACACCCGCCACACCTCCGCCGGATGCCCGCCCCGATCACCCGGGCGAGGCGCGGCCTCCGGCGAAGTACCGCCCGCGAAGTCCCCCTCCGGAACCTGCGCGATGTATCGCTTCCCTCTTCCGGTGCACACCTGACCCGAGGCTGCTGGCACGATCGTGTCAGCAGTGTTCGTGACCAACAGTCACCGAAGGACGAGCGATGCCGAAGCAAGAGCCCCAGCGGCGCGTCAGGGTGCGCCGCGCCGACCGTCCGGGCGATCTGGGCTGGGCGGTGATGGCCCACGGCGAGGTCTACGGCCAACAGTTCGGCTGGAACACCGACTTCGAGGCCCTGGTGGCCAGGATCGTCGCCGAGTACGGCACCGGGCACGACCCGGCCACGGAGGCGGCCTGGATCGCTGAAGTCGACGGCGAGCGGGCGGGCTGCGTCTTCCTGGTGTCCGGCGCCCGGCCGGGCGTGGCCAAGCTGCGCATCCTGCTCGTCACTCCGGCCGCCAGGGGACTCGGTCTCGGCACCCGGCTCGTCGGGGAGTGCCTGGCCTTCGCCCGCGAAGCCGGCTACCGGCAGGTGACGCTGTGGACCAACGACGTCCTGGTGTCCGCCAGGAGGATCTACGAGCACTTCGGGTTCACACTCGCCGATCAGGAGCCCCACCACAGCTTCGGCCACGACCTCGTCGGCCAGAACTGGAACCTCAGCCTCTGCCAGGCCGGCGACTGCCAGGCAGAAAGCTGACGCGCGCCGGGCCCGGAAACGCCGGCCAGGGACTGCCGCGTCCCGACGGGACGCCGAACGGACGCCTCCCCGCCGGCGGAAGCCCGATGCCCCATACAGGTCGGGGCGAAGTGGGCATGGTGCGCACCTCAGTTGGCCACGCAACGGGGTGGACACGCCAGGGCGCAGAAATGATCTAGGTTGCGGGGATGGAATGGACAGCATTGGTGGCCACGTTCGTCGGCGCGAGTATCGCCATGGGGTCGGCGGTCCTCGTGGAGATACGCAAGGACCGGCGCGAGACGTCCACCGAGTGGAGACTCGGCAAGCGCGAGCTGTACGGCACCTACCTGGCGAAACTCGCCCAGGTTCGCAGCGATCTGCAGCTCACCGTCCTTGACCGGTCCCTCTCGGCGGCCGAGCGGACAGTCGTGTCACGCCAGACCTTCGCCGGTTGCTACGAACTGCGCTATCAGCTGGAGGTCTTCGCTCCCGCGTCGGTCGTCGAGCCGGCGGTCACCTACTTCCGGGCCGTACGCAAACTCAGGGATGCCACCGCCGCAGGAATGGAGGACGGTGACGAGGAGTGCGAGCGCGTCTTCCGGGAGGTGATGGACACCTTGGCCGGCGTCCGAGCCGCCATGCGCCTGGACATGGGAACCGACAAGCTGGCGACGGGCTGACCGGGTGGCCCTCGGGAGTACGGTCCGCCGTGCCGGTCGCTTCACAGCGTCTCCGCCGCCGGGAGGCTCCGACCCCGGTACACCGGCCGGAGCCCCGCGCCGGCCACCGGGTCAGGTCCGGTGACCGACGACTCCCAGGAGCGGTGCCCGATCGAGTGATAAGTCGAGCATTCGGCAGTATCTGTACATAATGATTGATATGTCCCAGCATCCGACGAATAAGCCGCATGAGCCGTCGACCGTGACGGTCAAGGGGCGGGACATGCGGTTGCGCACCATCGGTTTCGTGGTGGTCGCTGCTCTGGCCATCTGGTTCATCGCGGCGAATACGGGGTCCGTCACCGTCCGACTGTGGATCCCGACGGTCACGCTCCCCCTCTGGAGCATCCTCACCGTCACCCTCATCGTGGGTATCGGGCTCGGCCTGTACCTCGCCCGCCGCCGCGCCCAGCGCTGAGCGGACGGGCATCCGGGCGGCGGGGCGGCCGTCCGCGAGCCCGCATCGTGTCCGGTGAGCACCGGTACACACAGGTGAGTACCTGTACATACCGGTGAGTACCGGCTCGGGGGCGTACGCCATGTCACCGCGAATCACGACGGTGGGACGACGCGGCCGTTCCCCGGAGAACCCGCCTTCTCACCGCGACGCGGGTTGCCGGGGTGCGCCGTCGCGCGCCGCGGAGGCGGTACCCGGCTCGTCCCGGGGCGCCTCATGCGCCACCGGCATGACGGGGCGCGGGCGGAACGGCCACCAGACGGCCCGGCCGAGGAGTGCGGCGAGGGCGGGGACGAGCACCAGCGAGAGGACGAGCGCGGAGAGCATGATGCCGGTCGTCAACGCGAAGGCGATCTGTTCGTTTCCCGGCGAGGTGGCGAGCGTGGCGAAGGAACCGGCCAGCACCAGCCCGGCCGTCGCGATGGCCGGTGCCGTATGCCGTACCGCGCGGGCGACGGCAGCTCGGGGCGGCCCCGGTCGCCGCATCTCCTCCCGGATCCGGTCGGCGATCAGGATGTTGTAGTCGGTGCCCAGTGCCACGACGAACAGGAACAGCACGAGGGGCAGGGTGAAGTTGACGCCCGGCTCGCCGAGACCGTGCTGGAACAGCAGGGTGGCGGCGCCGAGGGTGGCGGCGAAGCCGAGGCCGACGGCGAGCATCAGCACCACAGGTGCCAGCACGCTCCGCAGGAGCAGCAGCAGGATCAGCGCGATGAGGGCGGCCGCGACCGGGAAGACGGTCTTCAGGTCGTGGTCGACGGCGGTGGAGATGTCGGCGGAGACCGCCGCGGTCCCGCCCACGTGCGCCGTCGTCCCGGCGGGTGTGTGCCGGGCGACCGCGGCACGGATCGGTCCGGAGGCCAGGTCGCGGGCCTGCCGGCTGCGCGGGTCGGCGTTCGGGTAGAGGTCGATCCTGGCGGCACGGTGGTCCTCGTTCAGGACGGTCGGTGCGACTCTGCCCACGCCGCCGACCTGGGTGAGCGCCCGGGAGAGGCCGTCGAGTCCGGCCGTGGTGAGGATCCCGCCGTCCTTGGCGGTGACGAGGACACTCGTCGGGTCCGAGACTCCGGCCGGCAGCCTGCGGGAGATCTCGGCCGCGGTGTCCGCGGCGGAGGTCCGGTCGCCACGGTCGCCCTGACCGTAGTCCATACGTATGCCGATCAACCCGCAGGCAAGTGCGGCGAGCAGGGCGACGGAGGCCGTCAGCATCATCAGCGGTCGTCTTGTGACCAGCGCGCCGAGTCGGGCGGCACGGCCTTCGCGCGGCTTCCGGCACAGGGTTCGCGAGGGCCAGAACATCCTGCGCCCGGCGGCGGCGAGCAGTGCCGGCAGCAGGGTGAGGCTGCCGAGCAGCATCACCAGGACCGCTACGGCGACAGCGGGGCCCAGCGAGCGGAACTGTCCGAAGGTCGCCAGGCCCAGCGTGGCGAACGCGGCCACGATGGTCAGTGCCGCCGAGGTGATCGCGGTGCCCACCCGGCCGGAGACCTCTTCGGCCGCCTCGCGGGCGGGCTGCTCGGGCCGGTCGCGCAGTTGTTCGCGGAAGCGGAACAGCAGGAACAGCAGGTAGTCGATGCCGATGCCGAGCAGGACCACGTTGATCAGGTCCGGAGTGCTCGCGTCGAGCCGGTGCCCGGTGATCATCGCGACCCCCGCGACGGCTCCCACCGCCACGCCGCCGATGACGGCGACCGCGAGCAGCGGCAGGAGAGCCGCCAGAACGCTGCGGAAGGCCAGCACATTGAGCAGAACGATGAACCCCAGGACGAGACCGCCCCCGACCTTCGTGGCGGTCTCGTGGGCATCGGTGGTGTCGACGGTGTCGGCGAGACCGCCGGTGAACCCGGTGCGCATCCCCACCTCGGAGAACTGCGTCCGGGCGGCGTCGCGGAACGTCCGGTAGACGCCCTGGACCCCCTTGTCCGAGGGGTTCCCGGTCAGCTGGACCGAGAGCAGTTCGAAACTGCGATCGGGCGCCGTCATCACCGGGGCGATCCGGGGCGTCTGGGAGCGGTCCGGGACCAGGAACTCCGGCATGTCGTCTTCTCTGGGCATGGTGACCCGGCGCTGGGCCAGGTCCGCCGCTCCGGCCTCGATCCGCTTCCGGTCGGCGGCGCCGAGCGCCTTGCCGTCGGATCGCGCGACCAGCAACGTCACCGTGGTGGCGTCGGGGTTCTCCCCGAAGTGCTCCTGGGCGATCCGCAGCGCGGCGGCGGAGTCGTAGCCGCGGGGCAGGAAGTCGCCGCTCCGGTGCTGGGTGACGTGGGCGACCAGTGTCGGGGCCAGGGCGCTCAGCACGACACCCAGCACCGCCCAGAGCGAGATGACCTTCCACGGATGCCGGGTGGAATATCCGGTCAGGGCGCGAATCACACTGTCCTCCGGTGGACGGACTTGGATGCGGACGTCCGCCGGGACAGGAAGGTCCGGCCAGGAAGGGACGTGCCTGCGACGGAGACGTCGGCCGGGGGCTCCCGGCCGGTCTCCAGACCATCACTCGCGGGGGCCGCCGGGCGTCGTGGCAGCGGATGATCCCGACCGGGGCCCTGGGACCCTGCCGGGTCCGTGACCAGGACCCTGGTCCTGGTCGCGGACCCGGCAGGCACTCCGGTGGCGCCCGGGGCGGTGGCAGCGGTTCGACGCCGCCGGTGCTGCCCGATGCGGGTGCTGTGCAACCCTGTCCCGGGGGCCGGGAGGCCGGACACAGGGAGAAACAGAGATGCCCAGCAGCCGACACACCGGCCCCGGCGATGCCCGCAAGGCGCCCCGCGCGGGCGGCGCCGAGCCGCCGTGGACCCGTAACGACGCACTCGTGACCGCCGGTGCCTGCGTGATGAACCTGCTCAGTTACGTGTTCTTCGACGACCCCGACGGCCGCCACGACGTGACAGTGGCCGGGTTCCTTCTCGTCGCGCTGGCAGCCGTGCCGCTGCTCGCCCGGCGCAGCCACCCGGTGGTGGCGCTCGCCGCCGTACTGGCGCTCGACGCGACAGCCGCCCTGGCCGTACCGCTGCCCAGGCACTTCGGCGCCGTCCTGGTCGTCGCCCTGTACACGGTCGCCAGGGCCTGCCCCGGCCGGGTGACGGCTGCCGCGACTGCCGCGACAGTGTCACTGACACTGCTGAGCCAGAGCGGCGGACGGATTCCGGCCTGGCAGGACGCCGTCTACTCGCCCCTCACCGCCCTGATCGTCGTCGCCGGAGCCCTGGCGGTCAACCGCTGGCAGCAGGAGGTGGCGGCCAACCGCAGGCTGCTCGCCGACCGCGCGGTGGCCGACGAACGGCGCCGTATCGCACGGGAGTTGCACGACATCGTGGCCCACCACATCACCACCATGCAGCTGATGGCCGGCGGAGCTCGGGCCAACCTCGCCGAACCGGAGGTGGTCCGGGACGCCCTGATCACCCTGGAGTCCTCCGGGCGGCTCGCGCTGCGCGAGATGCGTCAGCTCCTCGACGTACTGCGGGCCGGCGACGAGCCGGAGGGTGCCCCCGCGCTTCCCCAGCCCGGCGTCGACGACCTCGGCCGACTGGTGGCAGAGTCCCGCCTCGCCGGGCTTCCGACCGAGTTCGGCGTCAGCGGGCCGGAACGCCCGCTGCCACCGACCGTCGGTCTCACCGTGTTCAGAATCGCCCAGGAGGCCCTCACCAACACCCGTAGGTACGCGGGGTCCGCCCGCGCGTCCGTACAGCTGACGTACCACCACGAGCGGGTCTCCATCGAGGTGCGGGACGACGGAGGGAACGCCGCGCCGCGGGAAGGGGCGCCGACGGCCTCGGGCGGATACGGACTCATGGGCATGCGCGAGCGCGTCGCCCTGCACGGTGGCACCCTCGCCGCCGGCCCACGGCCCGACGGAGGGTTCACCGTGGTGGCCGACCTGCCGCTGCCCGCCGACGAGGTGGCCGGCACTGCCGGCCGGCACGAGGGAGCACACCGATGAGCGGGAGCGGACCGGCGCCGGAGAGGATCAGGGTGCTGATCGTGGACGACCAGCCGCTGGTCCGGCGCGGACTGTCGCTGATCCTCTCCCCCGACCCGTCCTTCGAGGTGGTGGGTGAGGCCGGGAACGGCGCGCAGGCCGTCGACCTCGCCCGCCGGCTGCTCCCCGACGTCGTGGTGATGGACATCCGGATGCCCGTTCTCGACGGAGTCGGCGCGACCGGGGAACTCGCCGCGACCCTGCCCGGCTGCCGGGTCCTGGCCCTCAGCACCTTCGATCTCGACGAGTACGTCGTGGGCGCCCTGCGCGCCGGAGCGTACGGGTTCCTGCCCAAGGACAGCTCGCCGGAGGACCTGAGCGCGGCGATCCGCACCGTCCACGCCGGGGAGGCAGCCGTCGCGCCGCGCCTGCTCACCCGGCTGATCTCCACCTACGTACGGGCCCCGGGCGGTGCTCGGCCCGCCCCCGCGGCCAACCCGGGTGAACTCACCCCCCGCGAGGTCGAGGTGTGGCGTCTGATGGCCACCGGCCTCGACAACACCGAGATCTCCCGGGCGCTGGACATCAGCCTGTCCACGGTCAAGAACTACATCACCAGCATCTTCGACAAGCTGGCCGTCCGTGACCGCGCCCAGGCCGTCATCGCGGCCTACGAATCAGGACTGGTCACCGCCCGCGCGACAGCCGGCGATCCGTCCGGCGACGGGCACGCCGGATAGCGGGGACGTGCACGCCGGTTCCGCGGAGTACGAGGGCCGACGCCCGTACGAGGACCAGGACCAGGGTCCTGGTCACGGGCCCGGCAGGGTCCCGGGGCCCCGGTCCGGATCATCCGCTGCCACGACGCCCGGCGGCCCCCGCGAGTGATGGTCTGGAGACCGGCCGGGAGCCCCCGGCCGACGTCCGCATCCCGGAGGAGTACGGCATGACGCTACGGAAGACCGCACGGACCGGCGCGGTGGGTCTCGCGGCGACCGCGATGGTGGCCGCCGCCTTCGCGGTCCCCGCCCCCGCCTCGTCGGACGCCGCCCACACGACCGTGGGACACGGGGCGACACAGCGCGCGATGGACGCGGAGGTCGAGGGAGGCATCCCGGGCATCACGGCCCAGGTACGCGACTCCGGCGGCGTCTGGACGTCGACGTCGGGCGTCGGCGACCTGACAACCGGCGCGCCGCGCGGCAAGAACGACCGGTTCCGGATCGGCAGTATCACCAAGACGTTCGTCGCGACCGTCCTGCTCCAGATGGAAGCGGAGGGGCGGCTCGGTCTCGACGACACCGTGGAGTGCCATCTCCCCGGCCTGGTGCGGGGCAACGGCAACGACGGACGCAGGATCACCGTACGTCAGCTGCTCCACCACACCAGCGGCCTGTACGACTACCTGGCCGACGAGGATTACCTCGACACGTACATGCGGGGCGAGGGCTTCCTCAGGCACCGCTACGACACCCTGCCGCCCTGGAAGCAGGTGAAAGCGGCGCTCTCCCACCAGCCACTGTTCACCCCGGGTGCCGAGCTCTCCTACTCCAACACCAACTACGTCCTGGCCGCGCTGATCATCGAGAAGGCGGGCGGGCGGACGTACGAGGCCGAGGTCCGCGACCGCATCATCGAACCGCTGGGGCTGAGGAACACGTCCAACCCCGGCAACAGCGTTCACCTGCCCCGGCCCAGCAGCCGGAGCTACGCCAAGCTGTTCGCGTCGGACCCCGAACGCGTCGACGACGTCACCGCGATGAACGGGTCGCAGGGCTGGGCGGACGGAGACATCATCTCCACCACCGGTGACCTGAACCGGTTCTACAGCTCCCTGCTGCGCGGCGAACTGCTCCCGCCGGAACAGCTCAAGGCCATGAAGACCACCACCCCGGCCCCCGGCCGCCCCAATGTGTCCTACGGGCTCGGCCTCACCCGGTTCCGGACGAGCTGCGGTCCGGCCGTCTGGGGCCACGGCGGAGGCATGGTGGGGTCGTCCTCACTGGCCGTCACCACCGAGGACGGCCTCCACCAGCTCGCGTACAACCGCAACGGGGACTGGAGTGCGGGGCCTGCGGACCGCATCATGGAGGCCGAGTACTGCCCCACCCCGGCCCCCTCGGGCTGATCCGCTCACACTCCCACGGCCACGGACCGGCGTGCGCGGGCCCGTCCGGGTCGTCGTGCACGCCGGCGACGGCCGATGTCCCACTCCGGCGGGGCCGGGCAGCCCAGGCCGCCCCCTCCGATCGCCTACGGCCGGGCGCGGGCGACGGCCGCTGAGCCCCGCGCCCGGGGCAGCATGACGCCCTGGTCCTGGGCGGCCTGCCCCGGACGCAACGTCCACGGCACGGGGGCCGTGTCCGTCAGCCACTCGTTCGCGAGCAGGCGCCGCACGACAAGACCGCGCAACGCGCGCTTCAGTTTCCAGTTCAGGCCCGTGCACAGCTGGGTGTACGAGGGGCCGTGTGCGTGCTCGGCCCGGAAGGCCACGGTGAACTCGGCCGCCAGCATGCCGCGGTCCGGGTGCCTGCTCTTCCATTCGTCGTAGGCGGTCTTGGTCTTCTGGGGGCAGGGCTGAGGGCGGCCGGGAACCATGAACGCCTCCGCCACCCGCTCCGGTTCCAGCGCGCACACCGCGCAGTACTCGACAGCCTCGACGTGACGTCGCAGCGCGGGGGAGGCCGAGGCCTTCCACCGGGCCCATGCCTCCTCGCTGAACCGGAACCGCGTGGAAACGGGTGCGGTGGCGCCTTCGCTCTCCGAGGGCTCCGCCGCCTCTTCCTCCTCGGTGGGGGGGCGCCTGCCCGACAGATGGCGTACCACGGGGGCCAGGCGGCAACGGTCCTCGGACAGTTCGGCGAGATAGCCCTTCCGCAGAAGGTCGGGCAGGGCGGCCCGGCAGGCTTCGGGAAGCTCGGACGGGATCCGGCCGAGGAGCTGGGACGTACTGTGCGCGGCGAGGAACAGGCTCGCCAGCCGCGCGGCGGGAGGGAGCTTCTTGACCGGCTTGGCGGACAGCGCCCGGGTGGACCACCCGGACACCCGGGAGCGCATGTTCTTCCCCAGGGGCAGTGGGTGGCTCGCTCCGTCCACCAGGTCAGGGACGTTGATGGGGACCGGTGTCGCCGGATCTCCGTCGAGGAGCACATCGTCCACCTGCCAGCCCAGGCCGCGAAGGGCGTCGACGGCCGCACGCGCATCGCCCAGCCGCAAGGCGGACAGGTCTGCCCCGGAGAGGTTGCCGATGCCGCCCCGCGCGGCCCGGATGGCCACCACCACGGCCATGAGCTGCGCGTCGGGGTCGGGAAGGCCCAGCGAGGCCACGTAGCTGAGCAGCGCGCGCGCCGCCTCACCCTGCCGGGTCGTCAAGAGGAAGGGCAGTTGCTGAGGCGCTTCGGCCGGAGCAGCACTGACATTGCGGGGGCTCGATACAGTCTTCGACACAATAGGTCTAACGCGCGCCGCGGACCGGAGTCACAGCCCCTACGCCCTCGGGTACAACTGACCTCTCGCGTCGGGTACTTGATGCGGTTCTGCGCCCACCCGAAAAGGCTCGTTCCCCGCTCCGGGCGATGAGGACCGGAATGCCGGACAGTTGGGCCGAGGGCCGCGAGAACGCGCGAGTGCTTCCCCTACCGTCCACCTGGGCACCGCCCCTAAAATCCGAGCCGGAACCTCCAACTACCGCTCCAGACCGGGGGATTCATGCCCGACAGCACCTCCGCCGAAGCCTCCGCCGGCGACGCACGGCTGCTCGCGCTGCGCGCCGAGGTCGAGAAACTCATCACCGAGGCCCAGGTCGGTGCGCGGCGTGCGCAGCGGCGCGCCAAGCTCTGGCACGCGACCTATCTGAGCCTGGGTTTCCCCTCGGCGGTCCTCGCCGGCATCTCGGGCGCGGCGGGTCTGGCCTCCGCCGGGGCGCGGGTGCCCGCGGCCGTCCTGGCGCTGCTGGCCGCCGGATTCTCGGCCGGGTCGACGTTCCTGCGGGCGGACGCCCGTCACATGACGAACCTCCGCAGGCGCTACGCCTGGCAGATCCTGGAGACGCGCGCCCGGCTCGTTCTGGCCCACGACGCGTACGAGGGCACCGCACATCTGCACACCGCTCTCCTGGGCCTGCACGAACTGCGCGTCGCCGTCCCGTCCAGCGCCCTGATCCTGGCCGAGCAGCAGGCTCCGGTGGGCTTCCCGGCGCCGGTGCTTCCGCCCGCCGCGGTCCCGCCAGCGGCGGTCACGGCCCCGACGGCACAGCAGCCGCCCGCGATGCCCCAGCCCCCGCCGGACCCGGCCGGCTGACGCGCTCCCGCCCGTTCCCGGAACAATGTCGCCTACGCTCGGTTCATGGTGCGAAGTCAGGCGAAGGATGTCGACGGCTACCTTGCCGAGGTGCCCGAGGAACGCGAAGAGGCCCTGACCCGGCTGCGGGAGCTCTGCCGTACGGAACTGCGGGGATTCACCGAGGTGATGGCGTACGGCATGCCCGCCTACGAGCGCGACGGTGTCGAAGAGATCGCCTTCGCGAGCCAGAAGCGGTACATCTCCTTCTATCTGCTGCGCGGTGATGTCCGCGAGGCATTCGCCGCGCGGTTGGCGGATCAGGACATGGGCAGGAGCTGCCTGCGCTTCCGCAGGCCGGAGAAGATCGACTTCGCGCTTCTCCGGGATCTGCTCAGGGCCACGGCGGCCGGGCCGGGCAGGATCCGCTGACCGCCCCGCCTGGTGGCCGCCGTCCCCCGCGAAGTCCTCAGGTCTGCGGAACGTCCTTGACGAACACGATGCCGTCCCCGGCCGGCAGATGCTCCGGGTCGAGCGGGGCGTAGCCGAACCAGGGCGATACCCGGGGTACGGGCCGCGCGTCGCCGAAGACCGTGGCCAGCCGCGGGGCGTCGACGACGTAGCGGTCCTCCGGGAGGGCGTACAGGAGTCCTTCGACGGTGTCCGGCTCCGGGGTGCCCACTCCCTGGTGCCGGATCGTGCCGAGGGCCGTGGCCACGAAGGCGTACTCCGCGCCGAGCCGGGCGCTCACCAGCGCACCGGCACTCCACCACTCCAGCCGCGCGCCGCCCATCCGTATCGTGCTCTTCTCCCGCTGGAGGTGGGCGTTGTGGGCGTGGAGGAGTGCCGGGCCCCGTTCGGCGAAGGCGAGGATGTTGTGGGCCATCATCTGGTCCCGCAGGCCCACCAGCCGGGTCATACGGGCCGGTGAGGTGTCGGCCATCCAGTGGTGGTAGCGCAGCAGACCGGTGGCGGTGCGCCCGTACAGGCACGCCCGGTCCCACTCGTCCCGCGAGGTCTCCGTGAGCAGGTGCGGCATGTGCGCGTCGAGCAGCGCCACCAGATCGTCGGCGAGCAGCCGCAGCCGGCCGGCCTCGGCCGACTGCCCCACGGACCGGGACGGGTCCCTCATCGCGGCGGGATCGGTCCACCGGTCGTCGGTGCCCAGGAGCCGGTCGAGTGCTCCGGCGGTGCACGGGAGCAGGTCCGCGTCCACCCGGGCCGCGAGATGGCCGTGGAGTGCGGTGAGGGCCTGCCGGGGGCTCGCGGCGGCGGCCGTCTCCAGCGGGCCGTCGAAACCGGCGAAGCGGACCCGGTCGGACGCGGGCCGGCCGTCGTTGTGGGCGCGCATCCAGCGCACAAGCTCGCGGTTGGACGCGGAGGCGCCCCAGCCATGGCTGAATCCGCGTTCCATCGCCTCGTCGAGGGTGCCCGTGCCCGAGGTGACGTAGTCGTCCACGACCAGGCCCATCAGGCAGTCGCTCTCGATCCCGATCGTCCGGTAGCCCTCCTGCTCGACGAGTTGCCGGAAGAGCTCGTTGCGCAGGTCGAGCAGCGCGTCCTCGCCGTGGGTGGGCTCGCCGAGGGCGAGCAGCCGAGGCCGGGCCGGGAGCAGCCCCATGACGGCGGCAGCATCGACGGCCCGGGTGGTGTCCTTGATGTCGGTAGCCATGCCTTCAACGGTATCGTTGAACCTTCGGTTGAAACTTTTTCAGGCCAACGGCAGGCTCATGAGGAAAAACCTTCAAAGCACCGAACGGCTCAGGCCTGTTGATCTGGCGCGCGGGCACGGTCTGTCCACCCAGGCGGTGAGGAATTACGAGGCGGTCGGCGTCCTTCCGCCCGCCGCTCGCACACCCCACGGCTACCGGACCTACACATCGCTGCACAGGGGGGCCCTTCGCGCGTTCCTCGCCCTGGTGTCCGGCCACGGTCACCGGACGGCGACGTCGATCATGCGGGCTGTGAACCAGGGCGCGGTCGAGCGGGCGTTCCACCTCATCGACGAGAGCCACGCCCAACTCCTCGACGACCGGCGGACCCTCCAAGCCGTGGAGAGCGCCCTCCGCGACCTGGAGCCCACCTCGGTGTCCGAGCCCGGCCCGGGGTCCGGCCCGGGGTTTGGCGGAGCAGCCGGGGCCGGGCCCGGCGGCATGTTCATCGGGCCGCTGGCGCAGAGGCTGGGGATCCGGCCCGCGACGCTGCGCGCCTGGGAGCGCGCCGGGCTGGTCCGCCCACGTCGCGACCCGCTGACCGGGTACCGCGTCTACGGAGCGGACGATGTACGGGACGCCCGGCTGGCCCACCAGCTCAGACGGGGCGGCTATCCGCTGGAGCAGATCGCCCCGCTGCTCGCCCAACTGCGCGCGGCCGGCGGGCTGGAGCCTCTGGAGGCAGCACTGTGCGACTGGCGCGGGCGGCTGAACACCCGCGGGCGGGCGATGCTGACCGGGGCCGCCGAACTGGAGGCGTATCTCAGCGGGACCTGATGAGACACCGTCCGACGACGGGTCCGTCACCCCTCGTCGATGTACGTGTGTCCCGGGGACCAACGCCGTCTTCCATGACCTCGGCTTCGAGTCCGAGCTCCTCGTGGTCGAGAAGCTCATGTACGGGACAAGACGCTCTCGCCCGCGTTCAGGTGTGCCGGCCCCGCACCGCATCTGCTTGAATGCAGCCCAGCCTGCCGTCCGTCACCGGGAGACCCGAATGCGTCGAACGCTCGCTGTGACCGCCCTCGCCGTCGGACTGCTGCTCGTGGGGTGTTCCGAGGAATCGGAGCCGATCACCGGGGAGTGGGCCGCGTACGGGCCGCAGCCGCCGGGGTTCAGCGACTTCGCGGACCGGGCGATGATCCGCGTCGACAAGGCGGGCAAGGCCGTACTCGGTACCTCCCCGACGAGGCTGTGCGGGGACGCGAAGGTGACGGCCAGGGACGAGGACAAGGGCGACGGCGCGGGCGCCCGGTACCGCATAGCGTTCAGTTCCTCGTGCATCACGGTGAACGTTCCGGTGAGCCTGGAGGTCGTGGTCGACGGGGACACCCTGGAGGCCACTCCCACGGGCCTGCGGGGCGGCGATCCCTTCCGCTTCCGGCGTGCCGGTCGGGATGACTGATCCCGGAGGGAATCGATCACGCGGGCCGCGCAGTTGCCCGGCCCGCCCCCGGGGGCGTGGAGCGGGCCGCCGGACTCACAGACCGGTGACCTTGGCGCTCGCCGACAGTTCGTAGACCAGGGTGACCGTTCGGCGGCTGCCGGGCGGAAGGGTGATGTCCCAGCGGACGATGCCGTCGTCGTCGACCGCATCGGGGGCCGGGGAGCACGAATCCTTGCGCAGGCGTATCTCCACCGCCGATACCTCGGAGACCGGGATGCGCTCCCGGACCGCGACCACCCGGTCACCGTCCTCCCCGGGGGCGGAGAACCGGGACAGGTGCAGCCGGACGGTGCGGGTGACAACGGTCCGCTGGGTGAATCCGGCGGAGTCGCGGGACTCCTCCGTGTGCCGGACCACCCGGTGGTCGTCGCGACTGCCGAAGGCCAGCTCGACGGCCGCGCCGGGGGCCGTGAAGTCAAGGGTGCCCCGGCCGCTGAATCCGCTGCCGCGGACCAGGTCCACGGGCCCGGCGAGCAGGGCATGGCCGGACAGGTTGCCGAACCGCACCACCTGGGTGACCAGGGGGGACAACTCCGGTGCGCATACGTACTCACTCGCCGCGTCCGTGGTGAAGGTGGACAGCCGCACTCGGTGGGCGCGGCCGTCACCGGGCACCGACACCGGCACGGAGGACTTCAGCACCCGCGCCTCGCCGCCGTCGTCCACCCCCGGCAGCCCGAGCACCGGAGCCGGGCCGATGGAACCTTTCTCCTCCTCGCGCAGTGCGACGTCGACCGTGCGGCGCTCCTCCGCGGAGCGGTCCCTGAGCGTCAGCCGGTCCTCGCCCAGCCCGGGCGGATCGGTGGCCGACGCCGAGCGGGCCGTCGACAGGGTCAGCCGTACATCGGACCAGTCCTCACCGGTGCGCTGCCAGATCACCGCGTCGGTCTCCAGCGTCAGCGAGCCCCCGTCGAGCACGGCTCGGTAGGCGGGCCGCCACAGCGCGCACGGGGTGAGGTGGCTCAGGCACAGCTCCACCGGGCCTGCGGCAGCGGCCTCCACCGTCAACTCGATATGGCCGACCAGCTCGGCGGGTTCCTCCTCGGAGAGGTCCATGGCCCGCTGCGCCGCGCCGATTTCGGCGGCGAGGACGGCCAGCCGGGCTTCGACGGTGCGGAGTTGCTCGCCATGTGCGTCGCGTTCGCCGTCCACCCGGTCCAGTTCGCCTGCCCAGCGGGTACGTTCGGCCTCCCCGGCGCCCGCTCCTTCGCCGATCTCCCGCAGCAGATCGACGGCGAGGCGGCCGAGCAGACCGAGGCGGGCACACAGCCGGTCGCGGCGCCGGCCCAGGGCCAGCCGCTCCTCCTGAAGGGTGTGTACCCGGCGGCGCAGGGCCGAGTCGTCGGCGGAGGGCCGCGGCGCGCGCGGCGTCCGGCCGCGGACGATCCGTACGTCGAGCACGGTCGCGGAGTGATCGCCGGTCAGCTCGGCATGGAGGGTCCGGTCGACCGCCAGCGCGCTGACCGGCCCGAGACGCAGCCGCTGGACCCCCTCCTCCAGATCGAGCACGACGGAACGCTCGATGTGGGCGCGGTCTTCGAGACATGTGACCGCGGTGACGGGAAGGGCGATCGGCTTCGAGGCCGTGGACATGGTGTGTGTCAGCTCCTGCGGTTGCCGCCGGCCAAGGCCTTGCCGGTCGGAATGCGGATCTCGTAGCCGCCGTCGAGGGCGGCCGTGGCGCCTGCGGCCAGGTCCAGCCGCCAGACGCGGGTGCCCGGCGCGTGCCGATCGGGCCCGGCGCCTTCGTCGGGCGCCGTCCAGTCCGCCCGCTCCTCTATCCGGACGTCCGGTTCGGAGGTGACGGGCACCCGTTCGCGGACTTCCACGGTGACGGGGCTCGCGAGCCGATTGGCCAACTCCACATGGACCCGGTGATCGAGCACGGTGGTGTTGCCGCGCAGGCCCGAGGTGGACTCGCGCTGGTTCGTACGGCGGGTGACCCGGATGCCCTCGGCCGGCCCGAGCCCCACCCTGCGGACACCGCCGGGGGCGAGCGTGGGCAGGGCGGCGGTCAGCAGGAAGTCGCCGTCGACGATGACCTCCACCGGTCCGGCCAGCAGTGCCCTGTCGGTGGCGTTGGAGAGCACCGACGTCGCGTACACGGTCTGCTCCACGGAGGGCACGCAGAGGTACTCGGTACGCAGGCCGACGGGGATCTCGCCGATGGTGACGGTATGCCAGGTGCCGTCCGACGGAACGTCGGCGCGGGCGGCGGCATCGTAGCGGTGGTCGAAGGAACCCGCCGATTCGCGGGGCCGTACCGCCTGTCCGGGCAACGGCAGCGCGGCCACCGCTTCGGCGCGGCGGCGGTACTCTGCCGCCACCGGGTCGGAGGGGGAACCGGGGAACAGCCGGCCCCTGCGACCACCCCGCTCATCGGGGCCGCACAGGACGAGCCCGGCGTAGTCGAGCTCGGCGCCGCTCGGCTGTGGCGGGCCGGGCGCCCATGGCGGCGGACCGGACACCGGGGCCGGCGGTGCGGCCCGGCCAGGAGCGGCGGGTGTCATGGCGGCGGGTCCCGCGAGCTCGGGCGGCATGCCCGCGGGGGCACCCGCGAAGGGCATCCCGCCGCCGGGCACCGGGACCGCGGCCCGCGGGCCGCCATATGCCGGGGGCGGGGGCGGGGGCGGGGGGATGGGACCGGGCGCGGAGCCTCCCGCCGCCCCCGGGGACGCGGGACCGGCCGCC
>NZ_JBEOZE010000022.1:0-172162 GCF_040297465.1 Streptomyces sp. NPDC001787
CTGCTTGGTCAGGAGCAACGGCCGACGAGGTTCTTGCCGCCGTGGTGGATGAGGACCTGATTGTCGTCTTCCTCGCTGACCGCGGCACGATGAAGCGCCTGGCTCGCGCGCTCGTGCGCCACCGGCACGGCTTCCACGCCGCCGGCCGCACCGAGAACGACAGCGTGCGCGTCGCCTCCCGCGACTGCCGCTTCGGCCCTCAGCACGTCCCGCCTTACCTCCCCCAGCCCTGGTACGACCAGCACTCCGCCGACTTCGCCGACCGCCTGAACAACCCCACCAGCTACACACCCCGGCACCTGCGGCGAGCCGTCAGCCTCAAACTCGCCGAGATGGCGGCCGGCGGCTCCTACTCCCAGTGCGCCCGCCTGCTCGGCATCCCCGTCGCCAAGGCCACCAGCACGATGAACAAGCTCCGCCCGCAGATGGGCCCCACCCCGTGGAGGGACTTCGAGCACCGCGTGGACCAGATCGCCCGCCGCCTCGACGACGACCAGACCCGCGTCGACTACACCCGGCGCCGCACAGCCCTCAACCACTGGCAGCTGCCCGCCGAACACTGGGCCGAACTCTTCGACGACCTGAGCTCCCGCTTCCCCCGGATGGCCGGCGACGACGGACGGCTGACCGCCACCGTCCTGGTGTGGACCGACATCGCCCAGGCCGAATACACCCACAGCCCCGTACTGACCGGCCTCCGCGAGGCGAAGGCGGACACCGGACGGCTCATCGACAACATCACTCAGACCTACACCCCCGCCAACCAGAAGGCAGGACGCCTCGTCCTGCGCCGGCGCATCACCGCCTACGCGGACCGCCTCGCCCAGCGCCTGGACCCGGGACACCGACCCGAGCGGCCGACAGGGTGAACGCTCCGGTCACCGCCGCCGCGTGCTCCCGTTGTGCACACCGACCCGTCAGGTTGCGGGTGCCAGCGACGGTTGACGGCGCAACCCTGACCACCGGCGCCCGCACGACGACCTCGCCGTCAACGATCAGCGGTGGTGGAGCGAGAACGAGGTGTTCGCCGGGTCGGCCCGGGCGCGGTGCCCATCTGCGGGACGTCTTGGACCGCTACAGCACCTGCCCCCGCTGGTCGGCGAGGACGCGCCAGAGGCGCCCGCCCTGCCGCCCACGCCGAAGGCGACCAGCCGCTCCACGCCACGGGCGGGGACCCACCCCCTCCGGTGCGGGGCCGTTGGCCGTGCACCGGCGCGGCGGTGATGGTCAGTGCGGGCGCTGCCGCAGTTTGGGGTCGGTCGGTTCCCCGTCGTAGGCGACCGGGCCCTCGTTGCGGGCGTGGTGGTATCCGGCGAGGCGGGTGCGGTTGCTGTCGAACTGGATCGCTCCGGCCTCGCCCTCGGCGTTGCGCCAGGTCAGCGTGGTCGGTTGGCGGTCACCGTTCCTGAACAGCAGGAGCAGGCGCCCGGCGTCGTACCAGCCGTCGCCCCAGTCGAAGCGGTTGTTGAACTCCACCGCGTCCGCAGGCGGAGCGTCCGTCGCGATCGGCACGCGGCTTAGCAACTCGCCGCGGAAATCCTGGAGTTCGCCGGCCGGACTGCGGCGGCTTCCGCGGAAGTCCGCCGTCCCGAAGCCGACGGCCACCTGGGTGCCGTCGCCTTCCTGCCAGGAGAGATTGCTCAGCCGGACCTGGCGTGGCTCGCCCATGCCCAGGTAGAGCTCAAGATCCGGCTGCGGGTTCCAGGTGACGTCCCCGATCGCGCGTACCTCGGTCCGGTAGACGAAGACCTCGTCCGCCGTGTCGCGGGCGTGCATCTCTTTGCTGGACTTGTCACGGTCGTAGACGGCATCGAGCGTGATCCGGTACAGCCACAGCATCATGGTGGCCCGCTCGGAGCATCGGATGGAGAGGGTGTTCTCCCCGGTCCGCAGGAACCGTCCGGGCACGGCGAACCTGTTCACCTGCTCCTGGTCGCCGCCGCCGGGAATGCGCCAGTCCGAGATCACCGGCTGGTCGTTGACCAGGACGTCCATCGGAGCGAAGCCGGGTTCCTCGTTGTTCTTGGACACCAGCGCGGTCACTTCGAGTGTCATCTCGGTCTCCAGGGCCGGGTCCCGGTGCGCCACCTGGAACCGGATGTCGACGGTGCCCCCGCGATCCATGGTCAAGTGGCCGGGAGTCTGCTGGACCGCCTGGTAGGAGAATTCGGCGTTGCCCAGCAGGGGCGGGTCAGCGGAGAAGTCCACGAACGTCGGCTTCATGATGGTGCTGTCCTCCGGAGTGGGTGCGGTACGTGGTCAGATGCCGATGTGGACGAACGGGGCCCAGATGTACGGGCTCCTGAGCGTTCGTGCGCGCACGCCGCTCACCACGTCGCGGAACACGCGGGCGGCGTTCTCCTCCGTCGGGCCGAGCGCGGCGTAGAAGTCGCTCGCCACCCGGGCGGCATGTGAGTCCTGGACGTTCCACAGGGTGCCGACCACCTGGGGGAATCCCGCCAGTTGGAAGGCAGAGGCCAAGTGCAGAACCTCGTCGGCCAGTTCGAGATTGCTGGGGTCAGCGCTGCGGCAGGCCGACAGGTAGGCCAGGCTGGCCTGGTCGAGGTGGACCGAAGCGAGCCTATCGACCGTCAGCGGCCCGTCCGCGTCGCCGTCGAGGATGATCCTGCTCAGCAACGGATCGTCCGGGTCGGTCTCAGCGTGGCAGGCGAAGTGCGCGATGTCGCAGTCGGGCAGGTGCTTCAGCACGTTCGTCGCCGTCGCGGCGGCGGGTGAGGGCGGTAGGCCCTCCAGGAGTCTGGCGTGCGGCCGGGCTCTGATGAGCGCCTCGGTCTCCTGGCGGACGTCGAGTTCGTTCTGGCCGGCCACCCTGGGGGCGGCGACGATCAGGGGGTGCGTGGTCCTCGATCCGGCACGCCCACGTTTGGCGGCCTGGCCACGTGCGTAGTGCAGGGCGCGCAGCGTCGGAGTGTAGGAGGAGGCGGTCAGCTCGATCACCGTGTCGCGCGAGCCCTTCGTGTGCTTCCCGGCCGCATGGACGGGAAGCAGCGCAAACGGGCCGCAGGGCATCCACCAGACCCTGGGCGGCTCCGCGGTAGTGCGATGGTCGGCCGTGACCGTCCGGAGCACGGGCTCGGCGATTTCCTCCCAGAGCCATCGGAGCAACTCGGTCATCCCGGCCTGGGCCTGCAGTTGGGCCTTCATGCTGCTGCCTGGACGGGTCGTTTCGAGCTGCTCCTGGAGGGCCGACACCCGGTGGTTCACCTGCTGCTCGTCCAGGCCGGAGAAGTGGACGACCTCGATGCCGTCACCGGTGATGAGCAGGGCATCGGAGTGGTCCTCGGTGGTGGTCAGGATCACGATCGGGCCCTGGTCCGCCAGCGCGAGCAACTGGTCGCGCTCCAGCGGCAGACCGAACCGCTGGAATCCCTCCAGGGAGCGGATCTCCCTCAGCAAGCAGTCGAGTTGATTGGCCCAGAACTCTCGCTGGCTCTGCCGCTGTTGGGCAACGTCAGGGTCGGTCGGTCGCGTGGTCTCCTCGTCGAGCCAGTCGCGCAACTCAGCGAATTCTCTGGCCAGTTCGGGGCGTTGTTGGACCAACTCGCTGAGGTCGGTGCGGGCCGTCAGCCCGTGGCCGAGCAGCACGGCGCGTCCCAGTTCGAGTGCCTGGACGGCTTGGAAGGCAGGTTCGGCGGTGGAGCCGGAGCCGGCGTGCAGGGTCAGTGCGGCCGCACGCCGGGCGAGGCCACTGAACCCGGATAACTCGCGCAGGCCGGTTCCGCGCTCCAGATGGCGCGGTGCCAGCAGAGGGAGGAGTGCGACTGCCTCACGCAACAACGCTGCGGCGCCGCCCGGGTCGTCCGTCCCAGTCAGCCGGGACCGGCCGATGTAGCCGCTGATCCGAGCCGACGCCGCCGCCGCCCTGAGGTCGTCGACCTGCTCGAACCGTGCCAGGGCCGTCGCCCTGTAGGCCTGATCGCCCGTCTGCTCGTAGCGCTTCTCGTACACCCGGCCCGCGTTGAGCAGGTATTCCGCCTTGTCGAGGTCGTAGACGTAGCCGAGCTCCACGGCCTTGTCGGCGGCCTCGGCGGCCTCCAGCAGGGCCGCAACCGATCGCTGATCGTCTGCCGGGTAGACCCGGGACAACACGACCGCCAGGCAGTGCCATCGCCATGCTTCATCAGGACGTCTCGGCTGGCTGCGGACAATGCGTCTCCACAGCCCCGCCAGTCGCTCCGCCGATTCGACATCGACCGAGTTCGGCTCGGTCGTCAGCCGTTCTAACTGTTTCAGCGCGGGGCCTTGGGCCAGGTGGCCCAGCGAGACCAGCAGGCGTTCGCTGGGCATGTCATCGAAGCCGCCGTGGACGAAGCACGGCAGAAGGAGCTCCAGGGCCCGCTCTTGGGAGTCCACGTGGGCCCGCTCCGACCCGAGGTAGTCGAACCACTCCAGCCGGCCGAGCTGGTAGCGGGCCAGCAGTGCTGGCTCAGCGAACGACACTTCGCCCCGCTCGTCGGAACGGACCAGCTCCGACAGCGCCACACGGCCGGCGATGACCGACGGATCGTTCAGGATGCCGAACGCACCATGGTCCAACTTCGCGTTCCAGCCGCTGACTCGGGCCACTAACGCGTCCCGGTCGGTCGATTCGGCCACCGGCCCCACCTCCCCCGCAAGTTAAGGTACTCTGCCCCCGCCGGTTCTGACCGAGTACTTGGTGAAGAACGTGATCCGTCACGGGTGCACCGCCTATCGCAGTTGCTCAGGGGGTCGGGTTTGGACGTGGTTCAAAGGCGACTGGCCGAGTTGTGCCAGCGCAAGACGGAGATCAGCAGCTCCGTGGAGTCCGAGGAGATCGGGCGGCAGGTGGACCGGGTACTGACGGCCGCAGCCGGCGGCCACGCCGATCTCGGCGACCTGCTAGAGGCGCTGCATGGAATGCTCCAAGAGGCAGGTGCCGCGAGCGGCCTCGACGGCGACAGCGAGCGAGGGCCCAGCCTCCCGGGCACCGGCGGTGGGCCGGAGGAGACGCTCTACCTGTGTCCGAGTCGGCGTTGTGCCATGATGTGGACCCCGTCCGAGGGCGGGTCGATCGAGGTTCCGCTCTGCGCGGTGGACAGCAAGCGACTCTTCTACTACCGGGGTTGAGGCCGTGGGCGGTTTTTTCTCGGCGCTCGGGAAGTCGCTCGCCGAGCGCTGGCTGTCGTTGCTGGCACTGCCCGGCGCCCTGTTCGTCGTGGTGACGGTGATGGCGAAGACGCTGGGGTGGATCCACCCGTTCCGGTGGGCCGCGCTGGCCGACCACCTCACCCACTGGGCCCAAGCGGCCGTGATGCGGTCGGTCGGTGGACAGGTGCTGGTGCTGCTGGCCTTCCTGGCCGCAGCCGCCGGAACGGGCGCGGTCGCGCAGACCTTGGGCTCTGTCGTGGAACGGCTGGCGCTGGCGGAAGGCTGGCAGCACTGGCCGCCGCCGACCCGGGACGTGGCGAATTGGCTCGTCCAGCGCCGCCGAGCACGGTGGGACCCGTTGGCGCTGGCGTACGCGTCCGAACGCGCAGCGCGGAGGGAGGCAATCGTCGCGCGACATCTGGCAGGCGGTCGGAGTCAGACCATCGAGGAGACAGCCGCCGCAACCAAGGCGCGGGACGATGCCTACCGGGCGATGCTGCCGATCTCCATCGAGCGGCCGGACCGACCCACCTGGACCGGTGACCGGATCAATGCCGTCCGGGTGCGCCTGAACCGCGATCTCCACCTCGACATCGGGGTGATCTGGCCGTACTTGTGGTTGGAGCTGCCGGGTGACGTGCGCCAGGAGATCACCGCCGCCCGTGCAGCGCTGTCCCGTGCGGCGACCCTGATGGCCTGGGGCACGCTCTACCTGCTGCTGACCTCCCTGTGGTGGCCGGCCTTGCTGATCGGAGCGAGCACGATCCTGGTCGGCCGCGCCCGGTTGCGCGCGGCGGCCCACGAGTACGCCGTGCTCCTAGAGGCCGTCACCCGTAGCCGGGCCGACGACCTCGCCGCGCGGACCTGGTACACGCCCGATCAGTACGAACGGGTCACCAGCCAACTGCAAGGCTCGCCCCCCACCGTTCCGCAGCCGCGGAGCTGACCCGGAGTTCCCTTCCACGACAACACCGTCACCGCCGACCGCTCCAACGGCAGACTGCGCACCCGGCCCCACCCCGCAGCCGCTGCCCTGACTGGCGTGCATTGATCGGCCTCGGCCTCCTGCCCACCTAATCGACGGCTACGGAGTTGACGAGCTCTATATCGACCGGCACAGCGCGGGCGGTGTCGACTGGAACCGCGGGCTGCTCCAGTCGACACCGCCGACAGCCTCGGCCTCGACCCACCGGCGCCTCGAGCTCGGCCTTGTGGCCTCGACCAGGGAGAATAGAAAGGTGCCGGGTTGACCGCGCTCTCGCCGCGCGAGCGCTTGAGCTCAACCTCACCGACTGCGACTGCTTCTGGGCTGCCGTCCTCGTCCAGGCCCCGTGAGTCGATTCGGCCACCGTGACCCGTCCGGCGGAGTACTTGGAGGCGAGGAACCGCACGCCGAACATGACGTCCATGTTCTGCTTGATCAGGCTCTGGATAGGCCGCACCGGTTCCACATCCGAGCCGACGACTTTCTCGGTCGATACAGGCGCACACCCGCTATTTCTTCGTCCTACGGACAAGCACTTATGGTGACAGATATCGTCGGTAAGTGTCATCAATCGGCGGTAGTCGCAGCCATGATGGCTTGCCGGTCACGCGTCGCCCGCAGCGCCCAAGCCTCACTCAAAGACCACCAAAGAACACATTTCTGCTGGTCACCAGGGGTACGGGACGTGTACCACCAGCAGACGAAGAATCTCCTCGTGTCGTACTCGCCGAAGAAGCTCGGCTTCTTCTAGACACAGGAAAAGGGCGCCTGAGCAGGTGTTCCACCTGCCAGGCGCCCTTCATGTCCCGCGTCCAGACCATGGAGCGAAGTGCGAGGTGATTCCCGCCATCTCCCGCCCCTGTCCCACCTCCGACCAGCTGTTCCGGGGCATTTCCGGGTCAAGGCCGGGCACATGTGTCGATCGCCCGATCCATCAGCCTGGCCCTGGCGGCCGAACGGGCGGGTCGTCGGGGTTGGGGATCGGCGGGGAGTCGCTGACGACTCGTTTGCCGTCCAGGGTGTAGTCGCGGTGCCGTCGCCGCGGTAGATAGCCCTCGGGACAGAGTCTTCTGCCCTCCACGGCCGGCGCCGAAGGGGGTCCTGCCCCTTCTTCCGGGAGATCGGGGGACGGTGGCGGTCCGGCGCGGTCGTCCGTTCGGTCGATCCGGACGCACTCGACGTCCGGATCGACCTCGCAGGGGATGACCATTGGGCGGTCGTCCCGCGCCGGAACGTCACTCGACTCCACCCGGGCCTCCCCAGTAGAAGTGCGATCCCCAGGTCGACGTGCCGGTGAAGTCGGTGGAGATCTGGTAGGCGTTCGGGTTCGTCACATAGGGGTAGCCCACCACCGGCGTCATCGTTCCGGCCGCGTCGGACTGGTAGGTCAGGTTGCGCATGTAGGCCGCTCGGCCCCAGCCCTCCGACGGGAAGCGCCCGCTGCCCATCCAGGTGTACGTGGCCTCGGGGTGGTTGGCGACGTCGTCGACGATCTCGCCGCCCCAGTCGATGGAGGCCGCGTGGTCGCGCAGTCCCGTGGCGTTGAACAGGCTGGTGGGGTAGCCGCCCATCCATTCGTTGCCGATCCGGATCCACCATTTGTTCAGGTACAGCATGACCTTGATCGCGAGGTCGTACTGGTCCCCCGCGTACACGCTCTCCGCCACGCGGATACCGGGGTAGACCGTGCTCGACAGCTGCTCCCACCCCTTCACGTCCCGGTTGTAGCCGCCGAGGTAGTTGCCCATCTGCGTGTAGTTGTTGGTGGTGTAGAAGATGAACAGGTGCGGATACCAGTCGCCGTAGAGGTCGTAGTAGGTCTGCACGCCCACCTCGACGGTCTGCAGGTCGGTCCCGGACCCCGATCCCCGTACCTCCCACAGCTGCCCCAGGGAGAACTCGTTGGACCACTGGACGTAGGGCCGCCACGTGTTGATGAAGCCTTCGGTGCCGTAGTTGGCCACGCCCTGGGCGGCGTGGGCGTACTTGTGCACGGCGGTGGCGGCGCGGGGCAGGGCGAGGCCGGGATCGTCGGGCGGCGTGGACCGCTTCGCGTAGATCCCCTTCGACAGGTAGTCCTGCAGGGTTCCGACCGGGGTGATGCGGTCGAGCGGCTTGCGCAGCATCGGGACGGTGCCGGGAGGTCCGGTCTCGTCGCGCGACTCGCCCGCTTCGAAGGGCTGGGGCGAGGACGGGCGGTCGGGGTCGTTGGGGCGGTCCGCCGCCTCGATGTAGGGCGGTTCGCCCGGGGACTCGGCGGGGACCCAGTCGAGCGCGTCGCCGGACTCGGTCGTCGTGCGGGCGACGACGTTGCGCTCCGCGTACTGGTCCTTGAAGTACTGCCGGATCTCGTCCAGTCGCTCGGCCGCGTCGTGTTCCAGCTCACGGCCCGATCGGAGGTGTGGTGGTGGCGTCTCCGGCACGTCGGGGTTCCGCTCGATCCTGCCCGATTCCATCGTGCTCTCCTTCGTGGCCGAGGCCTTGGCGGCCGAAGGCCGTACGCGCCGCACGGGAGCGGTGGCCCTGGCACAGAGCACCGGCATGCGTTCGGTGCGGCGGAGAGGAATACGTACGGGGAGATCGGGCCGTCATCGGCGGAGTCTCACTTGTGCCCCTTGTTCACCATACGCGCACTTCCCCGGGCCCGCGCGGGGGTTGTCCTCCCGTGCGCGGGCACCCGATTGCAGGGGGTGCTGTCCCGCAGGAGACTGAAGGCGTACCCCGTTTCGGCAGGACTCGGTTCGATTCCCCTCGACCTCGGAGGAGTCCGCCGTGGGACCGCACAAGGCCGAGCGGAGCACCCGTCCACGACGCCCTCAACGGCAACATGTGCGCCTGGGACAAGAAGTTGAGGCGGGCGGAGTGACGTACGGGAATTGAAGGGGATTCATGCTCATCGCCGGCGCCACCGCCCTCACGGCGTTCATCTCTTTCGTACACCAGGAGGCGATCGGACATGGAATTGTTCACCGGAGCGTACGGCGACAATCTCCAGGCCGAGGGGGCAGCCGACCGTAACCGGAGCATGCAGAACGCTCTCAACGGTTTCATGAACGGGCTGACCGGAGCCGACCGCACCGCACTCGAACGGGTCGCCCTCACCGTGGTGGCTCTGGAGGACACCGACGACCGCGCGTGGGCGGGCCACCGGCAGAACGAGGTCCACTTCTCGGGCAGCCTGGTCAAACTCCTCGCCATGTACGCGGCACACACACTCCGCTTCTTCTCCCGTCAACTGCTCCTGGAACAACAGCCGTCGTCGCCGGACGCCTTCTTCCTCGCCCTCTCGTCCGACTTCGACCAGAAGATCAAGAACAAGACCCCGAACGCCATCACCATCCAGCACGGGAGCGACCCCACCAAGCTCGTGCCGGCCTACCGGACGGTTCTCGAACCTCAACTCGACGCGGCGGGGCGCCCGATCGGCGTCGAGTTCACCTTCGACTACCGCACCCAGCTCAGGGGGATGCTCCTCCAGCAGCAGAATGCCGGCGCGGCGGCCAGCATCCACGGCGTCGCGTTCGGCTTCATGAACGCCAAGGCCGGAGACGACGGCTTCTTCCGTAGCCAGACCCAGCAGGGCATCTGGCTCGCCGGCGACTACCTGGCGCAATGGACCCCGGTGCGGATCGCGTCGACGAACGACGGACAGGTCGCCCAGGCGACCACAGCCGTGGACATGGCGAAACTCGTCACACGGATGTTCGACGGCAGCCTGGAGAGCGGCAGCCCGACGGATCTTGTCCAGATGCTCGTGGGTGGCGGCCGCAGCTGGTTCCACCGTGAACTCCTGTGGCCGAACGGCGGGCTTTCCGCCACCCACGCGAAGATCGGCATCGGCCCGCTCAAGCCCAACAGCGCCGGTGTCGTCGAGAGGGTTGTCTCGGAGGCCCTCAAGGTCCACGACAGCAACCGGAACCTCGACTTCGTGGTCGTGTGGCAGAACCTCAAGGTCCCCGCCGATCCGACCAGAGCCGAACTTGAGCGGGTCTCCCGCATGGTCGAGGCCACCATCAACGGCTTCCAGCCAACCGTATGACGGTACGCATTCGGACGTCATGGACCGAAGAAGGGCAGGCCCATGGCCCGGGAGAGCGTTGCCGCCGGCCGGCCCCGCGAGAACGGCGTCGCGCCGACCACGGTCCGGGGCGGGCCGCTGCTGGTCGGGTGAATTTGCGCACCGGACCGGGGGCGTCCCGCGATTCGTGGCCGCGCGCCGGTCCTCGGGCGGGGATAGCGTCGGGGAGTTCCCGATCCCCATCCGCCTCGGTTCCAGAGTCACCCGGTGACCCGTGGGCGGAGAATGGTGCCGATCAGATGAACGTCCTCCATCTCCCCACGGCCAGCTGATGGCAAGCCCCCTACCGCAGTTGGCGGCCGAACTCCGCGCGGGGCTCGACCCGCTGCTCCCGCTCCTCTCCGGCCTCCCCCAGGCCGACCGCAGAAAGCGCCTCGCTCAGGCGCTCGGGCTGCCCGGTGACGCGCTGACCGCGGACACACTGCTCGTACGGTTCGCCCTGACGCACGTGGCGGCCCCCGGCGACGTATGGCCGGTCCTCGTCGACCTGCTGCGGACGGCCGTCAGGCAGTCCCCGCCGGCCTGGGCGCTGGCCATCGACGAGGTCCTCACAGCGGGGCCGAGTGCCGTGCAGGATCCCCTCGTCGGTGCCCTGCCCCCGAAGATCGACCTCTCCCTCGTCCTCACCGGCGCGCTGCCCCTCGTACCCGGCCTGGCCGTACGCGACGGGGTCAGTCTCGTGCTCTCCCTGCCGTCCGCCGCACCCGACGACTCCTCGCTGACCTTCCGGGCCGACGGTGTCGACTTCGCGCTGACCGACCACGCGCTGCTGAAGCTCCTCGTCCCCGGCGGCCTCGTCCTCAAGGGCCGACTGGGCGCCACGCTCGGCAGGAGCGGGCTCCGCCTGGAGGGCGGCGGCAGCGGCAAGGGGATCGCGGTCCCCCTCAGCGGGGCCCCGTCCGGGGTGCGCGCGCCCTCTCTGTACGTGTCCGCCGAGAACGGCGGACTGCGGCTCGACGCGTCCTTCCGGGCGTCGCTGCTCGGTCTCGCGGACGCGGCGGTGGACGGCGCGGGGCTTGTGGTCCGCCCTTCCGGCGCGGGGTACACGGCGGCCCTGGTACCACCGAAGGGCCTCGGGCTCACCCTCGCCGTCGGCCCCGCCAAGGGCAGCGGGTTCCTCGCCGAGCACGACGGCCAGTACCGGGGGGCCCTGTCGCTCAGCCTCGGCGTCGTCGAGGTGCAGGCCTTCGGGATCCTGGACACCCGTCCGGTGTCGGTCCTGGTCGCCATGAGCGCCGAGTTCACCCCGGCCATCGAACTGGGCCTCGCCTTCACGCTGAACGCCGTCGGCGGTCTTCTCGGCATCGGCCGCGCGCTCGACCGGGCGGGCCTCGCCGAGGTCGTCCAGTCCGGTCACCTGGACGACCTGCTCTTCCCCGCGGACGCGGCTGCCGCGGCGCCGCGCATCCTGGCCTCGCTGGGTGCGGTGTTCCCCGCGCGTCCGGGCAGCACGGTCGTGGGGCCCATGTTCCGGCTCGGCTGGGGCCGTCCCGTCTCCTTCCTCACCGCGGACGTCGGGGTGGTGCTTGAGCTGCCCAGCGGTGTGGTGGGCATCCTCGGCCGGCTCCGGGTCGCGCTGCCCGCCCCGCAGGCTCCGATCCTCGACCTGCGGGCCTCGGTCGCGGGTGTCGTCGACGCCGCGAACGGGCTGGTCGAGATCAATGCCAGCCTGGCGGGTTCCCGGCTGCTGACCTCCTCGATCGACGGCGGTCTCGCGCTGCGCGCCAAGAGCGGGCAGGACGCGACCTTCATCCTCAGCGCCGGCGGCTTCCACCCCCGGTTCACCCCGCCGGCGGGGTTCCCGACGCCGAAGCGCCTCACGATCCCGATCGCGGACAGCCCGCTGTTGCGGATCGTCTTCACCGGCTACTTCGCCCTCACCCCGGGCACCGTCCAGGCGGGCGCCGAGCTCTCCGCCGTCATCGGTTCGCGCAGCACCGGTGTGTCCGGGCGGCTCTCCTTCGACGCCCTGGTGCGCTGGGAGCCCAGTTTCGGTGTGATGCTCGACCTCGGCGGCTCCTTCGCGCTGCGCGTCGCCGGGGAGACGCTGTGCTCGGTCGGGCTGCGGGTCCACGTGGAGGGGCCGACGCCCTGCTGGAACGTCGCCGGCCGCGCCAGCGTGTCCTTCCTGTTCTTCGACGTCAGCTTCCCGTTCGACGAACGCTGGAACTGCACCGGCGAGGCCAAGGCCCCGCCGCCCCCGGACGTCGGCCGACTCCTCGAACAGGCGCTGAAGGACCCCCGGAGCTGGGAGCCGGTCCTCCCGGAGGGGGCGCGCACGATGGTGTCGCTGCGTACCGACGAAGCCGGGGGACGGCTGCTGCACCCGCTCGGCCGGCTCCGCTTCAGCCAGCGCACGGTTCCGCTGGACACGCCGGTGGTCCGGTTCGGACCGGGCCGGCTCCCGGCGCCGGTCTCGTTCGGTGTGACGGTCGGATTCTCCGCCGGGGCGGGCGTCGTGAAGCCCGTCGAGGAGGACTTCGCCCGGGCCGACTTCTTCGATCTCACCGACGACGAGAAGCTCACCCAGCCCGCCTTCGAGCGGCTTCGCTCAGGCAGCGAACTGACCCCTCCCCCGTCCTCGGCGACCGCCCCCCGGTACTCGGTCCCGGTGGAGTACGAGACCAAGTGGCTCGGCGGCACCGTCCACACCCCGGGCGCGCGCTGGGTGATCACCGACGCCGCCCTGACGGCCGCACTGCCCTGGGGGGCGGTCGGCCGCAGCCTGGTGCACGCACTGAGCAGCCGGTACGCGACCCCGCCGATCACGTCGGTCCTGAAGGAGCGGACGTACGCGATCGTGCACACCGGCACCCTCAAGGAGGCGGGCGGGTTCCTCCGGACGGCCACCTTCACCGAAGCCACAGCCCAGCTGAGGACCGTTTCGGGCCGGTCCGCGCTGCACCAGGTCGTGCCCGCACACGAGGTGAGGCCATGACCACGTACACCTTCGCGTCCTGGGAGCGGGCCGGGGCCGCCGCATCGCTCGCCGACCCCGACACCCTGGTCAACACGATGCCCGTACGGGGCTCCCTCGCGGCCACCGCTTCGGTGAACGGCCGTCCCGAGCAGCAGGTTCCGGTCCCACCGCTGCGGCTGTACGGGCCGGGCGATGTGCGGGCGATCGATCACAAGGAGATCGTGCGGCTCTTCCCGCTGCCCGGCACACCGGACGCGGAGACCACCAGGTTCCCGATGCTGGAGTTCGAACGGGCCGAACTGCCCTGGCTGTTCACCCCGCTGGCACCGGGACCGGCGGGCGCCCTGCGGCCCTGGCTCGCCCTGGTCTGCGTACCGTTCGCGGCGGGCCGGCCGCAGCGGGAGCCGGGCATCCCGCTGCCCGTGCTGCGGGTCGACGGGACCGAACTGCCCGATCCGGCCTCACTGCACCTGTGGGCCCACGCCCAGACGCTCCCAGGACACGAGACCGACCCCCGCCGATCCGTCTCCCGGCTGCTCGCTCCTCGCCGGCTGCTGGCGCACACCGGCTACACCGCCTGTCTGGTCCCCTCCTTCGAGGTGGGGCGTCTGGCCGGGCTCGGCAAGGACGTCGCCGGCGGGAATCTCGCACCCGCCTGGACTCCGGGGGCCCGCTGCGAACTGCCGGTCTACTTCTCCTGGACGTTCTCCGCCGGCGAGGGCGGCGACTTCGAGACGTTGGCCGACCGTCTGCGGGCCCGCCCTCTGCCCCCGCACGCCGGTCGGCGGCCGCTCGACGTGAGCCGCCCCGGGCTCTTCGCGACCGGTCCCGGGCCCGTCGTCCAGGAGGTGGAGAGCGCCCTGCGCGATCCGAACGCCCCGGCGCGCGACCCGTGGCCGGTCGGCGAGCCGAGCGCCCAGTGGCAACAACGGCTCGCGAAGGCGCTGGTGCCGGTGGGGGACGGCACGGGTGACGAGGACCCCGACGTCCTGCCCCCGCTGTACGGCGGCTTCCACGCGCTGCGGACAGGGGCGGTCCCGACGTCCTCGGGCTGGCTCGACACCCTGAACCTCGATCCTCGGTGGAGGGTGGCCGCCGGACTGGGCACCCGGGCCGTGCAGGCCGACCAGGAGCAGCTCATGGCCTCGGCGTGGCGGCAGCTCGCCGACGTACGGGCCGCCAACCGGCTGCTCGACCTGGCCCGGTTCGCCCGGCTGGTCGGCGGACGGCTGCATCTGCGGCACGTAAGGCCGCTCTCCGCCGACGAGGTCCTGCGGCTGGCCACTCCCCTGCAGAGCCGTCTCGCGCTGACCGCGGACACCACGCTGTGGTCCTCGATCCGGGCGAGTCTGCTTCCGAACGCCATGGCCACCGCGGAGTTCCACCGCGCGGTGCGCCCGATGGGCGTGCTCAGCCGGCGGGTGGGGCTGATCGCCGGGCGGGCGGCGAACGCTCCGCAGCCGCCGTTCGCCACCGTGCTGGCCTCCGTCGCCGGTTCCCCCACCGGCCTCGCGGTGCCCCGGCGGGATCCGGACGGCACGGTGGCGTTCGCACTCGCGCCGGAGCGGGTGGTGGACCCGGAGCGGCTCGCCGCGGTACGCAAGGTCTTCGCGCCGGAGGACGGGGCGCCGGAGGCCTGGCGGCAGGTGGCGACCGAGGCGGCCCGGCGCTCCGTGCAGCGCGCCGTCACCACCGAGCAGCTCGCCGCCACCCGCCCGCTCGCCGCGGTCTCGCTCAACCGTGCCTTCCGGCTCTCGGCGCTGCCCGAGGTCGAGGTCCCCGAGGGCTTCCTGTCGTTGACGAAGGTCACCCCGCACGGCGATCTGGTCTTCCCCAGCGGCCGGAGCGGTCCGGCCGGGCTGGGCCTGCTCTCCGACGCGAACGCCGAGACCGTGGCCAGGGGCCGGTTCTCCGGCGCGTTCGACGGGCTCTGGGACGGGGCGGGCGCGGGCGATCCGGCGGGCGTGTGGAGGGGCAAGTGCGCCGGCAGCTGGGACATGGGCGCGGAGCGGTCGGGTGTCTGGAAGGGTGCCTACGAGGGCACATGGAGCAACGGCCCCGGGCAGGACGGCGGCGATCCCACCTGGATCGCCCTGTACACCGGCACCTGGGAGTCCGGCTCGGAGCACGGCACCTGGCGCGGCGTGTGCACCGGCAACTGGAGCCCGGAGAACATCAGTTCGGACGGCGTCTTCACCGGTACCTGGCAGTCCGCCGGCCACCACGGCACATTCCGAGGCGCCTGCCCGGGGAGCTGGGACTGGTGCGACGCCGATCCGACCACCGAGCTCTGGTGGGCGGACTGCTCAGGGGGGCTGCTGGTCACCGGTGAGGGACCCGGGCCCGAGCAGGAGCCGTGGACGGCCGACGGTCTCAAGGACCTCGTCGAGACGTGGCACACGACCGGCAGCCTCGGCCTCGGCGTCTTCACCCACCCGGGACCACTGTCGAAGCAGAGCGATCTGCTGCCCGCCCCGGCCGTGCTCGACACCCGCCCCGAGGACGTCAAGGACATGCTGGTCCAGGCGCACGACCGGGTGCTCGGGCCGTCGCAGGCGCCGCCGATCCCACAACGGGACCCGTTCCCGGCCCTCCAGGCCCAACAGAGGATCGTGGATATGACGGATCCCGCGGTCACCGTGCCCGCCGTCGTCGACACCCTCGTCGAACGGCCCGCGGGCACCGATCCGGAGGTTCCGGTGCAGTGGGCGCCGGTCTTCGACGACCCCATGTGGCCGCCGCTGTCGGCACAGTCCAACGAGTGGATGTTCGCCGGTCTCCAGCACATTCCGGCCGACACAGCGGTGCTCGCCCTCACCAACGCCCCCTTCGTCGCCGCCTACATGGCCGGGGCCAACCACGAGTTCGCGCGGGAGCTGCGCTGGCGCGAGTACCCGACCGACCAGCGCGGCACGTACTTCGCGTCGTTCTGGGGACAGACGAAGGATCTGCCGCCCCTGCACACATGGCAGCGCGACCTGACGCTCGGAACGCATCTGACCGCCCCGCCCGACCGGGTCGTCCTGGTGCTGCGCAGCGCCCTGCTGCGCCGCTACCCCGGTGCGATCATCTACGCGGCTCCGCTGCTCGACACCGAGCCGAACGAAGCCGCCGCCCGCCATCCGATCTTCCGGGGCGGCCTGGATCCCGACACAGCCATGATCGGTTTCGACCTCACGAAGACCGAACTCCTCGCCTCGCCCTGGTGCTTCGTGATCGCGGAGCAGCCGACCGAGCCCCGGTTCGGGCTCGACGACCCGCCGGACAACGCGCTCACCGACCCTCCGGCGTCCGGGGTCTGGGGCCGCCCCTACACCGCGCCGCCCAACACCCCCAGCACTGCGGACGACTGGAACAACCTCGACTGGAGCCATCTCTTCGACTCCAAGGAGGCCTATCTGGCCGCGACCCATGCCCCGGGCAACCCGCGGCCCAACGTCGCCCACGAGGGTCTCGTGTGGGGCGCGAGCGCCGCGGGGACCGCCCGCCAGTGTTTCCAGCAGCCCGTCAGGGTCGTCCTGCCGGCCGCACGACTCCTGTCCCCCTGAGGAGAACGACACATGACCGATCTCGGCGCACTGCGCCGGGCCGTGACCGAGGCCGAGGAGCACCGTGCGCTCCTCGGCCCCCGGGCCACCGCCACCGACCGGCAGGCCGCCTTCAGCCGCATCGGCACGGCCCGGGGCGCCCTGGACGAGGGCGTGCGTACCTTCGCCGGGAAGGGGTTCGCCCCGCTGCTCGCCGGCCTGAATCCAGAAGTGCCTCTGGTGCTCCTGCCCGTACGGCTGGAGACCCGGGTGCGGAGGGACGGCGGCCACGACAAGCTGCTCGTGCGCGTCTTCCCCGACGACATCCATGTCGAGTCGCACGAGCCGCACCCCACCGCGGGCGAGGTGGAGCAGGGCCGCCGCTACTGGCGGACGGTGTGGCGGGCCGGCCGCAGCGACAACGCGGACGGGGACCGCGGCCGGCTGCTCCTCGCCGCCTGGGGGCAGCTGTCGGGCGCACTCGGCGCGCAGCGGGCCCGCCTGCTCGTACGGCTGCTCACCCCCGTCTCGGACACGCGGCCACCGTCGCCGCTGCCCGACTCCGCACCGGATCCGGAGCCGTCCTGGCCCGAGGTCCCGGTCCGCGGGCGGGGCTGGAACCGGGCGGCGACCGCCTCGACCCTGCCGGACCTCTTCGTCGTACGGGCGTATCAAGGCGATGTGCTGGTCGGTGAGAAGGAGGGCAGGCCAGTCCCGGACGTCGTGCAGGTCGGGCCCGACCCGGACGCGACGCCCGCGGAGGGCGAACCGCACCTCGACCCGGAGCTGCGCTGGCTGACGAAGTTCTCCGAGGCGGAGGAGAAGGGGCTCGCCGTCACCGTGCCGCTGGACCGGGACGGTTACGAGCCGGCCAGGGAACCACTGCTCACCCGGGTGGTCGCCTTCGGGGTGTCCGGTTCCCTCGACCCCGAGGCCTCGGCGGGACGGCTCACCCGGCTGCTGGCCGGCCGGGACGGGGACGGCGAGGCGGCGTTCGTGCGGCAGGGCACGGCGACCAACAACACCCGGGACGAGGCCGGTTCCGCGCCGCCGCCCCCGGACGTGGACGGGCTGCTCGGTGCCTTCGGCCCCGCCGCGGCGCCCGACGAGTGGGCGAACTGCTCCCGCCTCGCGGCCGCGTTCGGCATTCCGGTGTCCGCGCTCACGGCCCTGCCCGGGGCCGACGAGCCGGAGCAGGCCGACGCACGCGCCCTGCAGATGGCCCTGTGGAGCGCCACCGGGGACTTCTACCTCGACGAACTCCTGGAGAAGGACCGGGGAGGCACGGAGCTCACCGTCGACCGCTCCTGGCTGCGCCGCCACTACTACGAGAACGTACGGGCCCGGGGGCCGCTCCCGGTTCTGCGGGTCGGCAGGCAGCCGTACGGGGTGCTGCCGGTCACCGCCACCGCGCGCTGGCAGCCCGACGGGCACGAGCCGTCGGGTCTGAAGGGGCTGCACCGCGTCCTCGGCGTGCTGCGCCCGTTCTGGGAGGTCGGCGTCGGCACCCTGCCCCGGGTCGGCGGCCCCGACCAGCCCGGGGAGACCCTCACGCTGCCCAAGCCCGAACGTGACGTGCTGCGCGCCCTCGGAATGGCGCCGGTGTCGCGGACGGTGTCGGTGCGTTCCGTCCAGGGCGGGCTCCTGGCCTGTTTCAAGGACGCCTCGCTCAGCATGAGCGGCATCAGCTTCGGCGGCACCGGGTACTGCGTCGGCGACACCCCGGAGGACCGGCACTCCCAGGCACTCAACGCGGCGCTCGGCATCAGCTACCGGCCGAAGATCGGCCACCAGATCAACGGGGCGGCCACCCGGCTGTGGCTGCCGTACGTCCGTCCCGCGAAGCTGCCCGAAGGCACCGAGCCTGCGGACGACCTGACCGGGTTCCTCAACGGAGTCGTCGAGCGCTTCGAACTGATCAGGCTCACGGTCCGCAAGGAGGAGGCGCGCACCCTCCTGGAGGCGCTGCTGCGGCACACCGCGAACCTGGAGTACGGGCGGGCCGCGTCCGGAGTCCGTGACCCGGACGCACTGTGGCCCCGGCTGCGGTTCGCCGACGCCCTGCTCAACCCCACGCACGAGCTGAACACCCTCACCAGCGCCAAGCTGCTCGCCCGGCCCTTCACCCTGGGCAAGATCATGGCGCTGTCCGCGCCGACGGCCGCCGCGGACGGCGGGACCGACAGTGGCTCGACCGTGTACCGGACCATCCTCGACGCTCGTGCCTCCATGGCCGGACAGGTCTTCGAGGCGGCGACCCGGCGCAACGGTGTTCTCGGCCTGCTGGGCACGGAGCGGCCGTGGAGCGTGCGCCTGGCGGAGATCGACGCCGCGTTGCAGTACCTGGCCGGCCGGGTGAAGACCTGGCAGGGCCGCGAGGAGGATCCCTTCGCCGCCATGGAGCGGCTGCTCGGCGAATGCCTCGACCTCGTCTCCCACCGGCTCGACGCCTGGATCGGATCCCTCGCCACCGCCCGCCTCCACGCCCTGCGCCGGCCGGGCCGCAGCCCGACCGGGGTGCAGCTGGGCGCGTACGGCTGGGTGGAGAACCTGACGCCCGCCGGTGTGCCGCGCAGCCGGGGATGGGTGCTCGCTCCCTCGCTTCCGCAGGCCGCCACCGCGGCCGTGCTGCACAGCGGCAACCTGTCGCACCCTGCCGACGCCGGTGCCTTCGCGGTCGACCTGTCCTCGCGGCGGATGCGGGTGGCCATGACCGTCCTCGACGGCGTCGCCCAGGGCCAGCCCCTGGGGGCTCTGCTCGGCTACCGGCTCGAACGGCGGCTGCACGACGAACGGGAACTGGCCGACGCGCCCCTGGAGCTGGACCGGTTCATCGCTCCCCTGCGGGCCGAATGGTCGGTGCAGAGCGTCCAGCACCCCGCCGCGGGAGCGCAGGAGTTCATCGGTGCCCACGACGTCACGGACGGCGCACGGCTCGCCGGGGTGCCCGTGAGCGAGGTCGTCACGCACCTGCGAGCGCACTCGGGCGGCTCACCGATGACCCCCGACGAGGAAGGGGCCGTACGGCGCCACCTGACCGCGCTCCGCGACGACCTCGACGCCGTCGGGGACCTGCTCCTCGCCGAGAGCGTCCACCAGCTGACCCAGGGCAATCCGGACCGCGCCGGAGCCACACTGGACTCCCTCGCCGCGGGCGGGCAGCCGCCACCACGGCCCCAGGTGCTCGACACGCCGCGGCGCGGCGTCCCGGTGAACCACCGGGTCCTCGTCGTGGTCCCGGAGGGCTCGCCCCGCGCGGCGGGCTGGGACGGCGCACAGCAGACCACCCGGCCGAGGGCCGAGGCCGAACCCCTGCTCGACACCTGGGCCGGCCACCAACTCGGGGCCGCCGCCCGGATCAAGCTGCGCGCCGCGTGGCTGCGTCCCGGCCAGGAGGCCGTAACGGGCACCGCCACGGTCACCGAACACACATGGCCGCTCACCCGGCACTGCGCCCTGGACGTGGTGGCGCTCGCCGCAGCGGGCCGGCTGCGGACCGTGCTGGGGCAGGCGCTCCTGCCGCAGCGGCCGTCGACCGTGCCCGACGATGCCGTCCCCGTCCTGCTCCCGGACCGGGCCTCGGGCTGGACCCGTACGACCGTGGACATCGCCCAGCTGGAGGCGCTCGGTGCGACGGTCGCGGCCGTGCTCGCGGCCGCCCGGCCCGGCACCACGGCCGACCTGGCACCCGCGGACAATCCGCCTCCGCAGGCCACGGACCCGGAGTTCTCGGACCGCGCGCAGAAGGCCCTCGCCGGCCTGCGGGCGGCGCTGGAAGCGGCGAACCTGGAGAAACTCGCCGCATACGGGGTGACCGGGCCGCCGACCGGACCGGCCGACGAGCAGGCCGACCAGCTGGCCGCCGCCCTGCGCGAGGCGAAGGAGCGGATCCGGCTCGCCGAGCAGGAGACGGCGGAGGGCGGACCGGGGGCCGCGGCCGAGGTCCTGGAGGCGGTCTTCGGGCCCGGGTTCCGGGCCGTGGGCCGGTCAGCCGCACCCGCCTCCGACGCGCTGGACGCCTCGTTCGGCCCCGGACTCGACCGCGGCGGCGACGCTCGCCTGGTGCCGGGCGACTGGGCGGAGCTGATGGGCACGGTGCGGCCGGGCACCGGCGCCTTGGCGGATCTGCTGCTGCACACCGGTGCCGCGGCGACGGGTACCGGCTACGCCCTGCGGATCGGGCAGGTGCCCTTCGCGCCGGGCGACCGGTGGGTGGGCGCCCTGCGCAAACCCGCCGACGAGGACAAGCCGGCCACCGGTCTGCTGGTGCACGGCCCCGCACAGCCGCTCGGAACGGGGAAGGCCGCCGTGCTCGTCGTCGATGCGTGGGCAGAGCTGATCCCCGCTCAGCAGCACACGGCGGGCGCCACGTTCCACTACGACGCCCCCGGGGCGCGGGCTCCGCAGGCGGTGCTGGTCGCGGTGGCGCCGGTGGTCGGGGTGCCGTGGACCCCGGACGTGCTGGCCGCCACCGTCGACGAGGCGTTCGCCCTGGCGAAACTGCGGCTCGTGGACCTGGACGCGCTGGGCTGGCTGGGACGTTACCTGCCGGCCGCGTATCTGCCCGAGGGTGCGATGGGGACGCAGCCCTCGGTGCACCTGCTCAACATCATGAAACGGCCGGACCTGGCCGACGTCATGGAGCAACTGATCAAGAAGGAGTCCTGACGATGTTCGACGTCATTTCCTTCAACCAGTACCACCGCCTGGAGCCGGTGGTACGGCCGAGCGGCACCGGTGGGCAGCTCGACGAGTCGCTGGCCGCCCGGGTGGCCGACCCGTTGTTCATGCTCGCCCGGCAGTGGCAGCTGGCGGAGTTCGCGGGCGAGGACGGCGGCTCGCCGGTGTGGTGCGAGATCGCCACCGAGAGCACTCCGCTCGGCGCGTTCCGCCCGGCGGGTGGAGGGGCGGAGATCCCTCTGCCGAAGGGGGTTCCGCTGGAGTTCCTCGCGGAGGCGGGGGGCGCGCCCGGTGAGACCGCGAAGGCGCTGCCCCTGCGGGCCTTGGCCCGGGCCGGGCGGCGCTTCCTCGACACGCTGCGCACCCAGAGCCTGTCGGACACCGTCCTGGAGCAGATCGACGCCGCGGTGCTGGCGAAGGCGCCGCTGCCCCGGCCGCCCGCGCAACCGGAGGAGGACCCGCTCCGGCGCGACCCCGGCGGGCGGGCGTTGCGCGCGGTGCTCGCGGGCAGGGTGCCCGACGGGGTCGCGCTCGCCGGGCACCTGGACGACGGCTGGCGGCCTCCGGGGCTCTCCGGAGCGCAGCAGACCGCGTTCGACAAGGCAGCGGAACTGTGGCTGGAGTGGTTCACCGATCGGTACGGGGCACCGGTGACGTCGAGTTGGGCCCGGGAGCGGCTTGAGCACCGGTTCGCCGTCACGGCCGAGCCGGGCGGGCGGGCGGTGACACTGACGGCACCCGAGTTCACCGGGGGCGCCGCCGACGCGTACCACTTCGACCTCGACACCGGTACGACCCCGCTGCCCGCGCCGACCGGTGGCACGGCGAAGGGCGTACTGCCCACGCGGGTCACGTATCCGGGCATGCCGGCGGACCGCTGGTGGGAGTTCGAGGACGCGCGGGTCAATCTGCCCGCCGTCGGGGCGGGGGTGCCGGACCTGGCCCGGCTCCTCGTCGTCGAGTTCGCGAACATCTACGGCAACGACCACTGGATGATCCCCCTGGAACTGGCCACGAGCGCGCTCCACCGGATCTCCGGGCTCACTGTCGTCGACACCTTCGAGGACACCACGGTGGTCGGACCGGCCGAGCACGACGCCTGGTCGGTGTTCCGGCTGACGAACGCCCGGGACGGCAGGGCCGGGCCGCCGTTGCTGCCGCTGTTGCCGACCGCTTCGGCCCGACTGGAGGGCACGGCCGTCGAGGAGGTGCTGTTCGCCCGCGACGAGATGGCCAACCTGGGCTTCGCGATCGAACAGGTCGTGCAGAGTGCCACCGGCAGGCCGCGGGTACGCGCCGACGAGCCGTCGGACACGGATCCGCAGGTGCCACCGACCGATCCGGCGGCGCTCGCCTACCGACTGCTCACCCCCGTGCCGGCGCACTGGATCCCGCTCGTGCCGGTGCCCCTCGATGCGGGATCGGCCGCCGTCTGTCTGCGACGCGGGCAGATTCCCCGCTTCGCGGCGAACGGTACGAGGCTGCCGCAGGTCAAGGCGGCCGGACGGATCCTGGAGCCGGAGGTGAAGCGGGTGTCCTTCCGCGACGAGGAGATCCCCCGGTCGGGAGTGACCGTCACCCGTGTGCCGGTGGTGGCACGCGGTGAGGACGGCCGGGTCTTCCAGTGGGTGGGCCGCCGTGTGCGTGCCGGGAGGGGCGAGGCCTCCAGCGCCCTCGCGTTCGACGGAGCCGTACCGCCGAAGGAGCAGCGGTGAACGCGGGGCGGGGCAGCCCGCTCCCCCGGCTGGGACGGATCCGCACCGAGGCCGCGGGTACCGAGACGCTCGGGACCACGCGGTTCGGGACCGAGGCGTCCCGGATCGACGGGTCCGGGTTCGACATCCGCACGGATGTGTCGGTGATCGCCCTGACCTCCGACGACGCGGAGATCGTCGGCACGGACTGTTACGGAAGGATGTTCCGCTGGGAGAGGCTGACCGGGCTGCAACTGGCCGGTCCGTTCGCTCTGCACGCCAAGCGGACCATCTGGGCGATGGTGCTGACGCCCGATGACCTGGAGGTCGTCACCGGGGGCGCCGACGGCACGCTGGGGCGCTGGGACCGGCCGACCGGTACGGCCTTCGCCGAACGCTTCGCCGCCCATGCGGCACCGGTCCTCGGCCTGGCCCGCACCCGCGACGGCAACGAACTGGTGACCGCTTCCCGGGACGGCACGGTCCGCCGCTGGGAGCGGACGACCTGGAGCCCGCTCGGCGAACCACTGCGCGGACCCTTCGGCGCGGTGCGAGCGGTGGCCCTCACCCCCGACGACGACCTGATCGTCACGGCCGGCCAGGACGGCACCGTACGGCGCTGGAACCGCACGGCCGGCACGCCGCTCGGCGAGCCGCTGCGCGGACACGACGGTCCGGTGCAGTCGCTCGCGATCGGCCCCGAGGGACAGGAGTTCGCCTCCGGCGGCCTGGACGGCACGGTGCGCCGGTGGGACCGCGGTGCGGACCGGCCCACCGGGGCGCCGCTCATGGCGGGGGCGCCGGTGCGGTGCGTGCTGCTCACGAGGGACGGCGAGATCACGGCGGCCTGCTCGAACGGCACTCTGCACCGCTGGGACCGGACCGGGCAGCGTATCGGTGCGGCGCTGCCCGCGCACGCGACCGCCATCTGGTCCATGACGACGACACGGGACGGGGCCGAGCTCCTGACGGGCGGCTGGGACCGGCGGATCCTGCGGTGGGAGCGGATCACCGGTGTGCCGCTGCGGCCCGCCCGCACGCTGACCCGGATCGAGACCGTGCCGCGCCTGGAGATCCAGGGAACCACACCGTTCTGAGCGGCTTCCGGATGCCCTGACCCGTTCGCCCCCTCTCGGGAGAGCCGATGCCTTCCATCACCATCGACACCTCACAGCTGACGTTCCCCCTCGTCGCGGTCTGCCGGGACGGCTCCGGGGCCGGGGCCGGGAACAGCGCCCGGGACGGCCTCGTCGACGGGGCCGCCGTACCGCCGCCCAAGGTGGCGCTACCCGCGGGCACGGGCTATCGGCTGCGTCTGGGCGACGGCACGACGGCCGCCGTCACCTTCGACGTACGCGAGGACGGAACCCTCGACTTCGCGCCCGAGCACGACGCGTTCCTCGACGGCCGCGGCGGACACCGCCTCACCGTGCGAGGGGCGCCGGTCACCATCGATGCCAGAGCTCTGGACCACCCGCTCACGCCTGAGCTGGCGGGCGCCGGTCCGCTGTCCTCGGACCGCGTCCACGAGTTGCTCCTGCTGCCCTCCGCGACCTACCGGCTGCTGGTCGAGGCGGGCACCTCCGTCGGCGCCCTCGCCTTCTCCGTCGCACCCGACGGGGAGGTCCGGCTCGCCCTGAAGGCCGCGGAAGCCGGTGTCGCCGAGGCTACCGGAAGCACCCTCACGATCCAGGGACGCACCGTCACGATCGACGGCCGGTCCCTCTCCCACGGCCTGCTGCCGGTCGGCGTGCCCGACGCGGGCATGGGCTCCTTCCTGTCCCCGGACACCGTGCACCGGCTCACGATGCTTCCGGCCGCCGGATACACCTTCCACACCGCACCCGGTCTGCCCGCCGACTTCTCGTACACCGTCCGCGCCGACGGGAACGTCGACTACGACCCGTCCTGCGACACGTTCCTGACCGGGCGCGGCACACGCACCCTCGTCGTGAGCGGGTTCCCCGTGGCACTCGGCGCCGCCGAGGCGGACAGCGACCTCGTCGGCCTCGCGGCCCTCGACGCCCTGCCGCACAACCCCCGCGAACTGACCGCCGTACTCGCTCCCGCGAGCGGCTACCAGCCACGGACCACGCACGGCGTGTGCAGCGGCTTCCGGGTCACGCGCGACGGCACCCTCGTCGTCGCTCCGCCGGGCGCCCGCTCGTACTCCTCGACCCCGAAGGGCTCCCCCGCGACCGCGACCGCTGGATATGCGGCCCTCACGGTCCGCATCGCACGGGCCGTCCCGGGCGGAGCCCCGCCCCGGGGCAGGGTCACCTTCACCGCGGACGGGGTGTCCCTCGGCACGGTCCTCCTGGACGAGCTGGGCATGGCGACGCTGCGCACGGCGCCGAAGGGCGATCAGGAGATCGTCGTCGCCTACGAAGGGGACGACGCGCACCGCCCGAGCACGACGACGCTGCACGTCCGCGAAGGCGCGCGCACACCCTGAGGAGCGACAGGGCAGGACCGGGGCGGACAACAGCAGGGCGGGGTCCGCTGTCCGAGCAGGCCCGGAGACACGTTTCCGTCTGATCGGCAGGTACGGCCCGTATTCCGAGCATGGGCCGCGCCGCCGAGCGACTTCGTCAACGGCGACGAGACCATCAAGGCCGGCCCCGGCGACCTCCTCTTCGCCCCCCGCGGAAACCGGCACGGCTTCACCAACACCGGCGCCCTGCCCGGCAGGCTGCTCACCCTCATCACGCCCGGCGGACACGAAGGCTTCTGGCTCGACAACGGCATCGACCCCGAACCCGGCAGGACAGCATCTCCCCTGGCACCGGAAGACCTCGTGGCCCTCACAGCGGAACTGGTGAAGCACCAAGTGACGATCATGCCCGACCGCGAGCCCTGACTCCTCCCCGCACTCCTGACACACGCCGGGCCGGTGGCCGGCCACGGGGCGATCGGGGGCAGTTGCAAGAGTGCTCCGGTTCGCTGAGCCGCGCCCGCCCTGGCACCAGGTGGACGCTCACGCACGTGTGCATCCACCTGGCCAGCCATGGCACACGAGGCCCGGTTCGGGGAAGGCCGGGATTCAGCCCGGACGAAGGACCAGTTGTGCGGTGAGCGGAGTGCCGGTGTCCGTGTGGTGGGTCCGGACCTCCGGTGCGGGCCCACGAGCGCTGGAACGGTGAGTTGGTGACGACTGCGGTGGCCTTGCGTTCCTCACTTTCGGTGGTGCCCTTCAGTAGCAGTGGGCGACATCCGGCATACCCGCCACGAGGACAGCCTCCTGCCCACCGGCCCACCTATCGGCAGCCCCGAAGACTGCATGGACTGTGCCGGCCACCTCTGCCTCGGTGACCGGCCGGCCCGACCCGCACTCCTTCACGGACCAACGCGAAGGAGGACTACCACGCATCGAAGGCGACCCATGTGTTCCCCGGCAGCTCGGGCTTCCCGGGCACCGGCCGCCACTCCTCGGTCCAGGCATCGCCCGCGACTTCGGAAGCGACGCGACGCCAGAAGCGTGCCGCGCCCGCGTTCTCCTCCTGAAAAGCGATCTCCCATCGGCCAGGGTGCGCGGCCAGGACGGCCTGCACCGCTCGCAACCCGAGGCCCGACCGGCGTGCCCCACGCACCACGAAGAAGCTGTTCAGCACGCGCGCATCGCTGTCCAGCGCGCGCACGAACGCAAAGCCGACCGGCCGGTCACCAGACCATACGAGATAGGCCGACCAGGTGGGATCGCCGATCGCCGACTCCAGCCACTCGCGGCGGTATGTCCCGTCCGGGTTCGGCAGGACGCCCCAGAACTCCGACAGGTCGTGCAGGAAAAGCGGCCAGAGTCGTTCCAGGACACCGCGGTCCTCGGCGCCAGCTCTGCGGACAACAACGTCTGCCATCTGATCCTCCTCAAGAACGCGAGAAGCCTTCCGGCGGACCGGAAGGCTTCGAACTATCGAGCGGACCTTATCGTGTCTACGACCTGGACACACAGCCCGCGGATCCAGGCCGCGCGGACGGTGCAGAAGGCGTGGGCGACCGGGACGAGGGTGACGTGGTGGTGCCGGCCTGGCCAGGTCCGGCCTTCGAAGTGGGCCGGGCCCAGGGCCTGTTCCGTCTCGCGGTGGTCGTTCTCGATGCGCCGGCGGAGCTTCGCGGTGCGCCCTCGTCTCCCGCGAGCCAGGCGGCCCGGTGTCGGGCGTCCAGGAATCGGGTGACCGTGCGGGCGGCAAGCTGCGGTTTGGTCGCGGATTTCGGTCTTGTCACCGGGTCCGGCGGCCCGGCAACGGTCGCGGTCCGCGGTCCGCGGTCCGCGGTCCAGGAACGCGGAACGTACAGTTCCCGGTCTACCGCAGCGTGTCCGCGGCGGCCGGCGTGGACGGGATGGACGGCGACCCGCGCGTTCTCGATCCTGCCCGCGGTGCCGGTGTACTGGCGCCGGGCACCGACGGTGTCGGTGTGCCCTTCTTCACGTCGCCGGTCTCGTCGACCACCAGCACCGCCTGGTTGTCCCTCAGATGCATCACCACGTAGGCCCGCACGTCATCGCGGACCTGGTCGGCGTCCCACTCGGCCCGCCCGAGCAGGTGCTGCATGCCGTCCGGGGTGCTCTCTCCGGCCCGCTCTGCGATCGTCCAGCAGTCCTTGCGCGGCAGGTCCGACAGCAGGCGAGCACCAACAGCTAGACCCGACGTCGGGGTTCGACCCGTGCGAACCGGCCCGCGATCCGGGCCATGACGCCCTCGAACGCCTCCTGCCAGCGGGCAGGCTCTACGCTGTGACCTGCGGCCACCGCATGATCTTCAGTCTTCGCACACCGATGATCAACGGTGGCCGCACCCGTCTCCACAGCGCGTCAGGGTCGCGCAGCGTCTGCCTGCCGTCATGTGTCTGGAGGACTTGTGCAACGTGGCGAGGTCTGGTGGGTCCAGTTCGACGAGCGGAGGTTGGTCGTACTGCTGTCGGGAGACGACACGTCCGGGATCCGGGTGATGCAGGTCGTCGCTCCGGCGGGCGTCGACATCAGCGGTCTGGGCATCGAAGTGGCGGTCGGCGCCGGTGAAGGACTGCCGTTCGAAGGCGTGCTGCGGCTCGCGTTCCCGCGTCCTGGCTTCACCCCGTGCACATGGCTGACCACTGTGTCCCGGGACGACCTGATGGAGCGGGCGGCCGTCCTGTCCGCCGTGAAGCTCAACGAGATTGACGGCGCCCTCCGACTCGCTGAACAAGCGCAGGATCGGACCCCGGCCACGACCGCGAAGCTCAGCGAGATCAGGGATGCCCTCCGTCTCGGTGAACTCGGGTAGACGGAGAACGAGCCGACGCCCACGACGGCGTGGGCGATCTCGGGCGAGATGATCGACGTCGGCCACCTGCCGCCTCGGCGCCCCTCACCACCGAGATCACGATCTACGGCTGGAGCAATACGACAGCTTGGGTCCTAATCGGGATGAGCTCGTCGACGCGGCTCGGGCGTCGGCCGGCGCCATCCGTTACTGCCTGCGCCGGTTGTGCGGCGGAGATGGCGGAACCTGCCCGTCCGAGTTGCCCGGTGGCGGCTTGCCCAGTGATGGGCCGGCACTCGGCTTGCCGTGCGCACCCACAGCGAACTCCTAGGTACATTTCGCGAACACGCCGATGGTCCCGTGTTACTGATGCCTGGGAAGCCTGGAGCCGGCATTGGCCGAAACCAGCCGCCCTCAGCCAGAGAAATGCCGTTTCGCACACCAACGGGCGCTGTCCCTGTTCCGGGTCCGGGTCCGGGTCCGGTGACGGGTATGCCGCTGTCAGCCGAACAGCTGGGAACCAAGCGGGCGTTGCCGGTCGAAGCCGGGGAGGATCAGGAATGAGGCGCTGGCGGTCGTGGTGGTGAAAGGCAGCAGCGCGTCGGAGGTGTCCATGTGGGTGAGGGTGGCGGTGAAGGTCCGAAGGTCGTTCTGGAAGCTGATGAAGAGCAGGCCGGGGGCGGGCTCGTCCGTGCTGTAGGAGCGGCGGAGCATGAGCCCGACCCCGACCACGGTGGCGTGCGCTCTGCGCACGTGGGCGTCGGTGGGGACGAGATAGCGCCCGTCCGGTGTCTTGGCTCCGAGTTCCGGGCCCGAGGAGGCGGGGCCGCCCGAGAGGGGGACGCCACTGGCCCGGCGCCGCCCGACGACCGCTTCTTGTTCGGCTACGGACAGGGCGGCGAACCGCGGCAGGTCGAGTTCCATACGCCGCAGTACGGCAATGGTGCCGCCGGCCACCGCGGGGGGCCCCGCCAGCCACAGGTCGCGTCGTTGTTCGGCGGTCGTGTGTGGGCCCACGATGCCATCGATGAAACCCAGCGGGTTGCGTGGCGCGGTGAGGCCGTTGCCGACGGACACGTTCGTACCGCGGCGTGCGGACTGGCGCCAGCGTTCGCGGACGCGGTCACCGGCCTGGTCCAGAAGCGCGGAGGCGACGACCGGCAAGAGCAGCGCGTCGCCGGCGCAGATCTGTATCAGCAGATCGCCGCCGCGTGCTTGCGGGGCGATCCGCTCGCGGGAGAATCGCGGGAGCTCGGCCGCGCCGGGCAGCGAGGCACCGGCCGTGCGCACCAGTCGGGGGCCCACGCCGACGGTCACGGTGAGGTCGCCCGGCGGCAGGCCCAACAGCCGCGTGTCGGTCCCCGCCGTGAGTGTGCGGATGGCCTGGCCGAGTTCGGCCAGTAGCGGGCCGGGAGCAACGGTGGCACCGAGGTCGGCCACCACGGCGAGCAGGTTGGGCTGGGCCTGCCGAGGGTGCGTGATGCCTGCCTGATGGCGGCCCGTCGCCGGAACGGCCTCTGGCGTGGCCCCTGGGGCGGGGGCGTGCCGGCCCGGCCGGGCGGAGTCCGATGTGCACCCGGCGGTGAGACCGGCGGCCATCATGGCGCCGGTGACATCGAGGAACCTGCGGCGTGACGGGTGGTGATCGGCTCGGCGCATGGGGTGCAGAGTGCCACACCTGTGTCGCACCTGCCGGTCAACCTCGCGTTTCTGGCGTGGAATTGGGCGACATGCCAGACTGGGATCATGCCTCGATCAACTCTTCGCGTGTGGGCGGCGGTAGTGGCCACGCTGACGCTGGTGGCCGGCTGCGGCGGCGATGGCGATGGCGATGGCGGATCGGGCAAGGGCCGGCGCCCGGCCGGTGCGCATGTGACGATCCGCGTACCTGCCGATGCCCCGACGATCTCGGATGCGGTGTCCTTGGCCCAGCCCGGTGATCTGGTGCTGGTCGCGCGGGGCGTGTACCACGAGTCGGTGAAGATCGACACGGCGCGCATCACTCTTCGCGGGGTGTCCCGGGACAAGGTCGTCATCGATGGGCGGTTGCGGCAGCCGAACGGCGTCGTCGTCTCGGCGCCCGGGGTGGCCGTCGAGAACCTGACCGTGGAGAACAACACGCAGAACGGGGTTCTGGTCACCGGTTCGGCGAAGGCGGCCGACGGCCTGCCGGGGGGAAGCGGCGGCTACGACACCGGCGACGAGCCCGTCACCTTCCTGAAGTCGTTCCTGGTCTCCCACGTGACCGCGACCCGCAACGGCCTGTACGGCATCTACGCGTTCTCCGCCCAGAACGGTGTCATCGAGCACTCCTACGCCTCGGGCAGCGCCGACTCGGGCATCTATGTCGGCCAGTGCAAGCCCTGCAACATCGTGGTGCGGGACAACGTCGCCGAACTCAACGCGGTCGGCTACGAAGGCACCAACGCCAGCAAGGACATGTACGTGGTCGGCAACCGCCTGGTCGGCAACCGGGTCGGACTCACCACCACCTCCGACCACCAGGAGAAACTGCTCCCGCAGAAAGGCTCCGTCATCGCGGGCAATCTGATCGCCGCCAACCAGCAGACGGCCACCCCGCAGCAGGCCGACGGCGGGTGGGGCATCGGCGCCGGCGTCGACGGCGGCAGCGACAACCACTTCATCCGCAACCGCATCGCCGGCAACCGCAACGCCGGGCTGGTGATCACCGCGACCGCCGATATGCCTCCGGTCGGCAACCGGATCGTGGACAACACGTTCACCGGCAACGGCGTCGACGTCGGCTGGATGTTCCCCACCGCCACACGGGGGCGGGGCAACTGCCTGCGGGGCAACGATCTGCGCACCACCGTGCCCGCCCGGCTCGCGACGACTGCGGCCTGCCCTCTTCCAGCCGGGTCGTCCTCGCCGGCCGGCACATGGACGGCGCCGACCGCACCCGGTGGCATCCCGTTCACCGAGGTCGCGGCGCCTGCTCCGCAACCGCAGTTCCCCGACGCCGCAACCGCGGGCGCCACCGCTGTCCCGCCCGTCCCGGCGCTGCCGAGGACGGAGGGCGTCGGGCTGCCGCCGACGTCCCTGCTCGCCGCGAACGCGCGGGTGCGGACGTCCTGAACAGCTACCGGGTCGGGGTGGTTCCGGGTACCGGCCCGACCGGAACGTACTTGTGGGTGTCGAAATCGATGACCACCGGCTCCGGCTGCGAACCCACGCTGACGCGGACCCGGTACATGGTGCCGTCGGAGCCGACCCAGTAGCGCACGTTGCCCCCCGTACCGGAGCGGTGAGGGGAGGACGGCCCGGTCATGACGTCCGCCCAGCGCCCGTCCACCTGCTCCCGCCCCCACCACGCGGCACCGTTCTGCGGCAGCAGTTCGGCGTTCTCCGGCCGGTCGCCGCCGAGACCGAGCACGATGGACAGGGAGGTGTCCAGCGCACTGCCGGACGACAGCAGCGGACGGTCGTACCAGCCCGAACGGGGCGGCGACGCGGGTGCGTGCGCCGGCGCGTCCGTCATCGGGCGGACGCGCACCGAGGTGGGCGTCCACTGGATCAGCCCGTCGCTGGACTTGACGCGCCCGGTGCCGTGCACCACGCCGTAGCCGACCTTGCGCCGATAGTCGACGGATCCGGTGACGGTCAGTCCGCCGGCAGTGCCCGGCACGGTGACCGTCACCGCGCGCCCCTGCTCCTGGTAGTTGCGGAATCGCGTGATCGCCAGCCGGTTCGCCTCATCCGTCGTCAGCGGGCGCGGACCGTCGTCGCCGGAGCCGCCGTCGGCGACCAGGAACGCGGCCACAGCGGCCACCGCGACGGCCGCGATACCGACGACGGCCGCGGCCCGGCGCGACCGCGGCCATCGGCGCCGGCCAGCCGGACGACCCGGTGGGGCTTGCCGGATTCTCACGCTCCGCACGCGGTTCGACGCTGACACTCCGATTCATCCTTTCGATCACCACGCCGTCCGGCCGCCGCGGACCTGCGGCGGCACTCGGCAGTTCGGTGGCGGACGACGCCAAGGCCGGCCCTTCTGGACCGGCCGGGACGCGATCCGCCCGTCCGCGCCGTCCGGGGCGCGGAGGGGCAGGTCACGTCGGTGCGGTTCGTTCAGTGTTGCCCGGCGCGACTGTTCCGGGTCACGAACGCGATGACCAGGCCCGCACCCACCAGCAGACCGGCGATGCCGATCATCTCCGCCAGACCGGGCGTCCCGGTGTTCGCCAGCGAACCCCCGCCTCCACCGGCCGGGGCCGGGTGGTTGGCAGGCGGCGCGGACGTCGGCGGCGTGGAGGCCGCGGGCGGCGTCGGAGTCGGTGTCGGTGTGGGAGTCGGCGTTTCCTTCGGGATGTACACCCCGGCGTCGATCGTGTGATCGACCCCGCCCGGCTTGTCCGGCGCCGTGACAGGCGCGTAGCCGTTGCACAACGGTCCGGTGGTCGGCGGGGTCACATTGGAGTCGTGCGCACGGTTGGCACCGGCCCGCGGGAGCGTGAACCTCAGCTCGCTCGCCAGGGGCTGCTCGGGCACCTGGCTGGTGTCCGCCGTACACACGTCGAACTGCACCGTGTACTTCGCGCCCGGCGTGAGCTCGTACGCGGCGCCGACACCACCGAAGTAGTACTCACCGTCCGCATTGGTCCTGGTCGTGGCGGCCTGTTTGCCGTCTGCGTCCAGCAGGTTGACCGTCGCCCCCGGCAGCAGCACGTGCCCCGGGTCCTGAATCCCGTTGTGGTCGCCGTCGAACCACACGACGTTGCCGATCTGGATCGGCGCGTTCGCCGCCGCGTACGCGATGTCACCGAGCCCGCCGGCCTTGCCGAACCCGCCTTGTTCCCGGCTGACGAACTGGAACCCGTTCGCGGTCGGGTTGTTGCCCGGGCCCTGACCGGACGTGATGTCGTGGTACCCGGTCCCCGAGGCCGCGACGTCGACGACCGGGTCGAACTCCGTGCTGACGACCCACTGCTGCTGCGGGATATAGGCCACCGACCCCAGCGCGGTCTCCTGGTGCGCGTTGGCGTAGAAGTCGCCCGGGAAGTATTCGACGACATCGGCGGCCTGGCCGCCACTGTTGGCGGGGGTCGCGTGGTTGGGGCAGCTCCCGGTGCCTTCCCACTGGTATTCACCGGTGGGAGTGGCGCAGACCATGGTGATGTCACCACCGGACATGCCGTTCTCCGCCGTGTCGTTCCCCGGGCGGGGGTCCAGCCCTCCCCAGCTGAGCACGTCCATGAACCGGTCGCGGAAACCAAGGATCATCGAGCCGTCCCGGGCGAAGGCGAGGGAGGCCAGCTCCGGCTGCGGATCGATGAAGACGTTGCCCGCCTTCCGGTCGTCCCACGTGTCCAGGCTGGTGTTCCAGGGGTTCCAGTGGGTGGCCTTGTCGCCGGAACCGAAGACGCTGCCGCGTACGTCCGTGAGCGGACGGCTCAGCACCGTGGTGAACCGCTTGCCGTCGTAGGTGGAGACGAAGGCTTTCAGATCCGCGCGCTGCTGTGTGCTCTCCGCACTGCACACGCCGCCGACGTACAGCGTGTTGTTGTGGACCTGGAGACCGAACGGCCGCCAGTCGTCGGGGCTCGCGCACCCCGGGTCCGGGATCGGGACCGTCGACTTGGGCGCCGCGGCGGTGGCCGCTGTCGCGTCGAAGCTCACCAAGTCACGGGTACGCAGGTTCACCGCGTACAGCGTGGAGCCGTCCTCCGACAGGGCCAGGCCACCGATGCTCTCCTTGCCCGGCGCGTCGGTGAACCCGGGATCCTTGATCATGTTGGCGGTGTCGTGCCGCGTCACCGCGGCGTCCGGCACCTGGGCGAACAGCTCCGGCGCACCCGAGCCGTTGACCGGCACGGTGTAGATCGCACCGCCGCCCTGCGGCCCGTACGGGGCGTACCGGCGGGCGAACGCGCTCTGGAACAGTCGGGTGCGGTACTTGTCGTAGGCCAACCCGAACGTCGTGCCCACCTGGTCCTGCGTGGCCAGCGTGGCCGGGCACTCCACATCGCCGGGACACGTGCCCCGGGTCTTCGTCCCGAACGCCACCAACGCCCGGTCGTCGGTCCCGTTGGCGCCGTTGTGGATCGGCACGAAGTATCGCGATTCCGGCAGCGCGTAGTCGGCCGGATCCCACACCGCCGTCACCACCGAGGCGTTCTTTCCGCCCGACACATCCACGAACGACGTGAAGCTGTCGAAGTGGTCCCCCGCCGTCGATGCGGGCGCCGCCTGCAGATAGTCGCTGTACGGCGCCGGGATGCTGACGTCGACGCGGTACTGGCCACCGCTCAACACGGTCGAGGGCGACACCACGACCTTTCCTGTGGCATCCGTGACGCCGGTGACCACGTGTCCGGCGGGGTCGGAGATCTCCACCTTCATGCCCCGCTGCGGCACATCCATCGTCGCGTTGATCACGCCGGTGCCGAAGAAGTCGCGCAGCACCTCAACTGTCAGCGTGCCGTCGGCGGTCGAAGCGGCGGCCGGTCCAGCCGTCGCTCCCACGGCGCCGCCCGCCAGCAGAAGAACGGATATCGCGATGCGCGCCGTTGGCTCCACAAGCCCCCTGGCTAACCGGCGCGAGTCTCTGCCGAGTCGGTTCATGGCATCACACTCCACATTTCTCTTGTCGTGAAAACGAAGCACCCGCTTCTCGCTGCACGTCCACTTCGTGACCCCAGGCGCGGACTCCGGTCACGAACGTCACGGAAGGAAAAGGGCCCACCGCTGTTGTGCGGACCGCTTTGTGGTGATCATTGTGGGTGAGCGGTAAGCGCGTCGGGCCAGGAAAAGGCGAACGCGCGTTCACCAGCTCGGGCAGGACCGCCCCGGGTTGCGTGTTTTCGCAGCTCAATCACGGCGCCTTCGCCCCCACCCCGACCTCACCGACCGCTATCGCGAGCAGCGCGCGATATCCTATCCCCTGAAGTCCCGCCGCCACACCGAAACCCCTCGCATTCCTCGGGATCGGCGATAGTCTCCGAGCGCCCGGAGAATGGCGACCGGAAGAACGTGCGACAGGCAAGCGATGGCCGAATCTGTTCCCGCCGGGTCCCTGCCGTCCGGATGACGCGTCCGGGGCGCAGTCGTCGTACAGAGGAGTTGAGCAGTCGGGATCGGTCCGGTTCGCCTGCCGCACGATTGACGTGGCGTGTTGACCGATATGCGGATCCGGGCAGGAGCCCGCGCACCCGGCCCGCCCGCGTCCGGGCCGAGCGGGCGTACTCGTCCCGGGCGATCCGCGATGCTTCCGGGCGACGGCGGATCCCGCACACCACCCCGGGGAACGGGACCATGGCGGACACCGTCGCCGTCGGGCCCGGCGGCCGGCCACCCGGTTTCGACCACGGAGCACGCACGCGCAGGCACAAGGCCGTATGCGGGATCGGCCTGGTGAAGCAGGCCAGAAGCGTCGCCGCCCGGTACGAAAGGATCGCCGTCCGGTACGAGAGGATCGCCGTCCGCTGCGTCAGCACTCGGCACGCTTCGCGATCGGGCTGTGGACGGCCGCGTACGGATACCCGCGCACCGGTCGTCTCTCCCTCGATCCGTGGGCATACGCCTACGACTGTTCCGGTGCGATAGCTGTCGAGCTGACCGGGATCCATCAAGAGCTGCGCGCGGAAACTTGATCCGGCCCCTGAGCGCGCTCGGCCCACTTCGCGTTCACCCCGGACACCACACCGGCGCGGCCGTGGCCGCTTTCGCCCGCAGCCGGAGGTCGTTGAAGGGCTCTCGGCGAGCGGCCCATCGGCGTACGTCTCGGCCGCCCCGTCGTCCGTGGACGGGCCCAGCGCCCGTATCGCGGGACTTTCCACGTACTCCGCCCCATGCCGGCCGCAGCCCTTGTGCCGGCCCGCCCCTTCGGGATGCAGCCCCTCCCGGCCGGGCTCCACCGGTAGCGCTCGTGGCACGACGCGTCGATGGCGTGCTCGATCTTGCCCAGCGACATGCCGTCCCCGCCCGAGACCGCCGCGCTCTCACGCCCGCGCCCTGTCGCCGCACCCGCTCCGTTCGCCCGAGGTCGCGGCTCAGCTGTCATGAATCACCCCGTCGAATCACGACTGCGAGCAGGATTTCCCCACACCATCCAATGATCCGTGGCCGTCGGCACCATCGCCTGACGCCTTGTTGTTGCCCACGGGATCACCTTGAAGTCAATAGTGCACACCGGGCCATTCCCTCAGCCTTCCGACTGGCCGCATAATTCTCTGCCCACATCGCTGGACTCACTGTCAAGTGCGATATCCCCCACAGCGAGAATCTGCCGAGCAGCCGCCCTGGCCAGCAATGTTGTGGTGTTACGGTGGAATCTGACTAACTCTCAACACCCGGGGTTGACAAAGTGAGAAATCTGCTTGTCGTCAAGGGCGCGCGGCAGCATAATCTCCGTGACGTGTCCGTGGAACTGCCGCGGGACGCGCTGATCGTGTTTACGGGCGTGTCCGGGTCAGGAAAGTCAAGTCTGGCGTTCGATACCATATTCGCCGAGGGTCAGCGTCGTTATGTCGAATCCCTCTCCGCATATGCGCGCCAGTTTCTCGGGCAGCTCGAGAAGCCCGACGTCGATGCCGTCGAGGGGCTGTCCCCGGCGATCGCCATCGATCAGAAGACGTCGAGTCGCAACCCGCGCTCCACGGTCGGCACCATCACCGAGGTCTACGACCACCTGCGGTTGCTGTACGCCCGCATCGGCCGCCCCCATTGCCCCGAGTGCGGTGAACCAGTCAGCAGGCAGACACCGCAGCGCATCGTCGACCTGCTGCTGGACGAGGACGAAGGGACCCGTTTCCAGGTGCTGGCCCCGGTCGTCCGTGACCGAAAGGGCGAGCATGCCGAGGTCTTCCGTCAACTGTCCGCTGACGGATTCAGCCGGGTGCGGGTGGACGGGACGGTCCTCGCGCTGGCCACCCCGCCCGCGCTCGATCAGCGCAAGAAGCACTCCATCGACGTAGTCGTGGACAGGCTGGCCGTCAAGCGGGACATCCGGCAGCGGCTGACGGAGTCAGTGGAAACCGCACTGGGAGTCGGTGGCGGTGTCCTGAGGGTCGAGTTCATGGACCGGGAGCCCGGCTCGGCCGGGCGCGAGCTGGTCTTCTCCGAGGCGATGGCCTGCCCACGCTCCCATGACATCGGCTTGGAGTCGCTGGAGCCGAGGTTGTTCTCCTTCAACGCCCCTTGGGGCGCCTGCCCTGCGTGTACGGGCATCGGTTCGGCCATGGAAGTCGACCCCGGTCTCGTCGTACCCGACGAGACCAAGTCGCTGGCCGAGGGTGCCATCGCCCCGTGGACGAACACCAGCGGCGCCGACTACTTCACCCGCCTTCTCGAAGCTCTGGCCTCCGACGCCGGATTCAGCACCGACACTCCCTGGCACCAGCTCTCCTCCGGGATACAGGAGATGGTGCTGCACGGGGCGGACCGTCGGCTGCACCTCTCTTTCCGTAACCGGCTGGGCCGCGAGCGTTCGTACCAGGCCCGCTACGAAGGCGTGATCCCGCACATAGTGCGCCGCTTCACCGAAGGCATCGAGTCCGGTGGCGCGTCTAATCGCTTCGGTGGATACATGCGGGCAGTGCCCTGTGCGGCCTGCGGAGGCGCCCGTCTGGCCCCAGCCGTGCTGGCGGTCACCGTGGGAGGGCACAGCATCGCTCAGACAGCCGCGCTGCCGCTCGGTGAACTCGCCCGCTTCGTGGCGGAGTTGCAGCTGACAGGCAGTGAGCTGCGGATCGCGGAAGCCGTACTCGCGGAGATCGGTGAGCGGTTGCGATTCCTGCTCGACGTGGGCTTGGACTATCTCTCGCTCGACCGGCCGGCCGCCTCCCTCTCCGGCGGGGAGTCACAGCGGATCCGGCTGGCAACGCAGATCGGCGCCGGGCTGACCGGCGTACTGTACGTGCTGGACGAGCCCTCCATAGGGCTGCACCAGCGCGACAACCAGCGGCTCATCGAGACCCTGAAGCGGCTGCGCGACCGCGGCAACACCGTGATCGTCGTCGAGCACGACGAGGAGACCCTGCGGGTCGCCGACTGGGTGGTCGACATCGGCCCCGGCGCCGGTACACACGGCGGTCGCATCGTCTGCTCGGGCACCGTGCAGGAGGTCGCCGAGCATCCCGAGTCCGTCACCGGTGCCTATCTCTCCGGGCGTCGGACCATTCCCCTGCCCGCACGGCGACGAAAGCCGACGGCAGGCCGGGCCCTCACCGTGCACGGGGCCTGCGAGCACAACCTGCGCAACATGACGGTGTCGTTCCCGCTCGGCCTGTTCACCGTGGTCACCGGCGTCTCGGGCTCCGGCAAGTCGACCCTGGTCAACGACATCCTGCACACCGCCCTCGCCCAGCGGATCCACCATGCGTACAAGGTGCCCGGCCGGCACCGCACCATCACCGGGGTCGAGCACCTCGACAAGGTGGTCCAGGTCGACCAGACCCCGATCGGCCGCAGCCCCCGCTCCAACCCGGCAACGTACACGGGCGTCTTCGATCACCTGCGCAAGCTGTTCGCCCAGACCCCGGAGGCAAAAGTCCGCGGCTACCAGCCCGGCCGGTTCTCCTTCAACGTCAAGGGCGGACGCTGCGAACACTGCTACGGCGACGGCACCGTCAGGATCGAGATGAACTTCCTGCCGGACGTGTACGTGCCGTGCGAGGTGTGCAGAGGCGCCCAGTACAACCGCGAGACCCTGGATGTCCGCTACAAGGGCAAGTCCATCGCCGACGTCCTCGCGATGACCGTGACGGAAAGCCTGGAGTTCTTCGACGGCCACCAGATCATCTCCCGCCACCTACGGGCCCTGGACGACGTCGGGCTCGGCTACGTCAAGCTCGGCCAGGCGGCCACCACCCTGTCCGGAGGCGAGGCGCAGCGCGTCAAGCTCGCCGCCGAACTCCAACGCCGTAGCCGCGGCCGAACCCTCTACGTACTGGACGAACCCACCACCGGCCTGCATGTCGCCGACGTTGACCGGCTGCTGACTGCCCTGCAACGCCTCGTCGACGGCGGCAACACGGTCGTCGTCATCGAGCACAACCTCGACGTGATCAAGTCAGCCGACCACGTGATCGACATGGGGCCGGAAGGCGGACACCGGGGCGGCGAGGTCATCGCCGAAGGCACCCCGGAGGAGATCGCGGCCCACCATGGGTCACACACCGGGCAGTTCCTCAAGCACATGGTGGGGAACCGATGAACGCCGCGGACCCGCAGGACCCGCAGGACCTCCAGCTGGACCAGGACGACGAGAGCGAAGCGCCTCCACCCACTCTTCCCACGGACAGCGGCACCGTCGACCAGGTCAAGGACTACCTCCGGCTCATTGCCAAGATCAAACTGCTCACCGCCGAACAGGAGGTGGAGCTGGCCAAACGGATCGAAGCCGGACTGTACGCGGAGCACCTTCTCGTCGAAGAGCCGGGCCCGGAGGCGCACTACCACCGCGAACTCAGCCTCCTGGCCGCAGACGGACACCGCGCCAGACAGCACTTCACCGAAGCCAACCTCCGTCTGGTGGTCGCCGTCGCCAAACGCTTCACCGGACGAGGACTCCACTTTCTCGACCTCATTCAGGAAGGCAACACCGGGCTGATCAAAGCGGTGGAGAAGTTCGACTACGCCAAGGGCTTCAAGTTCTCCACCTACGCCACTTGGTGGATCAAACAGGCGGTCACCCGGGCCTTGGCCGACCAGAGCCGCACCATCCGCATCCCTGTACACACCGTGGAAATCATCAACCGCGTGGCGCGGATCCGCCGTGAGTTCCTCCGCGACACCGGGGCCGAGCCCACCCAGCAGGAACTGGCCGACAAGGCGGAGGTCCCGATGGAGAAACTGATCGAACTCGACGCCTATACCAAGGCGCCCGTTTCACTGAACCTCAGTCTTTCCGACGACGGCAATACCGGGTTCGGTGATCTCATCATGGACGACGACTCGCCCTCCCCCTGGGAAGTGGTCGCCTTCGGACTTCTCCAGGAAGCCGTGCAGGCCATCCTGGCCGGCCTCAACCCTCGTGAAGCCGGCATCATCTCCCTACGGTTCGGCCTCCTCGGCGGTCGCCCGCGGACCCTGGAGGAGATCGGCAACACCTACGGCGTGACCCGCGAGCGTATACGCCAGATCGAGGGCAAAGCGATGAGCAAGCTCCGGCACCCCTCACGCTCCCATGAGCTGCGGGACTACCTCAGTGACGCGTGACGCACGCCGCTTGATGCTCCAGGCCCGCTTGATCCGCGACAGCCAAACCGCGGCAGGGAACCGGTGCACCGGTTCTCCCACACCGGTGATCGGCCACGCCGCCGAACGGCCCGGCCGACTCGCGCCTGCGCTACCCGCAGCACAACCCTGGCCGGGCCGCGGCCCGGCCAGGGAGATCGAAGAGAACCTGCCAGGGTCACGGGTCCGGGTCGGACAACGCTCCGACGGCTGGGGCGGTCCGCTGAAACGGACTCACGGTGCCGTTGGACTGGAAGCCCCCGAACCGGGCCCGTCCTGCTCGTTCAGGAATCCGGGTGGTGTGGCGGAGGCATTGACGGTCTCTGTTCCAGATAGCGGCGGATGTGCGGTGGCACCGGAGCTTTGACAAGCGGGCTTGCCGGACCACGCTCCGGAAAACAGGCCTGGCTACCGCTGCTGACGTGCACCATTCCTATCTCCGGTGAGCCGCCCATGGGGGGCTGGTGTTCATACTCGGTCTCTTGTTCACAGTTGACGCAATGCATATCTCACTCCTGCTCCTGGGCCGGCCACCGCACGGTCGTGGAACCTGGGTTCGCCGACGGCGGCTCGGTGTTCCTGGGGCTCGCGCAGCCCTCACTACTTGGTCGTCGACATTCCCCGGGCGGTTCCACGGGCGGCATCGCCGCCACCGGTGGACCGCACCCCGGGTTTCTCGTCCGGACCGGCGCGCTGCCGGCTTCGCGGGGACCCTGCTCAGGGCGCGGGCCCTTGCGGAACGGTACCCAGCCGTCCGTCCCGCCGAACTTCACCGTCATTCACCCGTCCCCCTACCGACGCCGCAGGGCGGCTTCCCGCTCTTCGCCATCGTCCCGGTGGTGGTGACCGCCGCGGCCCGACTACAGCGACGCCCGCAGGGCTGCCCCCGCGAGGACGACATCCAGGTCGATCACGACCTCCTCACCCTCCCAGCGGCCACGCTCCGAGATCACCAGACCGATCAGTGCCAGATCACCAGCCTGATCCCGCAGCACATACTGCTCATGGGTCTCCTCCCCGACGTCACCCAACTCGTCACGCTCCCAGGCGCCCACCGCGGCCTCGGCCACAGCCCCGGGCAGTCGCACCGTGACACGGCCGACCTGCGCATCGACATGCTCCCCGATCACGGCCAGCACCTTCGAGTCTTCCCGATACCGCACGTACTCCCCTTCATCCACCACAGGACGAGGCTACTCAGACCGCTGACCAGTCCCGACCGAATTCACCGGGCCGCCGGCAAGACCGGTGAGGGCAAACGGCGACCGGCCCCACCCCGAGCCCCTGCTGCTCCCGGCCGTTCCCGACATGGACACGGCCCGCGCCCGGCACGAGCCGCACGTGTACAGGTGCGCGAGCAGCCGTCCCCAGCGACGTTCGGCTCCGGACTCATTCCCCCGGTGCTCTTGCAGCTGCTCACCACTGCGGTCGGCGAGGAGTCGACGAGGTCTCCGAGCCGTCGAAGGACGTGAGCTGGGCGTTGTACCCACCCCTGTCGGTGTCGAAGTCGGCGGACGCGGACCTACTGTGCCGGCTTCGGCACGCTGGACCGTGGACTCGAAGCAGCCGATCCGCTGGGCTGTATCGGTGCGGGTGAGTCCGGTCTTCATGCGTGCTTCGCGCAGGTGGGAGGCGAGCTTCCCGGTGGCGGCGCAGCAGCCTGACCATCACGTTGCCGCGGTCACAGCGGCAGCCGGCCAGGCCGTCGATCACCTGGCCCGCGCTGCGATGGCCCGTGCGCACTCCATCGACTCGGTGTGCGTGGTGTCCACCTCCAGGTCATACGTCACGCCCTGGTGGACCACTTCGGCCTGGGAGGCGGCCATCCCGATGACCCGATCGCCTCGTGCGATCTCGCGGCCTGCGGCCACCGCGCTGTCACACCGGACGCCGACCCACAGCACCCGCAGGTCACGCAGAGCCTCCTGCCACCGTTGCTGCGAGTCCGCCCCGCCGAGGAAGACCTCATCGACGATGACCCGGGCACCGGCACGGGCCATCGCGGCGACCCCCTCGATCCATGCCGCTTCCAGCGCCCGAAACTCCGGACCGACGATCACCTCTCCGTCCGGAGCGAACTCGATGCCCGCATCCGACGCCTGCATGGACGCGGGCATCGCGTCGACCAGCGTGTCGGTCCCGAGAGCCAGCCACGGATCCTGCAAGACGGCCTGCAGACACCGGGCGATCCCGGACTTCCCCGAGCTGGAACCACCGTTGAGAACGATCACCTCAGTCATCACCGCGCCACAGTAGAACCAGATCCAGGTAGTCGAGAACCCAGCCGGCGCGGCTGGCGACTGAAACTCCGGTGTATGGATCGCCTCCGATGACCAACCCCACAGGATTGGCGTTCGCGCCGTACGACCGGGCGACGTCACCGGAAGAGCTTGTTCGCGTCAGGCGTGCTACCTCCCCGCGCGAGGAAGTCCAAGGTTCCCTGGACTCCCCGTTTCATGCCCGACAGAGCGGCTTCCGGCGGCCCTTCGGTGCCGGTGCGCAAGGTTCTGCAGATTGATGAGACAGCTGTAACCACCTCAAGGGGAACGACCCAGCGGTCCGGATGCCAAGAGCGTCGACCAGGACGTCCCGTACGGTGCTCGTCTCCTGCGGCTCCGCCACGTAGACCCGTAGCACCTCGGTTCCGGGGGGACGGTTGAGCCCGGCCCGGCGGTGTGAAGAACAACGTGGACGAACGGCGAGGGCGAGCCTGTTCCTCGACATGGCGGGCGCTCCGCCGGGCCCCCGATTCCGGATGCCGTCGCTCGCCTCCGCCTGTCCCGTACCGCTTCGCGGCGCGGTCCGAACAACGCGGCAGCCGCCGGTCACCCGGCCCGGCACTCCCGCCTCGTGTCCGGGCACACGGATGATCACCTGCGCGTGGTCGGGCGGCCCTGCCCGTCAGGTCACGGGGGACGCCCCGCCCCGTACCGGAGTGCGGGGCGTTGCGGAGCGGCGGACAATGGGGGACGAGAACGGCGCCCGGAGTCGGCGACCACGTGTGGCAGGGGAACCCCGGCCACGTGTGGCAGGGGAACCACAAGATCTCCTCCTGAACATCCCGCGTGCGGAACGTTTCTCAGGATCGGACCCGGGCGACCCGAACAGCATTCGAGGTCTGGCATGAGTGCCACGGAGCGATATGCGGTCCTGCGTCCGAGCGATCTCGTGTCGCTGACGGTCCGCTCGACGGGCCTGCAGGAACGCACCGGTGCCGCCGGGGTCAGGGAATGGGTCGCCACGGGCGAGGGCCGCCTGATCATCGACCTGGAGCCGCAGCACGTCGCGGAAAGCGTGGTGGGCTCGCCCTCGGTGCAGGGGCGGCCGGCGGGGCCGACCAGCCTGCACTTCACCGTGCCGCCCGGCTACGTCATCCCCCTGACCGTCGAGGGTGTGCTCGCCGCGGCGAACAAGCTGAAGCTGGTCGGCACGCCACGCGAGCAGGGCAAGGCCAGCACGCTCGAACTGCCGTGGCGGCTTCTTCTCGCCGTCGAGGACAAGGCCCGCTGTCAGCACCCCCAGCGCCCCGCCACCAGTGACGACGGCGTCACCGCGATATGGCACACCCGGATCCTGGCACCGTCCTCACCCGCGTACTCGGCCGTCTTCCCCTTCGCCAGCCTGCCGTTGGAGACACCGTTCGCCGACAGCACCCCGCTCGGCGAGGGTGTCAAGAAGATCGCCGCCCGGGGCTACGACCACCCCGGTACTCCGGTCTCCGTCGACTCGCTCGTCCTTTCCTCGTGCGGCGCGTGGTTCTCCGGCTCGGTGGCCTACCCGGATCTGGAATGGACTCACCGTGTCGTGATGGGCCGCGACGTCTACATCCGGCTGCTGCAGCGGGGAGTCCTGTTCCCCTTCGGGAACGAGGCCTCCACCGTGGAGGTGACCGAGCGGAAGTTCGACCCGGTCACCGGAGTGGCGGCGCTGCACCGCACCGTCACCCTGGTCGTGACGCAACCGGTCCTCGACTACGGCATCGAGGCACGGCACGAGCGCGAGTTTCCGTTCCACCGGGTGGCCATCGAGCCCGTTCTGGTGACGCCGCTCGACCGGCCGGCGGCCGGCTCCCGCGCCCACTGGCTGACGCGGGACGGACTCCCGGTGATGTTCACGATCCACGCATCCTCCGCCGGCGACGTCGTTCCCCTGCACCTGCCGCTGGTCTTCGCCGAGAAGGGCACCGATGTCGGATTCCTCAACACCCTGTACGCGGGCGGGCCGCGGGAGGATCTCGAAGCCGCCCCCGGCCCCCCGACGGCCTTTGTCGACCGGGCCGTTCCGCTGGTGGTGCGCCGGCGGGCGGACAAGGTCGTGGAGGCGGTCGAGCGCACCGAGCAGCACGTCCGGTCACTCACCCTCGCAGCCACCAGGATCGGGAGCGGTACCGCCTTCCACCCCCGGATCGCCGGGCTGGAGGTGACCCTCCCGGCGGTGCAGCAGCTGCTGGGGCAGCACCAGACCATCCGCGCGACGCTGGCGCGGGAGGTGGCGGACGCCGCGGGGTCCGGGAGACCGCCGGATGTCCTGCTTGAGCTCCCTGACAAGGTCCCCGTGAACTTCGCCGCCGCCCGCGCCGCCGTCGCGGCCGCACCGTCGATGGCCGTGGACCGGATTCATCGCGAGCTGGGTCCCACGGTGGCGAACCTGCCCACCGACCCGGCGAAGTTGTTCGACCGCAGCGCCAAACTGCTCGGCGTCGTCCCCCTGGTGGACATCATCGGCGAGGTCACCGGGCGCCCGACGATCACCTGGTCGCGCACCCCCACGCCGCAGGCCACCCTGCACTGGACCGAGTCCCTGACCAGCGAGAAGGGCCCCTTCCAGCCCCTGGCCGAGTGCAGGGTCACACTCGACATACGGACGGAGCTGGTCGACGGCCGGCCACGGAGCACGATCGACGGCACGGTCACCAACTTCGCGCTCGGTATCCCCTCCCCCGCAGAGAACCAGTACCTGGTCAAGCTCGGGTTCACCGCCCTGAAGTTCCACGCCGAACCGGGCGAACTCCCGGAGACCACGCTGGTGGTCAGCTCGGCGCGGCTCGGCGGGCAGCTGAAGTTCGTACAGCAACTCAGCAGCTACCTCCCGGGCATCGGCGGCAAGGCACCCACCGTCGAGGTGGGCAGCCGCGAGGTGCGCGTGCGCTACGCGCTCGCCGTCTCGCCACCGCCGCAGCTGGGAGTGTTCGTCGTGCAGAACCTGCTGCTGCAGGCCGGCATCACCCTGTCGCTCGGCGACGATCCGGTGACGGTCGACTTCTCCTTCGGGACCCGGGACCGTCCGTTCCTGGTCACCGTGATGGGTTTCGGTGGCGGCGGCTACCTGGAGCTGGGCATCCGGGCCGGCGGGAACGATTCCGGCCTGGAACGATTCGTCGGCGGCATCGAGTTCGGCGCCGCCGTGGCGATGGACTTCGGAGTCGCCCGCGGCGAGGTGCACGTCTTCGGCGGCGTCGTGTTCACCAAACGCGGCAGCACCATCGAGATCGCGGGCTACCTCCGCATCGGCGGATCCGTCCGTGTCCTCGGGCTGGTCTCGGTCTCCGTCGAGCTCACGATCAGCCTGACCTTCGTCGAACCGAACATCCTGCACGGCAGGGCCCGGCTCGTCATTGCGGTGGACCTCACCTTCTGGTCCACCTCCGTCGAGATCACCTGCGAGAAGACCTTCACCGGTTCGGACCAGGCCGTGGCGCCCCACGACAGTGCTCCGCTCACGGCCGCGAACCCGTCCTCGGTGCAGCACGCATGGGGCCCGGTCGGATCGTCCTTTCCCTGGCACACCTACTGCAAGGCATTCACGCAGGAGTGATCATGGCGCTCGCCCTCACCCGCCAGTTCGTCTGGACCGTCATACCCGGTGGCCGCGCGGAGACCACCGGAGCACGACGGGCCCTGTTCTCGGTGCTGCTCACCCCGCGGCTGCTGGCCCCACCCGGGACTCCCCTGACCGTCGGAGAGTTCGGCATGCAGACCTGGCCCTCCCGCCTGGAGGACATGGACTTCGCCGCGTACCGGGGCGACCGGCGGCTCACTCTCACCCGGATCCGGCCCGCCTCCGAGGACGGTCGGCCGCTGTGCACGCCGGAGCAGCAGCTGTCCGCCTGGCGAACGATGTTCCCCGCCTCCATGCCCGTCCGGCCCTACCGACCGACCAGCTACCGGGACCGTGAGGTCCGGGACTTCCCGGCGGACGAGGCCGGCACGGAGATCAAGCAGGCGTACACGCGGACCACATGGGCCCTCGCCAGGACGGGTGCCCGCGACCATCACCAGCGCGCCCGGCGGGAGGCGGCGTTGCGGGAGATCGCGCGAGACTGGCAGGCCGCGGCGACGCTCTCCGACCGCGACGCCGCCGAGGCCGACACATCACCGTTGGTGCGGGCCTACCAGTTCTACCGTCGGGAGAACCCCGACCTCGCGACGCCCGCCGAGGAGGAGGCCCAGGACCTGGACTTTCATGACGTCGTCGCCCGGCTGGCCGGTCACCCCCTCCTGCTGCGCACGGTGGGCCTGGTGATCGACTTCGCGGTGCCGGTGGCCGAGCTGTCCGCCACGGACGGCCCCGCGCACCTCCGTCTGGAACCCCTGTGGCCCGTTTCCGACCCCGGTGCCCCGGCTGGCTGGGCCGACGCGCACCAGGACGATCTGCGGCCGACGACCGCCTACGCGCTGACCGGCTCCCGGTTCGTCCCGCTGATGCCGCCGGCGGCCGGTACCGTACGCCCCCAGGGGATGCTGCCCCTGGCCAAGGTCACCCTGGCGGGCACACCCACGAGCTCCCCGTACGCGGTCATGCCCTTCGACATCGACAGCGCGGCGCTGCGGATGGTCAGCGTCGCCCAGTCGGACCGCGGCCACGTACCGCCGGAGGCGGCTGACGCCGCCGGTCTGCCCGCACTGCGCTCCACCGGCTTCGCCCTGATCGAACGCAACCGCCTCGAGGAGCACTTCGCGCGGCTGCAGCGAGCCACCGACCGGGACACACCGCAGAAACTCCTCAGCTCACCGCTGACCGCCGAGAACCTGCTCGCGGGATACCGGCTCGACGTCTTCGCCGCCGGAAAGTGGCACTCGCTGTGCCGGCGCCAGGTCCGCTACACCGTCGGCGGGGTCGCGCTCCCCCCGGAGCCCGGTCTGCCGGGACTGTCCGACGAGGGCTTCGTCCCCGTCGGCTCGGCGACGACAGGCTCCGGTGCGAGCGCCGCGCTCCACATCCATGAGGTCTTTGCCCGCTGGGACGGCTGGAACCAGGTGGTGCCCCGGCCCGACCGGGTGGTGGATCCGGCCGCGGCCGAGCCGTCGCCGCCGTTCGCCGCGGCAGCCGAGGCCGTGGACGGGTCGCTGCCCCGACTGAAGTTCGGCTCGACCTACCGGTTCCGGGCGCGGCTGGCCGACCTCGCGGGCGGCGGGCTGCGGCGCGACCAGCCCGGTTCGGAGGACGCCACGGAGAAGATCGTCCATCGGCGCTTCGATCCGAATCCGGCACCGGAGCTGTTGCCGACCGCGGCCTACGTCGACGGCGCCGGGCCGCACCGCATGGTGCTACGGACCGAGCGCGGCACCGACCCGGCCGCCTACGCCGCGGCGCACGGCTACCCTGCCGCCGAGCTCCGCTACCTGTTCCCCCCGAAGAGTTCGTTCGAGCTGGCCCTCCAGTACGAAGGGGCGTTCAGCACCGCGTTCGGACCGGGTGCCGCGATGGACGAGGTCCGTAAGCAGTTCGAGATCGCGACCCGCGCGGACAAGGACGTCGCCGACATCACCGGGGCACATCTGGAGAGCGCCCCGGACGGATCCGGCACCTATGTGGTCGTTCCCGCGAACCCCCCGTTCCCGAGACCGGCCTGGCTCGCCGACCGCGGCACGGTCTGGGTCAACCTCCGGAGCCGGCTGCGGCCGACCGATCCGGACACCGGTTATCCGGGAACCGCCGACGGGTTCGACTCGAAGGACTCCCAGAGCCTGTGGCGGGGGACCTGGCCGGACATGGAGCCCATCGCGCTGCGGGTCGAGCCGGCTCCCGGCGGGTGCACCATCAGGCGCAGTCCCGGTCTCGGCCCTCGCACGTTCACGGTCTCGCTGGGCCCGGCCGAGCAGGTCACCGTCGACATCCCCTCGTGTCCCTCCATGCTGGCCGTCCCGGACCTGGGCATCCCGCACTGGGCGGGTGCCACGCAGGACGCGAGCAACCCGGTCAACGTCGAGGCGGAGTACGGCCGCAACCCGCTGGTGAGCCCGTCGCGCACCGTCACCCTGGTCCATGCGGTGCAACGCCCCCTGGCACACCCCACCGGCCGGTTCGGCGCCGTCCGGCACATGGGCGGCACGGACGCCGAGCTGAAGACGTCGGCGTTCCACATCGACGTGCGCAGCACCGGACGGATCGACGTCCGGGCCGAATGGGACGATGTCGTCGACGTCGCCCCCGCCCGGCCGACATCGAGGCGGGTCGTGGCGGACGTAGGCTCGTTCGAGATCGCGCACAAGCCGCCGCTGCTGGAAGCACCCGACGGTGCGTTCCCGCCGATGCGCCACGAGTTCGGCGACGCGCGACGGCGGAAGGTCAGCTACACGGTCACGGCCGTCTCACGCTTCGGTGAGTACTTCGGCCGGGTCGTCGCGCAGGATCCGCAGGCCTGCACCGTCACCGGGAAGCTCGATGCCACCGACGTGGCGAGCACCACCCGGCCACCGGCCCCGAAGGTCCGTCACGTGGTGCCGAGCGTCCGGTGGACCCGGTCCGTCGAAGGCGGCGGAGCGGTGATCCGGTCGTCGCGCAGCGGAGGCGGCCTGCGTGTCATGCTCGAACGGCCATGGTTCGTCACCGGCGCCGACGAGGCGCTCGCCGTCCTGGCCTGGCCGCGGCCGTCGGCCTCGCCCACCGACCGGCAACGGCGTCATCTCAGCCTGGCCGGCCGTGACCCGTTGCAGGCCACCACGGCGCCGTCCGCCGTCCTCGATGACACCCACATCCGCGCGGACGTCTCCGGGACGGTGAACCTGGCGGAGCTGGGGGGCGCCCCGGTCGTGGCGATGGCCAGCCACCTGGACGCCAGTTCGCATTACGACGAGGATGCCGACTGCTGGTTCGCCGACCTCGACCTCTCCCCCCTTGCCGCGGCCTCGTACCGCCCGTTCGTCCGACTGGCGCTGGCCCGCTACCAGGAGAACACCGCGGACCCCGACCAGCGGCTGTCCCCGCCGCTGGCGATCGATCCGGTCCGGCTCCTCCCGCCGCGCGATCTCGTCATCACGCGCACCGCCGGCCGCGCGGGTGTCGTGCTCAGTGGTCCGGGGCCGACCGGGCCTCCCTTCACCACGGTCCGTGCCGAGTTGCAGGCCTTCGCCGGTGACCCGCGCGCGGCCCGGGACGGCCTGATCGGGCCATCGGGCTGGACCCCCCTGGCCCAGGCGACCGGGCGGCTCGGGGACAACCTCGTACTCGACCTGCGGCCCGACGACGAACGGCCGATGCGTATCGCCGTCACCGAGACCGAGTCCGCTCCCGGAGCGGCGGGCGAGCCCGCGGGCCCCGTCTACGCCGACATCGCCGAACTCACATGACCGCCCATGCCCGGAGGGAAGACCGATGGTGTTCCAACTCTTGCCGGAGACAGAGCCGCTCGAACTGCGCGGGGACGCGACGGGGCCACCCCTTCCGTTCGGCGTGCCCATCGAGGCGACCGAGATGTTCATCCGCGTGATCGCTCTCTGGCGCGACAACCGTCCGCTCGTCGGGCATGACCCGACGTTCGAGCTCAAGTCCGGCCGTGACGGCCTGCTCACCGCCCTCGACGCCAGCACGGGCAAGGTCGAGGTCTGTCAGACCGAGGGTGACGTCGCGGCCCTGGCCGAGGTGAGGCGGCTGCCCGCAGACAGCTACCTCATCACCCTGTCCGGGCTTGAGGAGAACCCCGGCCCCTGGCACCTGCGCATCACCAACAACGACGCTGAGACCTTGCGGTTCGCCTGTGTCGCGTCGTACCGCGAGGAGGAGACCTCGCAGCCCTGGATGGCGCTGGATCGCGCCACCACGTCCCAGGACGGTCTGCCGGCGCTGCACGGTGAAGACTCCGAGACCGCGATCACGGTACGGAACTTGGGCCCGGCGCCGTTGATCCTCCACGATCCGCCGGGCACCCGGCTGGGGTCGGACCGATCGCCGGTGGTGCTGCGGCGGCGGCCCGCGTCGATCGCCCCGCACGACACGGACGAGCTGGTGGTCGCGTGCGGGCAGGTCCCCTTCGCGGATCGCTTCAGCCACACCTTCGACACCAACGACATGAACCGCGCCCACACGACCCTGCTGTTCGAGGTCCTGCCCCGTTCCGCCCGGCACGACTCGCCGGACGGGGAACCGGCCTACTGCCGGGCCTGCGGGCGGTGCCCGGCGTACGTGCCGCCGCCCCTTGCGGTGGGCGGTCCATGCGAGACCTGCGGGCATCGAGGGGCCGAGCACTTCGACGTACCGCCCGACCACCGGAACGTCTAGTGCGGCGATCTCCAGGAACGAGCCGGTGCCGCGACGCCGCGCACGGGCTCTCCCCACCGGCGCAGGAATCGGGGATGTGCAATGAGCGTTATCCAGGTCTTTCCCTCGGACGAGCCACTGACGCTGGCGCCCGGCCAGACCGGCCCGCTGGTCGACTTCGAAGTACCGATCGAGCCCGTGCCGATGTTGCTGCGGGTCATCGCGCTGTGGACCGACAACACGCCGCTGAACGGTGTCGCCCCGGCCTTCGGGATCAAGCTGGGCCAAGGCCTCATCACCACGGTTGCCGCGGACGGCACGGATGTCGACATTCCCGGCCCGAAGGGGGGAGGGACGGCGAGCTGTCAGCCCCTGCACGATGACATCTATCTCCTGACGGTCGTCAACCACACGGAGTCGAGAACCAGCTGGCAACTGCGCATCAAGAACCAGGCCGACCGGACGTTGCGTTTCGTCTGGGTCAACTCGAACGTCAGGGACGACACGCTCCAGCCCTGGATGGCACTGGAGGACCAGCTGTCGATCACCAGCGCAAGCCCGGTCGGCTTCGTCGTCGTACGGAACCAGGGAACCGGAACTCTCACGATCGACGACAGTCCGGGAACAGCCGTCGGCGGGCAGGACTCCCCCGTCGTCCTCGTCCACCGTCCTGCGGAGATCGCCCCGCATGGCGTCGATCACCTGGCGTTCAGCTGTGGGGAGGTCCTCAGCCGCCGGAACCTTGTGCACACGTTCAGAACCAACGACGACAAGACCGCCCACACCACCCTGCAGATCGTGGCCGACCCGTCCTGAGAGGCGATCAGAATGCTTGACATCGATGTTCTGAACTACGTCTGCATTCACGACTCCCGATGAACCGTTCTCGAACGGGCGGGCGGAAGCGCATCAAATGACAGGTCATTCGACTGCATGCGGCAAGATATATGCGGCAAGGAGAAATGGATCATGGTATTCGAACCGTTCCGAACCTCCCGTCTGGCCGAGAACGAGATGAGTTCCCCGATCGAGTTCGTCGTGCTGCTGGGTGCCGAGCAGACGTTCCTCCGGGCGATCGCACATCTGGAAGCCAACGTCGTACACGGCGGGGCACCGCCGACGTTCTTGATCAAGGCAGGCCTGGGCGATCCCACGGCGGTGGAGGAGGGTGCCGACCCGGTCGACATCACGGGAAGTGGAGAAACGACCGTGGCAACCGCCGATTGCCACCGTATCGCTGAGGACATCGACACCTACCTGGTGACCGTCAACCACAGCGCCCCCTCCGGCCCCTGGCAGCTCCAGATCAAGAACAACGAGCCCGAAGCGCTGGAATTCGTCGGCTTCATCTCGCACACGGAGGACGAAACTCTTCAGCCCTGGGCGGACTTCTCGCAACCTCAACTGAATGGACAGGAAGCAGAAACCACACACGGAATCGGAGTCCACAATGTGGGCACCGCGCCGTTGATCATCGAAGATGCAATCGGCTCACACTTGGGCGGCAGCGGGTCTCCCTGCATCATAACGGCCCGCCCCAATTCGATCACCCCTCATGACGCGCACTCGATTGCCGTCAAGTGCGAGGCTCTCGTGGGACAACGCAGAAATCGGTTGGAGGAATTCACGCACACCTTCAGTACGAACGATCCGAATCTCGCGCATTCTCGGATCGGTTTCACGGTTGCGTGGCCGACCTTCCCCACCATGTGCCTCCCCGACGAAGGATGCTCTGCCAGGTGCAAGCGATTCGTCAGCCGGATGCCGCCGGACGAGTTCCAATGCGAAACCTGTTTTCATGATGCAGGTTTTCATGGACTCCCCAGCAACCCTGATCGCAATCCACGTTGATCCGGCTTCACACAGCCGTGCAGTCCTTTCGGAAACCCCGGGCCAAGGGCTGCGCCATTCCGTACCGGCGGTTACCGAGGTTGAACTTGTGGAGTCGTCGAACGGCGGCGGTTCCGTGAGGAGTTACGGCTTCAGGCAGGCGAGCGGTTCGCTCGGGGTGAGGCGGCCCTCAGCGATCGCCAGGGACCAGCGGGCCGGTGTCCGTTCGGTTCAGCGACGGCGGCAGGCGTAGGGCTCCAGGACGCCGCCGCAGACGAAGACGTGGGCCCGGTGCGGCCGGACCCCGGTGGTGAAGGGCTGCGGACGCTCCCGTGGACGGATTTCCATCGCCGCCCTGACCTGCTGCAAAGCGGGCCACCGCTCTCGGCTGGTCCACCGGCCCCGCCGGGACGACGGCCGGCGTGACGGACGCAGTCGAAACAGCCGCGCCGCCAGGGCACGCGAGCGGCGAAGAGGTGGCACTACGTGCTCGGTCTCACCCTCCGCGTACCGCACACAGTCCGTCCGGAACGATCCATCGCCACGGCCCACTCCCCGTGACCGGTGCAGCCGCCAACCGACCGTGCAGGACGCGGTCCGAGTACTGCTGCGGAGTCGTCGGGATGTTCCGTAGCGACTGGTCAGCAGTGTGATGTGCTTCCCGTACGTCGGTCACCATGGGCCCTCTGAGCAGCGCGGCCGTGCCCGCCCGCAGGGGCCGCGTTGTCGTACTCGTGCTGTAGAACGCTGTCTGACAGCGACAGTCGCCCAGCCCCGTGCCGTAGCCACCGGGGCCCTGGTGCCGTGGCGGCGTTCGTTCCGAGGGAGACCGTGGTGGTTGAGTTGTACAGGGGACCGGGCCGGCGCACGGACAGCGTGCCTTTCGTGAGCAGGTCGGCCGAGCTCCGCCGGCTCGACGCGGCCCTGCAGCACATGGGAGCCGGCGGTCCGGCCCTCGTCGAGGTCACCGGTGAGGCCGGCATCGGCAAGAGCCGGTTGCTGGCGGAGTTCAGTACGCTCGCCCGCCGCCACGGGGCGGCCGTGCTGCGCGGCCGGGCTACCGAGCTCGAACGGCACAGCCCGTTCCAGCCGTTCGCCGACGCGTTCGCCGACCTCGACCAGCGGGCGCTCAGAGTGTTCCCGTCGCTGCGGGAGCTCCATCCGGTGCTGCGGGGAAGGACCGGGCCCCCGGGCGAGCCGTGGAACACGGACCGTTTCGGCCTCCACCGGGCCACCTCGGACGCACTGGGCCGTATCCGGGGTGCGCGGCTCGTCGTGGTCCTCGACGACCTGCACTGGGCGGGCCCGTCGTCCCTGGCACTCGTCGACCATCTCGTGCGGCACCCCGTGAAGGCCCCCTTCCTGCTCGTCGTGTCGCACCGCGACCGCCAGGCCCCGGCGGCGCTCACCACGGCGCTGGCGCGCGGGGCCGACACCGGCGCGGTGCTGCGGATGCCTCTCGGCCCGCTCGACGAACGGGACTGCGTCGAAGAACTGGCCCGCGACCTGCCGCAGCGGCGGGCGGCCGAGATGTACGCCGCGAGCGAGGGCAACCCGCTGTACTTCCTGGCACTCCTGACGGCACATCGCAGCGCCCGGCTGCCCGGCCCCCCGGTCCGGGACGGTGGTCCGCCCGCGGGCCTGGAAGCACTGATGCTCGACGAACTCGCCCCCCTGGACCCGACTGAGCGCGGCACCGTAGAGGCCGCCGCCGTACTCGGCGACCATGCCACGGCCGACCTCATCGCCGCTCTCACCGGCTCACCCGTCCCCGACGTCGTCGAGGCCCTGCGCGGGGTGATGCGCCGCGATCTGATCCGCACGGACCGGGCCGGACGCCGTCTGGTACTGCGCCACCCGCTGATCCGGACGCTGGTCCACGACAGCACCGACCCCTGGCGGCGGCGGGAACTCCACCGCAGGGCGGCGGCCGGACTGGCCGAGGCCGGCGCACCCCTCGCCGAGCGGGCGCACCACATCGAGCGTTCACTGACCGGCTGGGACCCGGAGGCCGCCGCGGTCCTGACCAGCGCCGCCGAACAGGCCGCCGTGACGGACCCGGCCGCCTCGGCCCACTGGCTCGGTGTCGTCCTCGCGATCCTGCCCAGCACCCCCGGACACCTCGCCGAACGCCGTGAGCTGATGCTGATGCGTGCCGGGGCGCTCGGCACGACCGGGGCGCTGCGGAAGAGCAGGGACCTCTTCCACCGAGTGATCGACATGCCCACCGGCGACGAGGACGGCGAGGACACTCTGCGTACCTCCGCCGTCGTGCAGTGCGCCGTCACGGAGCGTCAGCTCGGGCGCTACGCCGAGGCCGACGCGCTGCTGCGCCGCGAACTGGACCGGAGGCCCGGGCCGTCACCGTCCCGGCGGATCGGTCTCGTCATCGAATGGTGCTGCCGCGCACAGTTCGTCGCCCGCTTCCCCGACGTACGGGAGGAACTGGCCGAGGCATTGCGCGACGCCCGCGATCTGGGTGACGGACTCGGCGAGATGGGTGCCCTGACGCTGGCCGCCATGAGCGAGGCGTACGAGGGTGGCACGGCCGAGGCCCGTCGGCTCGCCCGGACCGCGGCGGGGCTGGCGGACGCGCTCACCGATGGTGACCTCGCCGGGCTGTGCGAGCCCCTGATCAGACTGGGCTGGGCCGAGGTGATGCTCGACCGGTACACGGACGCCGAGCGGCACAGCGACCGGGGTGCGGAGATCGCCCGGCGGACCGGCCGGCCCTACATGCTGTCGCAGCTCCTGCTGTGCAAGGCGTACGCGCACTTCCTGACCTGCCGGGTCACCACGGCGCTGGAGCTGGCCGACGAGGCCGCGGCCATCGCCCGTGCCCTGGGCAGCGGCGAACTGCTCGGTCTCACCCTCGCGATCCGGTCCCTGTTCTTCATGCAGGCCCGCCCGCCGGGCGATCCGGACGTCCTGGCCGCCGCGGAGGAGGCGGCGGCAGCGGTGGAAGGCACAGGCGAGAGCTGGTGGTCCACACTGGCACGGTCCCTGCTCGCCTTCGCCGCGATGAGCGCCGATGACCCGCACCGGGCACGGGACATCCTGCTGGAGACCGGCGGGAGCAGGGACCTGCCCCGGATCCAGCCCTCCCTCCTCCCGGAGTTCCTCGAACTGCTCGTCGCCGCGGCCCTGGCCGTCGGCGAGACGGAAGAAGCCGAGCACGCGGCTGAACACGCCCTCAAGGAGGCCGAGCAGCTCGGCCTGCCGACCCGCCGGGCAGCGGCGTTGCGCGCCCTCGGACGGATCGAGGCGCACCGCGGGGACCCGGCCGCGGCGGCACGGGCGTTCACCGAAGCCGCCCGGGAGAGCGCGCTGTCCGGGGCGACCCTCCGGGAGGCCCAGAGCCTGCTGATCGGCGCCTCGTTCACCAGGGCCGCCGGTGACGGCGCCAGGGCGGCCACCATGTGGCGCCGCGCCCGCCGCCTGGCCGCCGAGGGCGGGGCCACGCTGCTGGTCGCCCTGGCCGACCAGCAGCGCCCGGAGGTGCTGGGTGGCGCGGACGGGCCGGCGGAGCCGTCCGGACCGGCCGCCGGGCTCACCCGACTGACCTCGCGGGAACGGGAGATAGCGGAACTGGTCGCAGAAGGTCTCACCAACCAGGCCGTGGCCTCCCGGCTCTGCCTCAGTCCGCGCACGGTCGAGAGCCACATCGCCCGCGTCTACCGCAAGACGGGCGTCCCGTCCCGCGCGGCCCTCGCCACCCTGATGGCCCGCCACGCGGTTGCGGCAGCGGGCACGCCGCCTCCCTCGTGACCGAGCCGTCGGCCGGACGCGGACCGGGGACACCCCTCGGCCGGGCGGCCCGGGAGGGCGTGCCGTGGAGTGCGGGCGGAGTTGCGTAGTTTCACTGAACCTCGCTCGACAGGGGATGGGCGACGGGACGTCGGGGGCGCCATCCGACCAGACTGTCGGTGCGAGCGTGGGGAACCAGTTCGATTGCCGCGGATTGCTGTGGGAGGAACGTGTGGCCGGTGACGTGGTGTGGACCGAGGAACAGCGCGGCAAGGTGTATTCCACCCGCGCGCGAGTCAATCCGGACCATCTGACCGAGGGCCTCGACCGGGGGCCGTGCTGGCTGGCGGCGGTGCCGCCGTTCGACGCCGTGGGCTGCTTCGCCGAGGCACGTGACAAGAGCCGTCACGACACGGACAAGGGCTGGGAGTACGCGGTCCACCAGGTGGAGAAGGGGGCGCGGCACGCGGCGCCTTCGATGGCCGCACTCGGGCTGAGGGCGGCGGAGCTGTACCGCAGCGGTGAGCGTCCGGACGTGCTCGACCTGGACGTGGAAGTGGCCATCGTGGAACTGCAACTGCAGACGACGTGGGACGCGGTGCCGTTCTGGCTGGCGGCCGAGGGGGTCGTATGGACGCTGCGCGCGATGCTGCGGCTGCATGAACTGGCCCACAACCAGCACGAGGTCCACCACGACCCGCGGTGGGACAGGAGCGGGGTCTGGCTCATCGAGAGCACCGCACATGCCTCGTTCCAGGTGGCCGAGTGCGAGTCGAGCTGGCAGCTGCTGCGGGGCGTGCTCGCGGTGGCCGACGAGGCGGACCACCGTGCGGCACGCGCGGTCGCGGCAGCCGCGTTCGACGCGGCACCGGTGCCGGTGAAGGCGGCGCTGTCCTTCGTGTTCCCCGACGAGCGGGAGTGGGCCGACCGGGCGGCCGAGGGCTGCCTCGCCCAAGGAGGTGGCGGTGACGAGGTGGTGCGGATGCTGGTCACCACCGCCGGTGTAGACCGGGGCGAGCGGCTCGTCGAACGGCAGCCCGGCTGTCTGGACGAGGCGACCCTGCTGACCCTGCTGGCACGGGAAGGGACGGGCGCCGCTCCCGTCCTGGACGCGGCAGTGCGCCATGCCCGCGGCAACAACGAGCGGCTGGTGTTCGCCCGCCATCTCGCCATGATCCGCACCCGGGACACGGCTGAGCGACTGGCGGCCCGGCGGGACAACCGCAGGCTCGCCCCGCTGATCGAGGACTACTTCCGGCAGGCACCCCACCTGGAGCCCTCGCCGTCCGGAGCGCCGGAGCCCCGCGTACCGGCCGAGGACGCGACCACCGCCGCACTGACCGGACTCTTCGAGGAGTACCGCACCTGGTACCGCGAGCACTGGGTGCCCAAGCTGCTCGACGACCACGGAGGGGAGGAGGAGCTGGACGCGGAGGGCTGGCTGGATCCGACCGGTGATCTCAGCCCGGTCAGCGAGGACGACATCGCCGTCCTCGAAGCGCGGTTCGGGCCGCTTCCGGCGGACTACCGGGCCTTTCTGCGGGTGATCGGCACCGGAACTCTGCTCCGGCCCATGGAAGCGATGCCCGGCGCCGCTCTGGAGCCGACGACACAGAAATTCATCCATCCCGCGGACATTCCGGGGGCGCACACGGTCTACACCCGCTGGCTGCACGACGGCTGGCACGAGGAGAACGCGGGCTTCGCGGATATGACGAGGATGATGCCGGTCATGGGCCATGACGGGTACGCGAACTTCGCTCTGCTCTCGCTCCAGCACGAGGGTGACGACCGCGTCCACGTCTGGTGCCACGACGAGGAGCCGGACCGGATGGACGATGGCATCCCCTTCGTGGAGTTCCTGCGCAGAATGCTCGACAGCGCCCGGCGCGAGGAGTCGTTCCCCGGGGGGATATGACCGGGCCCGCGGCCGGATGGCGGTCGTCCTCGCTGCGGGGCTCGCGCAGGCCGCCCCGCAGCGGCGCCGCGCGCCGGCCTGCCGGTCCTGAGAGCGCAGGCCGCCCCGACGGCGGCGGCGCCGGGGGCTGGGGTGGGCCCGGCGGCTCGGAGGGAGCTTGGCATATGCCGTCCGACGTGGGCATCCGTGGAACTGTCCCACCTGGTACGGAAGTCCGGCGCCGTCGCCGGAAGCCCGTCATGCGGAGTCGCGGCGCAGCACCAGGCGTTCGGGAAAGCGCTCCTCCACCCCGGGCAGGAACAGTTCCTCTCCGGCGAAGGCGGCCTTGACCGCGGCGGTAACGGACAGTCTGCGGGGGTGGTTCTCGTGGTGGTCGAGCAACTCCGGGCGGAAGAAGGGGGAGTCGTCTCCCAAGCCGTCGTTGACGATGTCGGGGCTGAGTTGTTCCCACCCGTGGGCGTAGACGAGTGCACGGATGCCTCCGTCCGCGCAGACCTCGGCGTATGAGCCCAGGATCAGGGCGCGTGCGTGGAGCTCGCCCGCGACGGCGAGCATGGCGTTGCGGTCTCCGTGTTGCCCGAGACAGGCACCGCTGACGCGCACATCGCCACCGACGAACACACGGATGTTGTTGGCGAAGTACAGCAAGGGGGCGTGCAGGCTCCCGGTCACGATCACGAGCCCCGGGGTGTAGTCGCACGTCACGAGATCCACGGGGGCGGTGGACGTGAGGTCGCCGTCGACCACCACGAAGAACGGGACGTCGCCGGCTTCGACCGGCTGCGTCGTCGTGCATCCGGAGGGGTAGAGCCTCACCGTCGGCAGTTCGCCCCAGTACTCGAACGCCTCCAGCGCCCAGGACCACTCGCGGCCGGGAAACTGTTCGAGGATCTCCGGGATCGAGCTGGCCCGGCCTTCTTCGTCGAGCTGCACAGCTTGCTTCTCCTTCGTGATGCGGGCGGGGCCTGCGGTGCCGGGCCCGTCCGAGCATGGCACCCTCCCTCCCCTGTGCGTCTCGACCGGCGCCGGTGTCAGTGGAACTACGCAATCGGCCACGGAAACCGTGGGAACCTCCCTGCTCATGACCGAACGGCCTGGTCACATGTTCTACGCTCCGTCAGGTCCGGCCTGCCGGGGTCCGTTGTCACCGCGCCGTCCAGGAGTCCTCACCATGAGCGAAGTCATGAGCGAATCCCTTTTTGCTGCTGTCAGCCTTGCTCATGTCGGCGACGCCCTGGAGCAGGCCGCCCTGGTCCGTTCCAGTTGCACCGGGCGGTGCTGGAGCGCGGCGCCGACAACGCCGCGGTCGACGTCCTCGGCCGGACTCCGTCGGGGCCCGGTGCCGGTCTTCCGCGCGGACGCGCGGGCCGAGGCCCGCTGAGGGCATGTACGCGTCGGGCCCGGCGGCCCGCCCCGGCCGACCACGCCTCGCGCTTCCCCCACCGAATCAGCCCTGCCGGGCACTTCACCCCACGGAGCGACCACAGATGGCCGATGACGAATCCCAGAGCGGCCCGTCGGTATCCCCCGCCCTCGCAACGGTGCACTCACCCGTGGGGTACCGCCTCATCAGCGCCCGGGAGGCGGAGGAGCGGTTCCGGGTCTCCGCCGATGTCGACTACCCGTACATGGACTTCGCCGACGAGCAGGAGATCCGCTTGTACGAGGGCGGACTGCGTGTCGTGGGCCATCTGGAGCCGGAGGGCGACAGCGACTGGGTGCCGTACAACACCGTCGTGGACGGTGATCTGACCGTCGACGGTGACCTGGCCTGGCGGGACGACAGCGGCGGCAACTTCCTCATGGTGACGGGTGGTCTGAGGGCCCGCAATGTGTTCCTGTCCGGCTGCCCCGACGTGGTGGTGCGTGGTGACCTGGAGGTGGCGGGCGGGATCTGCGGCTCGTACGGGGAAGACGGCGGTGTGCTCTTGGTGGGCGGGCGGACCCACGCCCGGACCATCATCAGCATGTCGTACTTCGGCGTGACCTTCGCCGAGCAACCGCAGGCACTGCTCGTCGCCGACCCCTGCCGCACCAACCGCCCGGTGGACTTCACCGACGAGGAACTGGACACCGTCCTGCTGCCCGAACTCCTCGACGACCACGGCACGGCCGACGCGCGGAAGATCAAGGAGGCCCTGAGCGAGGGACGGCAGGTGCTGCGCGCCGGGGTCCGGCCGATCCATCTGGCCGCCATGGAGGAGCTGGACGCGCTGCTGGTGCGGGCGGAGGAGGTGACCGGACTCGACCTGTCCGGACGCAAGCTGAGGCACTTCCCCGAGCAGCTCCTCTCCTTCCCCAACCTCCGGGTCCTCTCCCTGGAGGGCAACGCCGAGCTCAGGACAGTCGACCCGCGCATCGGCGAACTGGCCGCCCTCGAAGAGCTCCACCTGGCCGGGACACAGCTGACCGGGCTGCCCGAGTCCATCGGCCGGCTGCGGAACCTGCGGCTGCTGGACATCTCCGACAACGACTTCGCAGCCCTGCCGGACTCACTCGGCGACCTGGACCGCCTGGAGGTGCTGCGCGCCGCACGGCTGAGCTGCCCGCTCCCCGACACGCTCGCCCGGCTGCACACGCTGCGCGAACTGGACCTGTCCCGCCGGCACCAGGGCCGCTACAACTGCGACACCCTGGTCGGCTTCCCCTCGGTCGTCACCCGCCTGACCGGACTGAGGACGCTCGACCTGTCGTACGTCTGGCTGGCCTCCGTCCCCGACGAGCTGCTGAACCTGACCGAACTGGAAGAACTCAACCTGAACGGCTCCCTGTCCGCCCGGCTGACGCGGCTGCCCGAGCTGGCCCGGCTGCCCCGGCTGCGCGTCCTGCGCCTGAGCGGCAGAACCCCGGGCCCCCACCAGCCCCCGCCCAGCCGCGACCTGCTCACCGGAATCTGGGACATCGCCACCCTCGAACACCTGGAGATCGACCGCTGGGACGAGAAATGGTTCGACGGCCAAAAGGCGCGCACCGCCTTCCGCGCGCTGCCCGACGACGCGTTCGCCCACCTGTCGAACCTGCGGCACATCGACCTGTCGTTCAACGCGCTCACCACCCTTCCGGAGTCGTTCTTCAAACTGCGCCGGCTCAAGTTCGCGGGCCTGCGGTACACCGAGCTCGACCGGCCCACGCTGGACCGTCTGCGTGCCGTGTTTCCGCGGACCCGGCTCGACCTGCGGGACACCGGCACCAAGGAGGCCGTCCACGACCCGAACTGACAGTCCGTGCACGCCCTGGTCAGGACCGGCGCCGAGAAGCAGGCCGCACAGGACCACGCGGCGGCCGTCACCGCCTTCGAGGAAGCCCTGAGGGGGGCCGTTGATTCACTCACAGCAGGAGACCAACATGGACACCCAAGATCCACGGTTCAGCGGACTCAGCATCGGCACTGGAGTCGTTCGCTACTCAGATCTCAGCTATTTGATTGCCACGAACGATGCCGCTGTCAACGACGGCTATACAGATTCCCTGCTCTTCTCCCTGGACCGTGGAAACTGGGGCGCCGGCACAGTGGATTGGCTTGCCTGTTCCGGAACGGTCTGCCACGTACCGACCGAACGTTATCTGGTGCTGGGCACCGATGGATCGGTACGAGCCAGTGGTGGTGGCGCCGTGAAGGAAGAGGCACCCATCGCGAGCTGCGGGGTGGATCCGAGAAAGCGCGGCCCTCTTCGTGAAGTACGCGGTATCGCGAAAGGCAGAGCCTATGCCGTGGGAACCTGCCGGCAGGCCTATGTCCGCGATGGCGAGGATCAGTGGAGGTGTATTGACCAGAGCGCCCAAGCCGGTGACACTCCGATCACCGACACGAGCTTCGAATCCATCGATGGGTTCAGCGAACAGGAGATATACACGGTCGGCTGGGAAGGCGAAATCTGGAAGTACGAAGGTACCCTCTTCACCCAGCTGAACAGCCCGACCAACCTGGCACTCTCCAAGGTTCGCTGCGCATCGGACGGTTTCGCCTATGCCTGTGGCCGGCTCGGCACCTTGCTTCGGGGACGCGGTGAGCAATGGGAAGTGATCGAGCATGAAAGCACTCGAGAAGACCTCTGGGGCATGGAGGTCTTCGATGGACAGCTGTACGTGTCTTCCACCCATTTTGTCTACCGGCTCGAAGACGGCAAGCTCAAGCCCGTCGATTTCGGGGACGACGTTCCGGAGACCTGTTATCACCTGAGCGCGGCCGACGGGATCATGTGGTCCATCGGGCCCAGGGACGTGATGGAGTTCGACGGTTCGAAATGGAAGCGGCGTCTGCGCATCGACTGACCCGGCTTCCCGGCCTGCCCGTGCATCATGGATCGACGGGCGGCGAACACCCTTCCCATCGTCGCTGACCTGCACGGCCAGGAAACCGGCTTCCTCGCGGTCCTGCGCGACTACGCATGGAGGACGTGGACCGGGATGGCGAACAGGTTCGTGAAGGACCACGCGGTGGGGCCGAGCCCACACAGGGGCCAGGCTCCACCGCGCGATCCGCCGGTGGACCGTCTGCCGAGCCGGGCCGAACGCCGGCGGAGACCGCCGCCGGTGTTCGGCCCGAGGCGGCCACGAAGACGGCCGCGGCCAGAACTTCACGATCACCAGCCCGGCGCCGGCCTCCGCCCTGCGGGCACCTGGCCTGCGTGGGCGGCACCGCCCGGACGAGAAGGAGTCACCGGCCTTCGGGCACCAGGAACATGACCAGCGAACCGCGTACGCCGGAACTCACTTCGCTCACTTCGTGCAGCAGGTCATTGGTGCCGACGAGGATCGAGCCGCGGCGCAGGATGAACCGGCGTGCTTGCGCGTCATCCATGTGAGCCACGAACTCACCACCGGTGTAGTCATCACTGAGGCCGATCACGACGTTGGCGCAGTACTCCGGGTTCGATTCCGAGTCCGTGTGACGTCCTATGTATTGGCCGTGCCGCATGTAGTTGGCCTGCGCCCGTCGCACGGACACCTCGTGGCCGCACAGCTCGCCCCAGTAGGCCATGGCCTCACTCTTGGCAAGGATCTGAAGGATCTTCTCGGCGATGTGCGGCGCCGCCACCTCATGAGGTGCGGATCTGGACTCGGAAACCGCGATGTCGAAGGAGTCGACGACTATGCGTCCGACCTCGACACTGTTGTTGTCGCCGATACCCACATCACGCGGCAGCTCCTCGCAGAGCCTGACCAGCCTGTCGATCTCCTGTGCGGAGTAGGGCCCGCCATCGGGTCCGTCGATCATCAGAACGGAATCCTGTTTGAGCAGTTCGCGGTTGGTATTCATGGTTGAGCCTCCTTGTTGGCTTGTGGGTCAGCGAAGCACCAGCGTGCAGCACTTCACGCTGCCGCCGGCCTTGAGGAGTTCCGATACGTCCACTCCGACGGGGCTGAAACCCCGTTTCTCCAGCTGCATGATCAGGCCGGTGGCATCCTTGGGCAGAAGAACGTTCCGACCGTCCGAAAAGGCGTTGAGTCCGAACACCGCGGCGTCGTCGTCCGACGCGATGACGGCGTCCGGGAACATTTCCTTCAGAACTGCCTGGCTGCCGGTCGTGAACGCCGCCGGATAGTACATGACTTCAGTGTCGGAGAGCACGGCCAGAGCGGTGTCCAAGTGGTAGTGCCTCGGGTTGACCAGGGTCAGTCCAGTGACCGGAAGCCCGAAGAACTCCTGGGCTTCGGCGTGTGACCTGGAGTCCGTACGGAAGCCCGTGCCGGCCAGAATCCTGCGCCCGACGGTCAGGTAGTCGCCTTCTCCCTCATTGATGAACTCCGGCCACAGGACGTCCTCATAGCCGTTCTGTACGAACCAGTTCAGATAGGCGGGCCCTTCGGCCGTGCGCTCGACATGCCGGAACCGGGCACCCAGGACTTTTCCGTCGACGACCGTGGCACCGTTCGCAGCGAAGACCATGTCCGGCAGGCCGGGGACAGGCTCCACTACCTCAACGGCGTGCCCCAGTTGCGTGTAGAGCCGGCGGAGCTCCTCCCACTGACGCACCGCCAGGCCGTTGTCGACCGGTTTCTCCGGCGCCATCCATGGGTTGATCGAGTAGACGACGTCGAAGTGCTGGGGACGGCACATCAGCAGTCGGTGTGGCTTGGCCATACGGAACATTCACCGCTCCGTTCTAGAATTCGTGGTGACGAAATGTGACAGCATCGAACGCCTCCGGTACGGCTCGCTGTGAATCTGTTGGTCAGCGGTTCTGAAGCTCGTCGGTCCACCCGATTCCTCATCCGCTCGCGCGTCGGCCGCCGCCCGTGGTGCCTGCCGCGCTCCGGGTGTCCCACGCCGGGCGGAGATCCCGAGCACCACCGCTGTGGCCAGCAGAGTGCAGACACCCATGCCGAGCATGGCCGTCCGCAGTCCGCAGGCGTGTGCGACGACACCGGCGAGAATCGGAGGGGCCAGGCTGCCGAAGGACTGCACTGCCCTCCAGAGCCCCATGGCGCGTCCGTGCATCTCCACGGGAGCGGCCTTGAGGAAGGCGATCCTGCTCGCGGGGTTGAACAGACCCGCGGCCAGTCCCCACAGGGAGATGGCGACGAATGCCATACCCACACTGTGCGAAGAGGCGAACAGGGTTTCCCCTGCGCCGACGAGCACCACGGTCATGACGAAGAACCAACGGCGGACGGCGAGAGCCTGTCCCTTCGACATCACGTACGTCGCCGCCAGGAGCGCGACTCCGAAGGCTACTTGGAGAGCCGCGTACGTCTCGGCCGGCTCGGACAGCACCTCGTCGACGAAGAGAATCTCCAACGGGCCGATCCAGCCCAGGGATATCCAGACAACGCCCGTCAGCACCAGTGCCTCACGCAGCGACGGGTCTCTCAACAGGCTCCGGTGACGGCCGCCCGCGTCCCCGCCCCTGTTCCTGCCGCGGGAGGGCACATCGACGCGCAGGACGCAGAAGACCGCGAATCCGACCAGATGGACGGCCGCGTTCGCCCACTGGGCGCTGTTGCTGCCCCAGTTCGCCAGCATGACAGCCGCCAGGCTGGGGCCGGCAACGATGGGTACGCTGCTGGCGAAGCCCAGCAGAATACTCGATCTCACTTCCTGGTCGCTGCCCAGCACCCTGCTGGGCAGCGCGTCGATGGCGACCTGGGTGACCGCCCTGGCCACTCCGCTGGTCAGGGCCGCCACGAGCAGCCACGACGCCGAGTCCGCGACGGCAAGGCCGACCGCCCCACCGACGCCGACGGCAGTGCTCACCGCCCCCACGACCGCGGGGCTGTACTGATCGGCCAGTCGCCCCACCCATGGCCCCAGGAGGATGGTGGGGGCGCCCCAGACCGTGGCCACCAGGGCGAGGTACAGCTCCGTCGCACCCAGTTCGTAGGTCGCCCGTGCCTGGTTGGCAACCAGTGCCATCCACCAGGCGGTGCCCATGGTGAGCTGCAGGGCCATCACCAGACCCAGGGAAGCGGGCCTGACCCGTAGGTATCGTCGTGGACGCCCCCCTGCGGTCGAGTCTTCATCACCCGCTTTCATGTGCGCTCGCACAGAACGCCTTCGAAGATCGCAGCCAGCGTGCTCACGTGGTCTGCGGACATCACGCTGTAGTGATCCGCGTCGATGTCGTGGACACGGACCGCCTTGGCGAAGGCCCCGATTCCGCGGTCGGCGGACTCCCGTACCTGCCGCGGGTAGGGGTTCTCCGCTTCGTCCGCCGTGGCCCTGACCAGGTCGACAACCAGTTCCGACCGTGCCGGGCGGTAGTCACTGAAGGCTTTCAGGGTCCCGGCCAGCACCCGCAGCATCCCGGCCTCCGTCTCGCTGGGGAGTCCCTCCGGCACCAGCCCGTGCCGGCGCAGCGTGCCCACCGCTTCCTCGGGGGTATCCCCCGCGGTGTCCTCGGGGCCGTCCCCGTACCAGGAGTCGATGAGGACCGTGGCCAGCGGAGCACGTCCACGGCGGTCGAGCGCCGCGGCGAGTTCGTAGGCGACGTTGCCGCCGAAGGACCAGCCCATCAGCACCAGTTGCCGTGAGGCGGCCAGTCGCTCGACGACCGGAAGGTAGACGGCGATGAACTCCTCCACTGAGCTGGGAGTCCTGGCATCCGACTCCAGACCGGGTGCCTGCAGCCCGATGAAGGAACAGCTGTCCGTCAGCGCGCGGCTGAGCGGGAGGTACGGCAGCGCGGAACCCGTGGCCGCGTGCACGCCGATGACCAGCGTCCCTTCCTTTCGTGGCGTCAGCGGCACGACGATGTCCTGCTCACTGGTCGTCGTCTCGCTGATCCATAGCGCGAGTTCTCGCGGCGTGGGGTGGGCGAAGACCGTCGCCACGGACGGTTTGATGCCCAGGCGCTCCTTGCACACGGCCGTGAGCTTGAGCACTTGGAGGGAGTGCCCGCCCATGGCGAAGAAGCCGGTGTCGGGATCGGCAGTCGGGATCTCAAGGACGCTTTCGAAGACGGCACATACACGAGCCTCCAGCGATCCGTCGGCCGGCTTCGGCCTGCTGCCCGTGTCCCCCGGCCGTCGCCCGGAACCCGCCGTCCGCTGTCTCTCCTCCCAGACCGCCGTCAGGGCGGCCTGGTCCGTCTTGCCGTTCGGAGTGGTGGGGATGGCCTCCACCTCCACCAGGGCGGAGGGGATGATGCTTCGCGGCAGCCAGTGCTCCAGGTGTCTGCGCAGGGCGCGCGGGTCCGGTGCGGCATCCTCCACCGGCACATAGAAGCCGATCAGTTTCTGTTCGGGTCCGCTCCCCACCGCCAGCACGCGTGCGGCGGCGACCCCGGCCGACGCCAGCATCGCCTGCTCGATCTCCGCGGGTTCCAGACGGATACCTCTCAGCTTCACCTGCCGGTCGCTGCGGCCGAGGTATTCCAGCTCGCCTCCCGGCAGTTGCCGGCAGACGTCCTGGGTGTGGTACATCCGGCCGCCCGGCACTCTGCTGTAGGGGTCCGGGAGGAACTTCTCCGCCGTGGCAGCGGGACGGCCCTCGTAGCCGTCGGCCAGCCCCAGTTCGCCGGCGATGTACAGCTCTCCAGGCATGCCCACAGGGACCGGCCGCAGGTCGGCGTCGAGCACGTACAGGCGTACGTAGGGCAATGGGTGGCCGATGGGCACGGTCCCCGTGGCCCCGGGCCGGGCGAGGTGGTAGCTCACCCCGCCGGCCTCGGTGGGCCCGTACAGATTGATCAGTTCGGCTTCGAGCTTCCGGTGGGTCAGGGCCACCAGCCCCGGCTTGAGCTCCTCACCGGCGGACAGCACATGGCTCAGTGAAGGGCAGCCGGCGGCGTCGAGCTGCCCGAGGAAGCTCTCCAGCATCGAAGGGACGAAATTCACCACGTTCACTTCATGCCGTTGGACGAACCGCGCGAGATAGCTCGGGTCCAGGTGGCCGTCGGGCTCCGCCACCACGATCGTGGCCCCGTGGTGGAGGGGCCAGAAGAGCTCCCACACGGACACGTCGAAGCCGTAGGGCGTCTTGAGAAGGAGGCGATCACCCGGGCCCACCGGTATCAGGCCCTGGAGCCAGTCGAGAAAGGCCAAGGACGCGTCGGTGGGATAGGCAACGGCCTTCGGCCGTCCCGTGGACCCCGAGGTATGCAGCACATAGGCCGTGCTCTGCGACGACAGCGCGTCGCCGGCGGCGTCCGGAAGAACATCGGCCGCCGCGTCCGGATCCGCCAGGTGCTCGGTGCGCACGACCTCCCATGGCCCGTCGGGGACCTTGTCAGCGGTCGCGCCATGGGCCACGACATGGGCGATCTCCAGAGTCGACAGCATGCCGTGGAGACGTTCCTGCGGGGCCGAGGGGTCCAGGGGGACGTAGGCCGCGCCGATCGCGCACACCGCGTGCAGGGCGGCAACCATGTCGAAGGAGCGCCGCATGAGTACGCCCACCCTGTCGCCGGGCCGTACACCGCGCTCGTACAGGCCGGCGGCGAACCGCTCGACTCTCTCCGACAGTTGCGCGTAGGTGAGCGTCCCCTCGTCACCGAGGAGCGCCACGGCGTCCGGTGTCCGCCGCGCCTGCTCTCCGAAGGGCTCGCTGAGGGTCCGGTGGGGCACCGTCGGCCGGGGCGAGGCGGCGGGCGGGACGACCGTCTCCTCGTCATGGGGACCGGTCAGTGCGTGCGCCGCCAGTTGGGCGTCCGGCCGGCCGGTGAGCGAGCGGAGCAACTCCAGGTAGGCGTGGACGAAGCCGTCCACGAACGCCGTGTCCGCCGATTCGAGGAGCCACTCGGCCTGCCCCTCGATCACACGGCCCGTCTGCTCGAGTGAGAGCGTCAGGTCGAATTTGGCCGTGCCGGTGTCCAGATGTGTGGGAGCCACCGTCCTGCCCTGCCACCGCAGCTGTCCGCCCGGAGTGTTCTGCCAGGCCAGCATGGTGCGGAACAACGCGCTCTGCGAGGTGGTCCCGCTGAGGCCGAGGAGTTCGACGATGCGGTCGAACGGCGTGTCCTGGTGGTCCTGCGCTTCCATGACCGTGACGTGCACCCGTTCCAGGACGTCCCGGAACGTCCGGGCGCCGGCCAGCTCGGTGCGCAGCGGGAGTGTATTGACGAAGAAGCCGACGACCTTGTCGAGGCGCGGGTCGGGGCGTCCCGCGAACGGTGTGCCGACCACGACATCGTCCATGCCGCCCACCCGTTGCAGCAGCACCTTGAACGCGGACAGGAGGACCACGAAGGCGGTCGTTCCGGCCGACGTGGCGAGCCGCTCCAGGGCGGAGACCGTGGAGGCCGGGACGACGAAGCTCATCAGCCTGCCGGTGGCGTGATCCGACGGCCGGCCCGGGGCATCGTTGAACGGAGTCACCGCGGCCGGGGCGCCGGACAGCTTCTCGGTCCAGTACGCCTCGTCCTTGGGATCGAGCGACTGCCCGGGGTTGTCGGCCACCCAGTCGAGGAACCGGAAGGACGGAACCGGGCCGGGGCTACCGCCGCCCAGCAGGGTGCCCAGCTCTTCGAGAAGGACGCCGACGGACCAGCCGTCCACGACGATGTGGTGGAAGCACAGCACGAGGTGCCAGCGGTCATCGGGAAGAAGGACGACCGCGCACCGGAAGAGCGGCGCCTCGTCCAGCCGAAACGGACGCTCGGCGTAGTCCGCGGCGATCCGGCGTGCCGTCCCGTCGGGGTCCGCGTCCGCGGACGGCGCCCGCAGGTCGTGCCAGACGAGGGGAACGCCCTCGCCCGGCACGACCTCCTGCCGGGGTTCACCGTCCTGCTCGGTGAAGCGGCAGCGCAGCACACTGTGCCGGTCCTGCACGATCCGCAGGGCGTTCCCAAGGACGTCGGGGGACGGTGTCCCGTGCAACTCCGCCATCAGGGCGATGTTGTGGATGGCCGTCCCCGGCTTCAGCTGTTCGAGGAACCACAGCCGGCGCTGGGCGGCCGACAGAGGCCCCACGGTGTGCGTTCCGGCTCCGGCTCCGGGTGCCGTCCGGCCCAGCCCCCGCGCGAGCAACTCGGCCACCAACTGCTCGTGGCGGGAGGCGGATCCGGTGAGGTGCTCGCTCATGCGCCGTTCTCCTCCAGCAGTGCGGCAGCCTTCTTGTCCAGGGCGGCCATCACCATCCGTGCCTGTCCCTCCACCGTGGGGGCGTGCATGAAGTCCCGGACCGACAGCCGGATCTCGAACGAGGCCTTGAGCGCCGCCAGTACGCGCGTGGTCTGGAGCGAGTTGCCGCCCAGGGCGTAGAAGCTGTCGCGACGGCCGATTCTCCCCATTCCCAGCACCTGCGACCACACAGCGGCGAGATGAGTCTCCAGAGGCGTCTGCGGTTCCTCCCAGGGCCTCTCCTCCTCGAAATCGGAGGGCCGCGGTTCGGGCAGCCGGTTCCGATCGATCTTTCCGCTCGCCGTGCGCGGCATTTCGCCGAGGTGGACGAACGCGCTGGGAACCATGTACCAGGGCAGGCTGGCCGCGGCGTGGCCGGCGAGCTCCGCGCGCCCAGCCTCCCGCCCGACGGTGTAGGCCACCAGGCAGAGGTCACCGCCCGGTCCGGGACGCGCGATCACCACGCAGGAGGTGAGGGCAGGGTGGTCCAGGAGAACGCTCTCGACCTCACCGGTCTCCACCCGGCAGCCCCGGATCTTCACCAGGTGGTCGCCACGGCCCAGATAGACGATCTCACCGGTGGCGCGGCGCCGGACCAGGTCCCCGGTGCGGTAGAGGCGTTCGCCCGGCCGTGCCGGGTACGGGTGGGGAACGAAGCCCTGTGCGGTGAGACCCGGCCTGCCCACGTAGCCGCGGGCCAGGCCGTCCAGGCCGGCCACGCAGAGCTCGCCCGGCACATCGTGGGGAACCAGCTCCTGCGACTCGTCCATCACATAGAGCCGGTAGGCACCCACCTGCGTGCCGATGACCGACAGTTCGGGGAAGGAGTCACCGTCGCCTTCCCATACGGCGACCTCGGAGGTCTCGGTCTGGCCGTACTGGTTGTGCACGGGCACGCCGAAGTGCTCCACAGCCCGCTTGATCAGGGCGGCCGAAGCCGCCTCTCCGCTGAGCGCGACCCACTGGAGGTGGGCGTATTCCTGCGGGGCGACTCCTTCGAGATAGACCTCCAGCATCGACGGCACGAAGTGTGCCAGCACGACGGGGTGCTGCTGGAGGAGGTCCGCGATGTGCTGGATGTCGGACTCGGCTTCGGCATCCGCCATGACGACGGTCGCACCGGTCATGAGGGGGAGGAAGATCTCCCAGATCGCGACGTCGAAGATGAGCGGCGTCTTGTGGAGCACCGCCTTCCCGCCGCCCAGCGCGTAGCGGCGCCGCAGCCATTCCAGCCGGATTCCCGCACACGCGTGATCGATGGCCACGCCCTTGGGCCTACCGGTGGAACCCGAGGTGTAGTAGACGTAGGCCAGGCCGGACGGATCAGTGGTGCGGACAGCCGGGACGGCGTCCGGAACCGGTTCTGATCCCGGGACGAGCAGGGGTGCCAGGCCGTCGACCAGGTCGAGGCACTGCTCGTCGCTCACGACGAGGGCGAGCGAAGCGTCGTCGGCTATGCCGGCCAGGCGTGCCCTCGGCAGCCGCGGGTCGAGCGGCACGAACGCCCCACCGGCCTTCAGTATCGCCAGCAGCGAGACGATCTGCTCGACCGAGCGCTGCATGCACACACCGACGACGGACTCCCGGCCGATGCCCCGTGCGGCCATGACGGCAGCCAGTGCGCCGGATCGCCGGTCCAGTTCGGCGTAGGTGGTGTGCGCTGTGCCCGCGACGATCGCGGTCGCGTCAGGGGTTCGGGCGGCCTGTTCCGCGACGAGGCCGTGCATGGTCGCATCGATCCGGTAGGGCTCCACGCCCTGCGCGGTGTCCCGGAGGATTCCGGCCCTCGTCTCCTCCGAGAGCAGCGGGGCTTCCCCGACGGGAAGGGCGCCGGAGACTGGCGCCCTGCGCAGCAATTCGCCGAATGCCAGGCCGAATTCCTCGGCCCAGTCGGCGTCGAAGGTGTCCGTCGCGTATTCGAGCTCGCAGCTGAACGTGTCCGACTCCCTGACGAGGGACAGCGTGAGGTCGAACTTTGCCGTTCCGTTGTGGACCTGCACCGGCCGCGTCGTGCAGCCGGGCAGGGAGAGAGCGGTTGCCGACTCCGTGTTCTGCATGACGAAGACGGAGTCGTACAGGGGGTTCACATCCGCGCTCCGATGGGGTGCGACGACACCCACAACCTCGTCGAACGGCAGTTCCTGATGGCTCAGTGCCTCACGCATGCGCTGCACGACGCTCCGGACCACATCCGTGAGCGAGGTTCCCTTGTCGAACTCGGTGGGAACGACCACGGTGTTGGCGAAGTAGCCGAGTATCGACTCGCTCTCCGGGGTCGTCCGGCAGGCCACCGGCACCCCCGTGCTCACCATGTCATTGAGCGAGTAGCGGTGCAGCAGCGTCTGGAAGGCCGCCAGCAGGACGGAGAACGGCGTCGCCGAAGCCAGGGAGGAGACCTCCTCGACCGGTGCGGCGGGAACACCGAACCGGTGTACCGCACCCGCACGCGGACCGTCGGAGCCGTGGTGGCGACGCGGGTGGATGGAGAGGGGCGGGTACCCCTGTGCGAGCGCCCCCGTCCAGTGGTGACGGGATCGCCGCGCCTCGTCGCCGGACAGCCAGTCCTCCTGCCACTGGACGTAGTCCGCGTACTGGTGGGCCACGGCGGGCAGGGCCACATCGGCGCAGGCGGCGTTGAGATCGCCGAAGAAGATGTCGAGCGACCACGCGTCGATCACGGCGTGGTGGAAGACGAACAGGAGTCCATGACCGCCGTCCGCCAGCGCGTAGAGGTGGACCCGCAGCAGCGGCGCACGGGAGAGGTCGAAGGGCCTGCAGGCGTCCTGGTGCGCGGCATCGAGGAAATCGTCGACGGACTCCGCGGTCCCGCGCTCGACCACGATGGGTGACGGTTCGGATATCTCCTGGCGAAGGCCGTCGGCGTCCACGACCAGCGCGGTGCGGAGCGCCTCGTGGCGTTCGACGACCCGGGAGACACCGCGCTCCAGAGCCCCGGCATCCAGCGGGCCGTCGATGTGGAAGGCCACGGGCACGTGGTAGGCAACGGTGCTCTCGTCAGCTTCCGCGAGGAACCAGAGCCGGCGCTGCGCCGCCGATGCCGGGGCACGGTCGGCCGTCCTTCTCCTGGGGAACCCGGCCGCGGACGGTGCCTGCCGGAGCCGGTCGAGCAGGGACAGGGGTTCACTCATAACGGTATCCCGGGGGAATCGAGGTTCTCGAACCGTTGCTCGAGGACTGTGGCGATGGAACGTACGGTGCCGGCCGTGAAGAACTCCTCCACGGTGAGGTCGAGCCCTGTCAGCCGGCGTAGCCGACCGACGAGTTGAACCGCTTTCAGGGAGTTGCCGCCCGAGTCCAGGAATTCCTGATCGATCGACACCGGTGACCGGCCCGTCACTCCCGCCCACACTTCGGCGACGGCGACGTGCAGTTCCGAGGCACCGTCCATGGACCCGCTCCCGGCCTCCGCATCGAGCGCGGGTACGGGCAGGGCGTCACGGTCCAGCTTGCCGTTGCGGTTCACGGGGAACTCGTCCAGTACCACGTAGTGCGACGGCACGGCGGCCGCCACGAGGGTCTCGGAGAGAAGACGCCGTGCGTCACCGGGGCTGAAGGCAAGGTCCGTCAGCACATAGGCGACCAGTTGTCCACCGGTCTCGTCGGAGACGACCTTGACGGCGGCCTCCCGGACGCCCGGCAGCTTCCGGAGAGCGGCTTCCACCTCCCCGGTCTCGATGCGGTTGCCGTGCAGCTTCAGCTGGCTGTCGGTCCTGCCCAGATACAGCAGTCCGGCCTCGGAGTCATTCCTGACCCGGTCACCGGTCCGGTACATGCGCTCACCGGGTGAGCCGAACGGGTCCGGCAGGAACCTCTCCGCCGTGAGGACGGGCTCCCCCAAGTAGCCGTGCGCGAGGTTCCCGTCGCCCCCCAGGAAGAGCTCACCGGCCTCACCGTCGGGAACCCGTGTGAGGTGCTCGTCGAGGACGTAGGTACGGAACCCCGGAATGGCCTTCCCGATGGGCGTCGAGGCATGGCCGTGGTTCTCCCGGTAGGTCCACCAGGTGCACTCGCCCGACTCCGTGGGCCCGTACTGGTTGTCCACCCGGATACCCAGCTTCCGGTGCACAGCCTCCGCCAGTTCGGGGGAGAGCGCCTCCCCACTGGCGAACAGATGACGGAGCGAGGAGGTGAACTCCGCCACGTCCTTCTGGTCGAGGAAGATACGGAGGACCGACGGAACGAAATGGGCGACAGTGATCCGCTCGTCCCTGATCAGTGCGGCCACTCGCGCCGGATCCCTGTGGTCTCCCGCGGAGGCGAAGACCAGGGTGGCACCCACGGACAGCGGCCAGAAGAACTCCCAGAACGATACGTCGAATCCGTACGGTGTCTTCTGGAGCACCCGGTCGCCCGAGCGGAGGCCGTATGTCCCCTGGAGCCAGCGGAGCCGGTTCACCGCGCCTGCGTGGGGGTAGACAACCCCCTTGGGTTTCCCGGTCGATCCGGAGGTGAAGAGCACATAGGCGGCAACGGCGGGAGAGACCGCGCCTCTTGGCGCCTGCCGCCGAGCCGTGCGCTCACCTGCGGACACCTGCTCCACTCCGAGGTCCGCCCAGTCGCGCTCGGCTCCCGCACCGCCGGTGAGCACCAACCGGGCACCGGACGTACGCAGCATGCCCCGCACCCGGGCGTCGGGCAGTTCCCGCTCGATCGGTAGGTACGCCGCACCCGCCTTGAGGATGCCCAGCATGCCGGCGATCAGGTCGAACGACCTCGGGCAGGCGACCGCCACGACGTCGCCCGGCAGCACCCCCTTGCCGGCGAGTACCGCGGCAATGCTGTCGGAGGCCCTCCGTAGCGAGGAGTACGAGTGGTCCATCCCCTCCGACCGCACAGCCACGGCTTCGGGAGACCGCGTCGCCCGATGGTCGAACAGCTCGTGCACACAGCCCGGTCCGACATCATTCATCGAGAATTCCCCCACGGCACCGGCCCTCACCGCGCGCTCTTCGGACGCATGTCCGTCCACAGCTCCTCGATACGGTCCAGACATTGGGCCCTCTCCGCGGGCTCGCCCACCACCGTCCAGCCGTCCGGAACTCGTCGACCGGCGCGCCAGATCGAGTACTGCTCTTCACCATTGCGGACAACCACATATGCGCTGGGGTTTTCCATCATCCCTCGTCCAAGTTCCGGTCAGTTGCCACTGAGGAGCGCTTCACTGCTGGTGTATGCGGGCCACGAAGTCATGGTGCTCGTCACCCGCACTCTCACGGAGAACCGCCATGGCACGCTTCCGGTCCTCGTCGCTCCGGTCCTGAGAGAGCTTGAACCGGCCGGTCAGCGATTCGATGTCCAGCTCGAACCCCACGATTCCACCGATGAGCTTCTCGATACGCGAGTCGTTCTTGTCCAAGCGGTACGCGTCCTCCGACCGATCGGCCGTCTCACTGATGCCGGCGAGACCCGAAACAACCTGGTCCTGGTTCTCCAGAACACGCACGTGACCCCGCACATGGACAGCTACATAGTTCCAGGTCGGCAGTTGGTCCGTCGTGTAGGTCCTGGGCGATATATAGGAATTCGGACCGTGGAACACGGCAAGCACTCGACGGCCGTTGAGATTCGGGACCTGCGGATTCCCGACGTCGAGATGACCGAACAGAACCCCCTGCTCCCCCCGTTCCCTGTCCAGGATCAGCGGAAGATGCGTCGCGAACACCTCGCTGTCCTCGTCCGAGGAGATCAACGTCGCGAGCGGGAAACGCTCCACGGTTTCCAGAAGGGCTACATTATCCGTCTCGACATGCCGGGCCGGCGGGTACTCCATCTCGTCCGCCGGGGGTACTTCCGAACTCTTCCGCACTTCTTCAGCGATCTCGGCGGACCGGAAGGGCAGGAGCGAGAGCAAGGTGTCGCCAATACCGTGCGACGACTCCGCGAGTCCCTGGAAATAGATGCCTGCCGTCAGTTCCGGTGCACTGTCCGCCCGGTAGGCACGACTGACCAGGAAATCACCTGATCCGTTCCGCCGCAGATGCGGGATGACATCCCGGAACATCTCGGGATCGAGCTCGCGGTGATAGCCGGTGGCCAGCACGAGGCCGTCCAGGTTCAGGCTCCGGCTGCCCTCCGGGCCACCGACGGTCACATCGATTCCCGTCGAGCCGGCGTCCGCCGACAGCAGCCTGCTGGAACGGCAGAGAGTGAGCCGCGGCACATTCCCCCGGACCCGATCCTCGTAGCCCATGCGATACAGGTCTTCGATGAGGTCGAGGTCCACGACGCCGTAGTTGGTGCTGCGCGCCCCCGCCAGCCGAGCCGCGCGGTCATGGGCGGTGAAGTGGTCGTCGACCTCGGCGGAGAAGAAGACCTCGTTGCTGTACGGGCTGTCGTCCGCAGGCCGGAAGGAGTACCCGGGAAGAATCGCGTGGATGCGGCTCAAGGGGTACTTCGCGAGGATGTACTCAATGATCTCCGCGGCGGACTGACCGCCGCCGACCACGGCGAACGACAGATCCGCCGAGCGATCGGGGAAGCTCTCCGGGAAACGCTCAAGAAATTCCGCGGTATGAATGACACGCTCGTCGCGCGGAACCACACCTTCGATCCGGTTCGGCGTTCCCCCCGGGGCGTACACGACGTTGCGCGTCTGATAGGTGACGTACTCCCCCGAATGCGCGAGTTCCGCACTGACCGTGAAGCTCCGCGCCATGCCGTCGATGCCGAAGTCCGGACTGACCGAGGCCACACGCGCCCCGAAGACAGTCTGGTGCTCGAAGTGCCCCGCCACCCACCGAAGGTAGTCCTGGAATTCAATACGAGAGGGATAGAATTCCCGGAGATTCGCGAACTCCTCCAGGCGATCCTTGGCCTTGAGATAAGCAAGGAAGGAGTAAGGGCTCTCCGGATTGCGCAGCGTCACTAAGTCCTTCAGGAAAGAAATCTGCATCCGGGCGCCGTCCAGCAGCATTCCCGGATGCCAGGCAAGTCTCTCTCTGGCCTCCAGGAAGAGTGCTCTCGGCGGGTTCTCCGTCTCTGTCATGGCAGCAGCCAGCGCCACATTGGACGGGCCGAATCCGATCCCCAGCAGATCGAGCATGGACCTTCTCCTCAAGAATTCGGAAAGTATCGTGGTCTGTACAGCTCAGTGAAAGTTGGCGTGGCGAACAGAAGGCAGCCCGAGGGCACAACGCGTCATGGTGGTTCAGCTATTCATGCCAGATGCGTGCGCAGTTGCGCAATCTTTTGAATCCGGCCGGCGCCGGCACCCATGAATGAGGGTCCATCCACCCTTCGCCACCAGCGATCGAGTACCGCATGAAGGCCTGCGAAGACCTGAGACCCATCAACTCGGAAAATACTGCCGAGACACCGCGCCCGCATTCACCCCGGTACACATGCACCGACAAGCATGCACGCTTCCCCCGCTCCGGAGCATCCCAAAGTACTGGGACCGACTGCAAATTATCGTGCCGGTGCGAATCGCACAAGCCCACCCCCATAACCACTTTTTGATACAACGAAGCCGATCTGGTGTCAACCATGACCTTCCGAAGCTTTAGCCGACTTCGACGGGACCGATCGGTGCGCTCCGGCCCGGTCGATCACCATCCACGTGTCCTATTGAGAGCCCACTACTACCGCCGGACACATGACCAGTGCCTTATCGGACAACGTTCTCCCTGTCCGCGACCTCGCGAAAGCATTCGTCGGCGGCGCTTTTCCGCCAGATGATGCAGCGACCGACCAGGCTTCCGCTCCTTGCAGCTGGTGTGGCCGATGACGCCGAGAGGGAAGCGACACAATGCGGCGACCAGGAATTCGCCCGGCCGCACCGGGCTCCGGACGAGAACGGCAGGCCGTGCTCAGCCCTCTTCTGCTCGGTCCTGGCCGAAGCTCTCAGCCGTCGGCGCCGGGTGCGCCCGGCAGGTCGCGGAGGCCGCGCAGCGGCGCCACGAGCAGGAATCCGCCCGCGGCCACCAGCGCGGCGGTGACGACCCACATCGTGGGGCGTGCGCCGAACAGGGAGGCGAGAGAGCCGCCCAGGAGGGCGCCGAGCGGGATGGTGCTGTAGTTGAGGAACAGGGTGGTCGCGGTGACGCGGCCCAGCAGCTCGGGCGGACAGTACGCCTGCCGGAAGCTGACGATGATGACGTTGCAGGCCACAACCCCGGCGAGCATCACGGCCGTTCCGGTCGCGAAGAACACCAGCCCGGTCCCGGGCCCGGTGAGCGAGGCCAGCAGGCCGAAGGGCGAGGCGGCGAACTGGATGGCCAGGAGGGCGCGTGCCGTGCCCAGGCGCTCGGCGAGCCGGCCGGCCACGAGACCGCCGAGCACCCCGCCGAGACCGCCGCAGGAGACGAGCCAGCCGAGCGTGTCGGAGCCGACGCCGACGGTCCGCACGAGGAAGACGATCTGGACGGCCTGGAGGCCGGCCATCGCCAGGTTGACCGCCGCGCCGAACGCGGTGACGGCCCGGACCCACGGATTGCCGACGACGAAGCGCAGGCCGTCGGCGATCTCGCGGCTCAACCGCCGCCGGGGTGCCGGGACGGGGCGCGGTCCGTCGGAGCGGATGGCCATGAGGCAGAGCGATGACACCACGAAGGAGACCGCGTCGAGAAGCAGCCCCGGCACACTGCCCACGGTCCGGGCGATCAGCCCGCCGAGACCGGGGCCCGCCACCCTGGCGGTCTGATCTCCGGCCTGCAGCTGCGCGTTGCGCGCCATCAGGTCTTCCCTGGGGACCAGTTGGGGCAGATACGCCGAGTAGGCGGTGGAGAAGAAGACGGAGGCGGCACCGGAGATCAGGGCAGCCCCGAGCAGGTGCCCGATGGTCAGGGCTCCCAGCCACCAGGTGACCGGCACGCTCGCGAACACCGCCGCGGAGACGGCGTTGCACACGAGCATCACCCGGCGCGGCGCGAGACGGTCGACCCACGCGCCGGCGGGCAGGCCGATGACCAGCCACGGCAGCCATGGAGCGGCGGTGAGCACACCCATCACGAACGGTGAGGCGTGCAGAGTGGTGACGGCCACGAGCGGCAGCAGGACGGACGTCACGCTGGTGCCCAGCTTGCTGGTGGTCTCGCCGATCAGCAGCAGCCGGAAGTTCCGGTGGGGCCGCCGGTCCTGGTCCTTCGCGGACTGCGCGGCGGAGGGCACGGCGGATTCCATCAGGGGCCTCCGGACTTCGACAACCGACTGATTTCTGACGCGCCACGGAGCAGGTGCGGTGGCCGCTGGTTCGGGCTGGAGCGTACAAGTTCATCGCCCCGGAAACCAGGGCGTCCTTTTCCCACAAAGACAGCTCACGGGGTCGACCTCGTTCATTGCCAACGAACGGTGCCCGTGGGAAGGTCGGCCCGGACGACCCATCCGTTCAAGGATGATCGCGGTCATTTCCTGGTCTCTGTCATCGAGGATGACCAGCACTCCCTCCGGCCCTCGGAATTCGTGTTCCGGGCGGGTGGACGCGGCATTCGGAATGCGGCCGGCGAGCCCGCGCACCGCGACGGACATGGCGCCCGCACTGGCGACGGCCCGCTCCGATGGCGCCGCGAGCGCCCCCGGTCCCTCCGCCCCGCCCCACACCGGCCCCCCTTCCCCCGCAAGGAGCTGTCCGTGGTCACCAGCGCGATCGACCTCCTCACACGCTTTGTGCGGGAGGCGGCCCGGCACCCCGAGCGCGCCGCCGTGGTCACACCGTCGGAGTCGGTGACGTTCGGCGGACTGGGCGAGCGGGTGGAGCGGACCGCCCGGGTGCTGAGCTCGGCGGGCGCGGAGCCCGGTACGACCGTCGCCCTCGAACTCCCCCGCGGTATCGGCCTGGTGACGGCGATGCTCGCGGTGTGGCGGGCCGGCGCGGCCTACGTACCGCTGGACCCGGCCCACCCGGCGCACCGGCGGCGCCGGCTCGCCGAGGATGCCGGGGCACGCCTGGTGCTCACCGCGGGGGAGCACGGCACCGAGTGGCCGACGGGCATCCGATGTGTCGATCCGGCCTCCGGCCCCGGCCCGTCGGCCCCGGGCACACCGGCGCCGGCACGCGATGTGCCGGGCGGGACCGCGGCGTGCGTCGTCCACGTCCCGGGCAACGCCGGGCGCCCCGAGGGCGTGACGCTCACGCGGCGCAACACCGCTTGCCTCGTCCGCGCGTTGGAGGACAGCGGCGTCTTTCCCCCGGCCCCGGCGCGGGTCGTGTGGAACGCGGGCCTCGGCTTCGACGCCTCGGTCCGGCAGTGGACCCGGATCTGCCGCGGCGACACACTGCTCCTCCCGGCCGACGGACTGCGCGCCGACCCGGAGCTGTTCGCCCGGTTCCTGAGGGAGTACGGGGCCACCGACCTCGACGTCACCCCGTCGCAGTGGGAGGCGCTGCGCCCCCACGTGGTGCCCGAGGGGCCGCAGCGCCCTCCGCTGCGGCTCCTCCTCGGCGGAGAGCCCGTGTCCCGGGCGCTCTGGGCGGACCTGACGCGGCTCGCCGAGCGGGGACGGGTGGACGCCTTCCATCTGTACGGGCCGGCGGAGTGCACGTCCGTCTCCACCGCCGCACCCGTAACCGGCCCCTTGCCCCACCTCGGCTCGCCGCTGCCCGCCGCACGCGCGCATGTCCTCGACGGGGCGCTGCGGCCGGTGGCCGAGGGCGCGCCGGGGGACCTGTACCTCGCGGGCGAGGGTGTCGTCCTCGGGTACGGGGGCCACCCCGGGCCGACCGCCGAGCGGTTCGTCGCCGACCCCCACGGTCCGGCCGGCACCCGGATGTACCGCACCGGCGACCGGGTTCGCCGGCTCCCCGGCGGACACCTGGCCCCCCTCGGCCGGGCGGACGGCCGGTTCGAGCCGGGCGGGACCGATGACCGGGCCGCCCTCCCCGCGCCCGGCGCCCCGGAAGTCCCCGCACCGCGGGACTCCCCCGACGCCCCGGCACGGCCGCTGCTCGACCTCTTCGAGGAGCGCGCCGGGACCGGCCCGGACGCCACCGCCCTGGTGTTCGGGGAGGACCATGTCTCGTACGGGGAGCTCGACGCCCGCGCGAACCGGCTGGCCCACGTGCTGGCCGCCCGGGGCGCCGGGCCGGAGACGGTGGTCGCCTCGGCGCTCGACCGCTCGGTGGAGCTGGTCGTCGCGGTCCTGGCGGTGATGAAGGCCGGGGCGGCCCACCTTCCGGTGGACCCCGGATACCCGGAGCGGCGCATCGCCCACATCCTGGGCGACGCCGCCCCGGCACTGCTCCTCGCGGACTCCGGCACGGTCCTCCCGGCCGGCACCGCGGTACCCCGCACCGACCTGGACGATCCGGAGACCCGCGCGGCGCTGCGGCGCGCCCCGGCGTCCGCCCCGCCGGCCGGCGCCCGGCGCGCACGGGGTGATCTGCCCGCGTACGTCATCTACACCTCCGGGTCCACGGGCCTGCCCAAGGGCGTGGTCGTCACCCGCTCCGGTCTCGCCAACCTCACCGCCCACCAGCGCGGCACCCTCGCGGTGGACGCCGACAGCCGAGTCCTGCAGTTCGCCTCGCCCAGCTTCGACGCGTTCTTCTGGGAGCTGGCGATGGCGCTCTCCGCGGGGGCCGCGCTCGTCCTGGCGCCGGCCCGCACCCTGCTGCCCGGTCCCGGCCTGCGCCGTCTCGCCGACGAGCAGCGGATCACCCACGCCACCCTGCCCCCTTCGGTGCTGCGTGTGCTGCCGTCCGACGCCCTCCCGCGCGTACGTGTCCTGATCGCCGCCGGGGAGGCCCTGGACGCGGAACAGCGGCGGCGCTGGGCTCCCGGCCGGACCCTGATCAACGCGTACGGACCGACGGAGACCACGGTCTGCGCCACCATGAGCCGGCCGCTGACGGAGAGCTCCGGCACGCCGCCGATCGGCGGGGCGATCCGGGGCACGCGCCTCTACCTGCTCGACGCCGCCCTGAGACCGGTTCCCGCCGGAGTGGTGGGCGAGCTGTACGTCGCGGGAGCGGGCCTGGCGCGCGCCTATCTCGACCGGCCGGCGATGACGGCGCGGCGCTTCGTCTGCGACCCGTACGGCCCGGCCGGGACGCGGATGTACCGCACCGGCGACCTGGCCCGCCGAAGGGCATCGGGCGAGCTGGAGTTCGCCGGGCGCGCGGACGACCAGGTCAAGGTGCGCGGGCACCGGATCGAGCCGGGCGAGATCGAGGCGCGGCTCGCCGGCCACCCCCGGGTGTCCGCCGCCGCGGTGACCGTGCGTGAGGACCAGGACGGCGACCGGAGGCTCGTCGCCTACGTCCGCCGCGAGCCGGCCGCGCCGGCGGGTGCCGATCGCCCGAGCGAGGCGGACCGTGTGGCCGACTGGCGGCGCGTCCACGACGCCGTACCGGCCGACGACGGACCGACGGCCTTCGGCGAGGACTTCAGCGGGTGGAACAGCCGGTACGACGGCAGCGCGCTGCCGCTGGAGCAGTTGCGCGAGTGGCGCGAGGAGACCGTGCGGAGCATCCGCGCCCTGCGGCCCCGGCGCATCCTCGAACTCGGTGTGGGCAACGGCCTGTTGCTGTCACGCCTCGCCCCCGGGGCGGAGGCCTACTGGGGGCTCGACCTCTCGCCCCGGGTGATCGAGCGGCTGCGGCGGCAGGTGGCGGGGCAACCGGACCTGGCCGGGCGCGTCGTCCTGCACAGCCGGCCGGCCGACGACCACGGGGGCGTCCCGCGCGGGTACTTCGACGTGGTCGTCCTCAACTCCGTTCTCCAGTACTTCCCCAGCGGGCGCTATCTCGCCCGGGTGCTCGGGCTCGCCGCGGCAGCCCTGGCGCCCGGTGGCTCGGTGTTCGTCGGCGACGTCCGGCACCTGGGTCTTGTGGAGCCCTTCCACGGGGCGGTCGCGGCCCGCTCGGCGGACGCCGTACCGGGCAGCGCGGAGCACCGCCGGGCCGTGGCACACGGCATGGTCACCGAGCCGGAGCTGCTGGTGGATCCGGAGTTCTTCCGTTCGCTGACGGTCCCGGGCGAGGGGGACGGGCCGCGCTTCGCGACCTGCGACGTACGGCTGAAGCGGGGATCCCATCACAACGAACTGACCCGCTACCGCTACGACGTCGTCCTGCGCCGTGCCGGTGCTACACGGCCTCGCACCGGTGCGGTGACGGAGCTGCTCTGGGGAGCGGACGTCCGTACGCTCGACGGCCTCGCCGGCATCCTGCGGGACCGCGCGCGGGACGCCGCACCCGTCCGGGTGGCCGGGGTGCCCAACGCGCGCCTCACCGAGGACCTGCGCGCGTCCGGCAGGCCGCCGGTCTCCCGTGCGCACCCGGAGGACCCGGAGGAGCTGGCGCGGCTCGGCGAACGGCTGGGGTACCGCGCCGCCGTGCGCTGGTCCGCGAAGGCGGGGCCCGAACACGTCGACGCCGAGTTCTCCTTCGGGGAGCGGGACTTCCCGGCGGAGGGCGGGACCGAGCCGCTGGTGGATCCCGAGCGCCATGTCAGCGTTCCCTTCGCGGCGGCCGACGACGCGGAGCTCATCAGGTCGGTCACCGCGTGGGCGGCCGAGTACCTCCCCGTGTCCATGGTGCCGTCCGAGGTCGTCGTCCTCGACGAGTTCCCGCTCACCGCGCACGGCAAGCTCGACCGGGCCGCCCTGCCCGACTCCCGCCGCGCCCGGGCCCGGCGCGGGGCGGGCCGCGGGCCGCGGAATCCGCGGGAGGCGGCGCTGTGCCGGATGTACGCGGAGGTCCTCGGGCTGGTCACGGCGGAACCGGCGGACGGAACGGACCCGGCCGGCACGGCGAGCGCGGTGGACGCGTCGAGCGGGGCGGACACGGCGTACGCGGTGGGGATCGACGACAACTTCTTCGCCCTCGGTGGCCATTCGCTGCTCGTCACCCGGCTGGTGAGCCGTGTCCGCGCCGAGCTGGGGGTGGAGCTCCAGGTGGGCACGGTCTTCGACGCGCCCACGGTGGCCGGACTCGCGTCCCGGCTCGCGGGGGCCCGCAGGGCGAGACCGGGCCTGCGGAGAATGCCTCGCCCCGGCTGACGCGGCACGGGCCGACAGCGGCATGTCCGCCACCTCGTCGCGGCCCGCGACACCGACCGGATCACCTACGGCAAGGGTTATCGAAGGATTCGCGATGGACTTCAGCCTCTTCTACTTCGCCGACGACAGCACACCGGAGGGGGACGCCGGACGGTACGAACTGCTGCTTGAGGGCGCCCGCTTCGCCGACCGGCACGGCTTCCGCGCGGTGTGGACGCCCGAGCGTCACTTCCACCCCTTCGGCGGGCTCTACCCGAACCCGTCCGTGGTGGGCGCGGCCCTGGCGATGGTCACGAGCACCGTCGCCATCCGCGCCGGGAGCGTCGTCGCGCCCCTCCACCATCCGCTGAGGATCGCCGAGGAATGGTCGGTCGTGGACAACCTCTCCGGCGGCCGGGCCGGGGTGTCCCTCGCCTCCGGCTGGCACCCGGTGGACTTCGCGCTGAGCCGGGTGCCGTACGGGGACCGCAAACGCCTGCTGACCGAGAGCATCGAGCAGCTCCGCGGGCTGTGGCGCGGGGACGGCCACGAGGTCGTGGACGGCAACGGCGCCCCGGCGACCGTACGGATCTTCCCGCCGCCGGTGCAGCGGGAGCTGCCGCTCTGGGTGACCAGCGCCGGGGACGCGGAGACCTTCCGTTCGGCAGCGTCGGCGCGGGCCGGCGTCCTCACCCACCTTCTGCACCAGGATGTCGACGAACTCGCCGTGAAGATCGCCGATTACCGGCGGACGGCGCGTGCGACGCACGACGGCTGGGAGGGACATGTCGTCCTGATGCTGCACACCTTCCTCGGCACCGGCCGGGACGAGGTGCGCGCCACCGTCGACGGGCCGCTGCGCGCCTATCTCAGGAGCTCGGTCCATCTCATCGCCCGCTCGTTCACAGCCCTCGACCCCGACTTCGACATCGACGCGCTGGAGGACGAGGACCTCGACTTCCTCGTCGCCCAGTCCTTCGACACCTACTTCGAGCAGCGGGGACTGTTCGGGACGGTGGAGGAGGCGGCGGCCACGGTCGAGCGGCTGCGCGGCATCGGCGTGGACGAGATCGCCTGCCTGATCGACTACGGCATCGACACCAAGACCGTGCTGGACGGGCTGCGCCATCTGAACGCCCTCCGCGAAGCATGCGCAGTGAACTGATCCGAGAGACCCGAGAGGCCGAGACCACCGTGATCCCTCTGTCGTTTTCGCAGCTGCGGTTCTGGTTCCAGGGAGAGATGGAACCCGGGGGCGAATCGCCCAACACTTCGATGGCTCTCCGGCTGACGGGGCGGCTGGACGCGGTGGCGCTGCGCTGCGCGCTGCGGGACGTGGTGACGCGGCACGAGAGCCTGCGCACCGTCTTCCCTCTCGTCGACGGAGTGCCCGAGCAGCGCGTCGTGGAGGAGGTGACGGTCGAGCTGCCCGTACGACAGATCGCGGAGCAGGACGTCGAGGCGGCCGTGACCGAAGCGGGCGGGCACCTCTTCGACCTGGAGCGTGAGATCCCGCTGCGGGCCGTCCTGCTCTCCGTCGGCTCCCACGGCGACCATGTGCTGGCGATCACCGTGCACCACATCGCCTTCGACGGCTGGTCCGTCGCCCCGTTCCTCCGCGACCTCTCATGCGCCTACACCGCGCGGGCCGACGGACGTCCTCCGTCCTGGGAGGAACTTCCCTTCCAGTACGTGGACTTCACCCTGTGGCAGCGCAAGGAGCTCGGCGCTCCCGACGACCCCGACAGCCTTTTCGCCGAGCAGTTGGCGCACTGGACGCGCGTCCTCGCCGACGCGCCCGCCGAACTCCCCCTCCCCACCGCCCGGCCGCGCCCCGCCACCGCCACCCACCGGGCCGGGTCCGTCCCCTTCCACCTGCCGCCCGACAGTTTCCGGCATCTCTCCCGGCTCGCCCTCCAACACGGCGCCAGCACCTTCATGGTCCTCCACGCGGCGCTCGCGGGGTTCCTGCGGAGGCTCGGTGCGGGCACCGACATCCTGGTCGGCAGCCCGGTCGCCGGCCGTACCGACGTCGGCCTCGACGGCCTCGTCGGCTGCTTCGTCAACACCGTCGTCATCCGGACCGACGCCTCCGGCGACCCCGACTTCCACGACCTGCTCCGGCAGACCCGGACAGGCGTCCTGGCCGCGCTCGACCACCAGGACGTGCCCTTCGAACAGGTCGTTGAGGCCGTCAACCCGGTGCGGTCGGCGGCCCGGCACCCGCTCTTCCACGTCATGCTCAGCGTGCAGAACAACGCGGGCGCCGTCGTGGACCTTCCCCATCTCGACACCCGTCTGCTGGACTGCGACAACCACCGGAGGGTCGCCTTCGACCTGCTCCTCGACATCACGGAGACCGACGGGGCGCTCGACGGCACCCTGGTCCACGCCCTCGACCTCTTCGACCACGACACCGCCGGGCTCCTCGTCCGCCGCTTCACCGACTTCCTGGCCCAGGCGGTCGCCGCGCCGGAGCGGCGCGTCGGCCGTCTGGAGCTGCTCGCCCCCGCCGAGCGCCGCACCCTGCTGGAGAGGTGGAACGGCCCCGACACCGCGCTCCCGGCCGACTCCGTACCGGAGCTCCTGCGGCGGCGTGCGGCCTCCTCACCCCAGGACACCGCGGTGATCTGCGGCGAATCCCGGCTCACCTACGCGGAGCTCGACGCTCGGGCCGAGGTCCTCGCCCGCCGTCTGCGCCGGCGGGGCGCGGGTCCGGAACAGCTGGTCGCCGTGGCCGTGAACCGCTCGGCCGACCTGGTCGTCGCCCTGCTCGCCGTACTGAGGACGGGGGCCGCCTACCTTCCCCTGGACCCGCGCAACCCGGATGAGCGGCAGCGCACGGTCCTGGAGGAGGCGCGGCCCTGTCTGCTCCTGGCGGACGCGTCCACGAAGGAGCGGGCCGAGGATCTCGCGGGGGCTCCGCCCGGCCTGCCGCTGGTCCTGGTCGACGGCGACGATCCGGCCGGCCCCGGTCCGGATGCGGACGGGTGGCCGGACATCACGGGTGACCGCGCCGCGTACGCGATGTACACGTCCGGCTCCACCGGCCGCCCCAAGGGCGTCCTGGTGACCCACCGGAACATCGTCGCTCTCGCCGCCGATCCCTGCTGGGCGGCGGACGGCGGCCACACGCGGGTGCTCGCCCACTCGCCGCACTCCTTCGACGCCTCGACGTACGAGGTGTGGGTGCCGCTGCTCGGCGGCGGCACGGTCGTGATGGTGCCGGACGGTGACTCCTCGCAGCAGGCACTGGAGCGGGCCGTGGCCGAGGGCGGCGCGACGAGCGCCTTCCTCACCACCGCGCTGTTCAACCTGCTGGTGGCCGAGGGAAGTCCGGTGCTCGGCCGGCTCGGACATGTCTGGACGGGCGGGGAGCAGCCGTCGGCCGGGGCCGTGCGGCGGATGCTGACGGACTTCCCCGGCACCGCGCTGACCCATGTCTACGGGCCGACCGAGAACACGACGTTCACCACCTCCGGGCGCCTGGATCCGGCCCGGGACGCGGACGGCGGCAAGCCGCCGATCGGCCGGCCCATGGCGAACACACGCGTGTACGTGCTGGACGAGTGGCTCCGGCCCGTGCCCGTGGGGGTGCCCGGCGAGCTGTACGTCGCGGGCGCCGGGCTGGCCCGCGGTTACCTCGGCCGCCCGGCACTCACCGCCGGGCGCTTCGTCGCCGACCCGTACGGCGCGACCGGCACCCGCATGTACCGCACCGGTGACGTCGTCCGCTGGACCGCCGGCGGGGAGCTCGACTTCCTCACCCGCGTCGACGACCAGGTCAAGATCCGCGGCTTCCGCATCGAGCCCCGCGAGATCCAGGCGGCTCTGGAGCGCCATCCGGCCGTCGGCCGCGCCGCCGTCCTCGTACGGGAGGACCGGCCCGGGGAGCGCGGCCTGGTCGCCTATGTCGTCCCCGCCGCGGACATCGGCGGCGACCTCGCACCGGAACTGGCCGAGCACGCCCGGCGGACCCTGCCCGACTACATGGTCCCCCTCGTCGTCGTGCTCCCCGACGGGCTTCCCCTCACGCCCAACGGCAAGCTCGACCGGGCGGCGCTGCCCGCCCCCGCGGAGGGCAGCGGGTCACGCCCGCCGCGCACGTCCGCCGAGCGGCTCGTGTGCGCGCTGTTCGCCGAGATCCTCGCCGTGCCGGCGGTCGGTGCGGACGACAACTTCTTCGTGCTCGGCGGCCATTCCCTGCTTGCCGTCCGGCTGGTGAACCGGCTGCGCGAGGTGCTGGACGACGGGATCGGGATGCGTGCGGTCTTCGAGTCGCCGACGCCCGCCCGACTCGCCGGGAGGTTCGGGTCCACGGGTGCGGGCCGCGGCCCGCTGCGGCCCCGGCCACGCGGGGACGTCCTGCCGGCGTCGTTCTCCCAGCTGCGTTTCTGGCTTCAGGGCGAGCTGGCGGAGGGCGCCGCCCCGCACACCGTCACCACCGCCCTGCGGCTTTCGGGTCCGCTGGATACCGGGGCGCTGTCGGCGGCGCTCGGGGACGTGGCGGCCCGGCACGAGAGCCTGCGCACCGTCTTCCCGGTCGCCGACGGGGTGCCATGTCAACTGGTTCTGGATGCCGTGGAGTTCGACCTCCCGGTGCGGGAGGTGCCGGAGCGGGAGGTCGAGGCGGCGGTGGCCGCGGCGTCGGAGCACGGCTTCGACCTGGCGCGGGAGAGACCTGTGCGGGCGGAACTCTTCGCCTGCGCCCCCGAGGAGCACGTTCTCGCGGTCACGATCCACCACATCGCCTTCGACGGCTGGTCCGCCGCACCCTTCCTCCGCGACCTCTCCGGGGCCTATGCCGCCCGGCTGCGGGGGCGGCCCCCGGAGTTCCCGGAACTGCCCGTGCAATACGCCGACTTCACACTGTGGCAGCGTGCGGGACTCGGGGAACCCGACGACCCCGGCAGCTCCTTCGCCCGGCAACTCGCCCACTGGAGCGGCACGCTGGCCGGCGCTCCCGAGGAGATCCCGCTGCCCGCCGACCGGCCGCGTCCCGCCGCCGCCACCCACCGCGCCGGCGAGGTGCCGTTCCGGCTCGCCCCGGAGGACCACGCGCGTGTCACCGCCCTGGCGCGGAAGCACGGCGCGAGCGTGTTCATGGTGCTGCACGCCGCCCTGGCGGCCCTGCTGCGGCAACTCGGCGCCGGGACGGACATCCTCGTCGGCAGCCCGGTCGCCGGACGCGCCGACAGCGCTCTCGACGACCTGGTCGGCTGCTTCGTGAACACCGTGGTGGTACGGACCGACGTCTCCGGGGATCCGGACTTCGGCGGCCTGCTCGACCGCGTCCGCACCGCAGTCCTCGCCGCGCTGGAGAACCAGGACGTGCCCTTCGAGCAGGTCGTGGACGCCGTCGACCCGGCACGGTCGGCGGCCCGGCACCCGCTCTTCCAGGTCATGCTGAGTCTGCAGAACAACGCGGCGGGCGCCGTGGAACTGCCGGGCCTCCGCGTCGGCGTGCTCGGCCACGGCAGGAACCGGACCGTTCCCTTCGACCTGCTCCTCGATCTCACCGAGTCCGGCGGGGGCCTGGACGGCACCCTCGTCTACGCCCGCGACCTCTTCGACCACGCCACCGCACAACGGCTCGCCGGGTGCTTCACCACTCTCCTCGCCGAAGCGGCGGCCCGTCCCACCCGGCCGGTGCGGCAGCTGGACGTCCTGTCGCCCGCCCAGCGGCACACCGTCCTCACCCGGTGGGGCGCTCCGGCGGCCGGTTCGCGGCCGCCGGCGGGCTCGGTGCCGCAGTGGTTCCGTGATCAGGCCGCCAGGACACCCGCCGCGGTGGCGGTGCTCCACGGGGCCCGCCGGATCACGTACGGGGAGCTCGACGCGCGGGTGGACCGGCTGGCCGGGCGGCTGCAACAGCTCGGCGCCGGCCCCGAACGGCTGATCGCCGTGGCCATGAGCCGTACTCCCGACCTCCTGGTCGCACTCCTCGCCGTGCACCGGACCGGTGCCGCGTACCTCCCGGTCGATCCGCACCACCCCAGGGACCGGGTGGCGAGGGTGCTGTCCGAGGCCGCGCCGCTCCTGGTGCTCTCGGACCGCGCCACCCGCGACACCCTCGGCACCGACGACTGGCTCGCTCTGGACGACCCCCGGTCCGTCGCCGCGCGCACCGCCGGGGCCGGTACCGAAGGCCCCGTCCCGCACCGGGCGATCCCGGCCGACGGCACGGCGTACGTCCTCTACACCTCCGGTTCGACGGGCCGGCCGAAGGGGGTCGTGGTCAGCCACCGCAATGTGGCCCATCTGCTGGCCGCCATGCGGGAGCGGCTGCCGCTGGGCCCCACCGACCGTCTGCTCGCCGTGACGACGGTCGCCTTCGACATCGCCCATCTGGAACTCCTCCTGCCGCTGCTCCACGGCGCCGCCGTCGTCCTCGCCTCCCCCGACGAGGTGCGCGAGCCGCATGCCCTCGGCTGGCTGATCGGACGGCACGGGGTCACCGCCCTCCAGGCGACGCCCTCCCTGTGGTCCGGCCTCGTGGCCGAGGTCCCCGACGCGGTCCGGGGGCTGCGCGTCCTCGTCGGGGGCGAGGCGCTGCCGCCCGCCCTGGCCGGTGGTCTCATCGCCCTGGCCGCGGAGGTCACCAACGTGTACGGGCCCACCGAGACGACCATCTGGTCCCTCGCGGCCCCGATCGACCCGCACAACGCGGAGCGCCCGCCGCTCGGCTCCCCGCTGGGCGACACCCGGGTCCACGTCATGAACGACGGACTGCGGCCGGTGCCCGTGGGAGTGCCGGGCGAGCTGTACATCGGGGGTGCGGGCGTGGCCCGGGGCTACCTCGGCCGCCCGGGGCTGACCGCCGAGCGGTTCGTCGCCGACCCGTACGGTCCGCCCGGCGCCCGCCTGTACCGCACCGGCGACCTGGTCCGGTGGACCGAGCAAGGGGAACTCGACTTCCTCGGGCGCACCGATGACCAGGTGAAGCTGCGCGGCTTCCGTATCGAGCCCCGCGAGATCGAGGCGGTCCTGGACCGGCACCGCCACGTCACCCGCTGCGCCGTCGTGGTGCGCGAGGACCGGCCGGGCGAGCGCCGGCTCGTCGCCTATGCGGTACCCGCCCGGGACGCCGGCGGCGCCGACGGCCTCGTCGCCGAACTCGCCGAGCGGGCGCGGCAGGAGCTGCCGCCGTACATGGTCCCCGCCGTCGTCGTGCTGCCCGACGGGCTGCCGCTGACGCCCAACGGAAAGCTCGACCGGTCCGCGCTGCCCGCACCGCACGGATCCGCCTCCCCCGCCCGGGAGAACCGGGAACCGAACAGCCCCGCCGAGAGGATCCTCCGCGAACTGTTCGCCGCCGTCCTCGGACGGCCCGACGTCGGCGTCGAGGACGACTTCTTCGAGTTCGGCGGCGACAGCATCGTGTCGATCCGGCTGGTGTCCCGGGCCCGCTCACAGGGTCTGGCCATCTCCACCCGGGACGTCTTCCGGTACCGGACCGTCGCCGGACTGGCCCTCCACGCGAAGGTACGGACCCCCAGGGCGGGCACGGCGACCGGAACCGCCCCGGCGCCGGCGGCCGGCGAGGTGCCGCTCACCCCGATCGTCCACTGGCAGCGCGAACGGGGCGGCCCCGTCGACGGCTTCCACCAGTCGGTGCTCGTACGGACCCCGGCGGACCTGTCCCTGCCGCGGCTGCGGGCACTGATCCAGTCGCTGCTCGACCGGCACGAAGCGCTGCGGATACGGCTGACGCGCGCCCCCGCGTGGCGCCTTGAGGTCCTGCCGCGCGGTGCGGCCGACGCGGCCGGGCGCGTCGTACGGATCGACGCGGCCGGCCTCGACGCCGGCACGCTCGCGGACCTGGTCCGCACCGAGGCGGACGCGGCCCGGCGGCGCCTGGCGCCCGGGGACGGGAACATGCTCCAGGCCGTGTGGTTCGACGCGGGGCCCGGCCGGCCGGGCCGGCTGCTCCTGATGATCAACCATCTCGTCGTGGACGGCGTTTCGTGGCGGATCCTCCTGGAGGACCTGAGCACGGCAGCCGCCCCGCGGACGGCGGGGCCGGGCTTCGCGCCCGTGTCGTTCGCCGACTGGGGGCGCCTGCTGGAGCGCGAGGCACGCGGGCGGGCGTCCGAACTCCCCTTCTGGCTGGGGCTCGTCGAGGGAACGGACGATCTCGTCGACGGCGCGGATCTCGTGGCGGCCCGTGATGTCGAGGGCTCGAAGCACACCGTCACCCGTGTCCTTCCCGCGGACCGGACGGAGCCGCTCCTGACCCGCGTGCCCGCCCGGCTCGGCGTCGGCGTGAACGCCGTGCTGCTCGGCGCGCTGAGCACGGCCGCGGGGCACTGGCGTGCGGCGCCCGGCCCCGGCGGCGCTTCTGACGGCGCGGCGGCCGACGACGACGCGCCGTTCCTCGTGGACGTGGAGGGGCACGGACGCGAGGAGATCGCCGCCGGCCTCGACCTGTCGTCGACCGTGGGCTGGTTCACCAGCATGTTCCCCGTACGGCTCCCGGGGCGGGCGGACGATCCGGAAGGCGCCGTACGGGCCGTGGACCGCCAGCTCGGGAGCATGCCGGACAAGGGGCTCGGCTACGGTCTGCTGCGCCATCTCGATCCGAAGACCGCGCCCGTGCTCGGGGCGCGGCCGGGGGCGCAGATCCTGTTCAACTACCTGGGCCGGTTCGACCGGCCGGACGAGTCGGACTGGGGCCTGGCGCCGGAAGCCGGCGCGGTCGCCGGAGGCGGCGACCCCCAGATGCCCCTGACGCACCTGCTGGAAGTGTCCGCGGTCGTCCACGACCGCGGACAGGGTCCGGAACTCCACGTCACCTGGGCATATCCGAAGGCCGTGCTGGAGCGGCCCCGGGTGGAGGCCCTGGCCGACGCCTGGTCCGAGGCACTGACCACCCTGACCGCACGCACCGGCGAACCGGGAGAGACGGCGTGACCACACCAGATAGCACCCACGAGCGGACGTCGAGGCCGGCGCCGCTCCAGCAAGGACTGTTCTTCCACACGGCGTTCGACACCGACGGCCAGGACATCTACACCACCCAGCTGGCACTGGACTTCGAAGGGCCGGTCGACCCCGTGCTTCTGCGGGAGGTCTGCCAGGTGCTCCAGGACCGGCACGACAGCCTGCGGTCGGGGTTCCGTACGGACGCGTCGGGCGCGCCCGTACGGTTCGTACCGCCCCGGGTCCAGCTGGCCTGGCGGACGGCCGACCTCACCGCGACGCCGCCCGACGACCGGGAGGCCGAGGCGGCGCGGCTGGTCGATGAGGAGCGGCGGCGGCGCTTCGACACCGCCCGGCCGCCGCTGGTCCGCTTCCTGCTGATCCGTCTGGACGGCGCCCGGTGGCGCTTCGCGCTGACGAACCATCACATCATTCTGGACGGCTGGTCCACCTCGGTCCTCCTCGACGAACTGTTCCAGCTGTACGGCGCCGGTGCCGCGGCGCACCCGCTGCCGGCCGCCCCCTCGTACACCTCCTATCTGGACTGGCTCGGCGGGGTGGCCCCCCAGTGGTCCCGGGACGCCTGGGCGGAGGCGCTTTCCGGGATCGAGGGGCCGACGCTGGTGGCGCCGCGGGCGCGGGGCACGGTGGTGCCCGAACGGGTGGTGCGCACGCTGTCCGCCGCGCGTACCGCCGCGCTGACGGACCGGGCGCGGCAGGCGGGGGTCACTCTCGGCACGGTGACGCAGGTGGCCTGGGCACTGGTGCTGCGGCAGCTGACCGGGCAGGGCGACGTGCTGTTCGGGATGACGGTGTCGGGGCGGGCCGCCGAGGTCGACGGGGTCGAGACGATGGTCGGGCTGCTCATCAACACGGTTCCGGCCCGGGTGCGGATCGACCCGCGGGACACGCTGCTCGAACTCCTCGAACGGGTCCAGGACGAGCAGCTCGATCTGTTCGAGCACCACCATGTCGGGCTGACGGAGATCCAGCAGCAGGCGGGCTTCGGGTCCCTGTTCGACACCACGACCGTCTTCGACAACTATCCGATGGGCTCGGGCGAACGCCGTCTCGGCGAGGCGCTGCTCGTCGGCGTCACGGGGTTCGACGCCACCCACTATCCGCTCTCCCTGATCTGCACTCCGGGCGAGGAGCTGGGCATACGGATCGACTTCCGGCCCGATCTGCTCGGGCGCGGGACGGTCGAGGGGATCGCCGAGCGGCTCGAACGGATCCTGGAGGCGATCGCCGAGGATCCGCACCGCGCGGCCGGCTGCCTGCCCGGTCTTTCGGACGGCGAGCGCCGGCAAGTGCTGGAGGAATGGAACGCCACCGCCCGTCCGGTGGCACCGGCCACGCTGCCCGCCCTGATCGAGGCGCGAGCCGCGCGGATAGCGCGCGGGACCGCCCTCTCGTACCGGGGGCGGGCCCTCGGCTACGACGAGCTCAACCGCCGGGCGAATCGTCTGGCGCGCGTACTGCTCGCCGAGGGTGCGGGACCGGAGACCCGGGTGGCCCTGGCGCTGCCGAGGGCCCCGGACATGGTCGTCGCCCTGCTCGCCGTGCTGAAGGCCGGGGCCGCCTATGTGCCCGTCGACGTGCGCTATCCGGCCGACCGGGTGGCGCGGATGCTCGGCGACGCGCGGCCCCTGCTCGCGGTCGTCACCGGGGCGACCAGGGGCGTGCTGCCGGAGGGGACGGCCGCGCTCGTCCTGGACGACCCCTCCGTGGCACGGCGCGTCGCTCAGCAGGAGGAGGCGGACGTCGTGGACGAGGAGCGGCCGGGACCGCTCCTCCCCCGGCACCCCGCGTACGTCATCTACACCTCGGGCACCACCGGTGTCCCCAAGGGGGTGGTCGTCGAGCACGCGAACGCCGTCAACTTCGTGGCGACCGTCGAGGACCATTTCGGCGCCGACGGCATGGCGCGGGTCCTGGCGTCCACCTCGCTGAGCTTCGACGTGTCGGTCTTCGAGATCGTCTCGACCCTGGCGCTCGGCGGCTGTCTGGAGCTGGTCGACGACCTGTTCGCACTGCTCGAACGGGACGGCTGGGAGGGGACCTTGGTCAGCGGCGTTCCCTCGGCCATGGCCGGCATGCTGGCGGGTGACGCCTTCGAGGTGTCGGCACGGCACGTGGTGCTCGGCGGGGAGGCGGTGCCGCACGCCCTGCTGCGCGAGCTGCGGGAGCGGGTGCCCGGCTGCGCGGTCACCAACATCTACGGCCCCACCGAGGCGACCACCTACTCGACGTGGTGGCGCGGCGGCGACCAGGACGCCGACGTCGATCCGCCGATCGGCCGTCCCGTGCCCAACTCCCGGATGTACGTGCTGGATCCCTGGCTGCAGCCGGTCCCGGTGGGGCAGCCGGGAGAGCTGTACATCGCCGGGGCGGGCGTCACCCGCGGCTATCTGAACCGGCCGGCGCTGTCCTCGGAGCGCTTCGTGGCCTGTCCGTTCGGCGCCCCCGGCGGCCGGATGTACCGCACGGGCGACCGGGCTCGGTGGCGGGCCGACGGGCAGCTGGAGTATCTGGGCCGGCTCGACGGCCAGGTGAAGATCCGCGGCTTCCGGATCGAGCTCGGCGACGTGGAGGCGGCCCTGCTGCGGCACGGGAGCGTGACGCAGGCCGTCGCGGTCGTACGGGAGGACCGGGCGGGAGACCGCAGGCTGGTCGCGTACGTCCTGGCGGCCGAGCCCGGGACGCCGCTCGACGGCGCGGAGCTGCGGCGTTTCACCCGCGACGCGCTGCCGGACCACATGGTGCCGTCGGCGGTGGTGCAGTTGGAGCACTTCCCGCTGATGCCGAACGGCAAGCTGGACCGGTCGGCGCTGCCGGCCCCCATGTACGGCGCCACCGCCCACCGGGGGCCGGCCCACGCGCGCGAGGAGCCGCTGTGCGCGCTGTTCGCCGAGGTGCTCGGGGTGGAGCGGGTCGGACCCGACGACGGCTTCTTCGATCTGGGCGGGCACTCCCTGCTGGCGACCCGGCTGGTGAGCCGGGTGCGTGCGGTCCTGGGCACCGAGCTCTCCGTCCGAGCCCTGTTCGAGGCGCCGACCCCGGCGGCCCTGGCGCGCCGGCTCGACGGGGAGGCGGAGAGCTCCGGCCTGGACGTCCTGCTGCCGCTGCGGACCGGCGGGCGTCTCAGGCCCTTGTTCGCGGTGCACGCGGCGAGCGGCCTGGCCTGGCCGTACGCCCGGCTGCTGCCGCACCTGGATCCGCGGGTGCCGCTGTACGGGCTTCAGGCGCCGAGCCTCGCCGATCCGGAGGGCGGTGCGCGCAAGCCGGAGGAACTGGTGCGCGAGTACGCGCGGCGGATCCGGGAGGTGCAGCCGGAGGGGCCGTACCGGCTGCTGGGCTGGTCGGTCGGCGGCACCCTCGCCTACGGGGTGGCCGCGGAGCTGGTGGGGACGGGGCACACCGTGGAGTTCGTGGCCCTGCTCGACTCGTACCCGGCGCCCGGGGAGGGGCTGCCCGACTGGGAGGAGACGCACCGGCACGTGGCCGGGTCGGCCGGGTTCGCCGCGGACGGGACGCCGTCGGAGCAGATCGCGCTGCTCGGGGAGCGGGCGGTGGAAGGCGCGCGGCTCGCGGTGCGCTCGGCGGTGGACGCGCTGCGGACCGCCCCGGCGCGGACGCGCGGTGTGGACGTTCTCCACTTCCGCGCCGCGTCGGACGGCGCGGACGCCGCCCCGGACGCCTGGCGGGCGTACGGCGGCGGGCGGCTCTCGGCCGTCGACGTCGCGTGCGGCCACTACGAGATGCTGGATCCCGCTCCGCTCGCCTCGATCGGCGCGGTGCTGTCGGACAGGGTCGCGGAGGGGGCGGCGGGGCGATGAACGGGCGTGCGGGAACGGGACCCGGCGGCGGACGGCCCACCGGGTCCCCTCGGGCCGGGACGAGGCGGGCGTCCTTGCCCGCGCGGGCGAGGGCCGCGTGTCAGAAGTCCCAGCCGTCGTCGGCGGCGGGGCCCTCGGCCGGTTCGGGTACGGCGCAGGACCCGCCGACCATGCCCGCGGTCAGGGTGGTGCCGTCACCGGGGTCGATCAGGATGAACGAGCCGGTGCGGCGCGAGTCGGCGTAGAGGTCGACGGGCAGCGGCTCCGCGGTGCGGATCCTGACGCGGCCGATGTCGTTGGCGACGAGCCGGCCGGGGCAGGGGTGCAGGGACAGGTCATCGAGGGTGAGCCGGGAGGGGATGTTCTCGACGATGGCCTTGACCGTGCGGGTGCCGTGCTTGAGCAGCACCCGCTGCCCCACGGTCAGTGCCTGGTCGGCCACATGGCAGACGGTCGCCTCGATGTCCTGGGTGGTCGCCGGGGCGTCCGTCGTCGGCACGATCAGATCACCGCGCGAGACGTCGATGTCGTCCGCCAGCAGGACGGTCACCGACTGCCCGGTCCAGGCGGTGTCGACCCGCCTGCCGAGCAGGTCGATACCGGAGATCCTCGTCGTACGGCCGGACGGCAGGATCGTGACCGGCTCGCCGACGCGAAGGGAACCAGCCGCGATCTGGCCGGCGTAGCCGCGGTAGTCGGCGTGTTCGGCGGTCCGGGGCCGGATGACGTACTGCACCGGCAGCCGGGCCCGCCGGTGGGCCGGGTCGTGGCCGACCGGGACCGTCTCCACGTGCTCCAGCAGCGTCGGGCCGGTGTACCAGTCCATGACCGCCGACGGCTCCACCACGTTGTCCCCGGCCAGTGCCGAGACCGGGATCGCGGTGCCCCCGGGGATGCCCAGTTCGGCCGCGTACGCCGTGAACTCCTTCACGATCGCGGCGAACACCGGCTCGCGGTAGCCGACCAGGTCCATCTTGTTGACCGCCAGGACGACGTGCGGGACGCGCAGCAGCGCGGCGATGGCGGCGTGACGGCGGGTCTGCTCGACGACACCGTTGCGGGCGTCGACCAGGATCACGGTCAGTTGCGCGGTGGAGGCACCGGTGACCATGTTGCGGGTGTACTGCACATGCCCGGGTGTGTCGGCCAGGATGAACCGCCGCTTCGGGGTGGCGAAGTAGCGGTAGGCGACATCTATCGTGATGCCCTGTTCCCGTTCGGCGCGCAGACCGTCGGTGAGCAGGGCGAGGTCGGGCGTGTCCTGGCCACGGCCGGCCGACACCCGCTCCACGGCCTCCAGCTGGTCGGCCAGCACCGACTTGGAGTCGTGCAGCAGCCGGCCCACCAGCGTGGACTTGCCGTCGTCGACGGAGCCGGCGGTGGCGAACCGCAGAAGGGTGGTGGCCGGGAGTTCCGTGGTCGTGGTCATGCTCAGAAGTACCCTTCGCGCTTGCGGTCCTCCATGGAGGCCTCGGAGAGCTTGTCGTCGGCTCGTGTCGCACCCCGTTCGGTCAGCCGGGACGCGGTGATCTCCGCGATGACCTGGTCCAGGGTCACCGCGTCGGACTCGACCGCGCCGGTGCAGGACATGTCGCCGACGGTGCGATAGCGGACGCGCCGCTTCTCGACCCTCTCGCCGTCCTTCGGGTCACCCCATGCCCCCACGGGCAGCCACATCCCGGAGCGCTGGAAGACCTCGCGCTCATGGGCGAAGTAGATCTCCGGCAGCTCGATGCCCTCGCGGGCGATGTACTGCCACACATCCAGCTCCGTCCAGTCGGACAGCGGGAAGACCCGTACGTGTTCACCGGGGGCGTGCCGGCCGTTGTAGAGCTGCCACAGCTCGGGGCGCTGGCGGCGCGGGTCCCACTGCGAGAACTGGTCCCGGAGGCTGAACACCCTTTCCTTGGCCCGCGCCTTCTCCTCGTCACGACGGCCGCCACCGAGGACCGCGTCGAACCGCTCCGACCGGATCCTCTCCGTCAGCGGCAGCGTCTGCAACGGATTACGGGTCCCGTCGGGACGCTCCTTGAGCGCCCCGCGGTCGATGTAGTCCTGTACGGAGGCCACATGGAGACGCAGCCCATGTGCCGCCACCACACGGTCCCGGTGCTCCAGGACCTCCGGGAAGTTGTGTCCGGTGTCCACGTGCAGCAGCGCGAACGGCACCGGGGCGGGCGCGAACGCCTTGAGCGCGAGGTGCAGCATGACGATGGAGTCCTTGCCGCCGGAGAAGAGAATCACCGGCCGCTCGAACTCCCCCGCCACCTCGCGGAGGATGTGCACCGCCTCCGACTCCAGCACGTCCGCGTGGGTCGCCGTGCACGGGTTGCCGGTTCTCCCGGACTGTGTCGTCGCCGTCGTCATGCCAGCCCTCTCTCCCGCAGCAGCGCGACGAGCGCCTGCGCCGACTCCGCCCTGCTCTGCTCGTGCGCCGGGATCCGCAGGTCCGGTGCGGCCGGCGGCTCGTACGGATCGTCCACCCCGGTCAGTCCGGTCAGCTCGCCCCGCGCCTGCCTGGCGTACAGACCCTTCACATCGCGCGTGGCGCACACCTCGACCGGCGTGGCCACATGCACCTCGACATACGCGGTACCGGCCGCCCCGTGCCGTTCGCGCACCGCGGCGCGGGCGTCCGCGTACGGGGCGATGACCGGGACCAGCACCGTCACTCCGTGGGAGGCGAGCAGTTCCGCGACATAGCCGATGCGGCACACGTTCGCCTCCCGGTCCTCGCGGGAGAAGCCGAGGTCGGCCGTCAGGTGTGCGCGCAGTTCGTCGCCGTCCAGGATGTGCACCCGGCGCCCGGCGGAGCGCAGTTCGGCGGCTGCGGTCGAGGCGATCGTGGTCTTGCCCGCGCTGGGCAGGCCGGTCAGCCACACCGTCGCGCCGGCCGCGCCACCGTTCGTGCATGCGTCGCTCATGTGCTCCGTCCGGGGTACGGTTCGTCGAAGAGAGCATTCCCCTGCGGGCGGGCGGCCGCAGGCCGTGACCTCACCCGCCGTCCGAGGTGCGGACGCCCGCCGCCTCGATCCCGATCTCGATCGCGGTGACGGCTATCAGCTGTCCGGTCGCCGTGTCGCGCAGGGCCATGTCGGCCACCTCGACGTCCGACGAGCCGGTGCTCCGCCACCTGCGTACGGTGACCTCGAAGACCGTGCCGGGGTCGGCGTTGCCGAAGTAGCCGATCTTCTGGTCGATCACCCTGCGCCGCAGGAACTGTTCGTCCGTCCGTCCCAGCGACCGCCACAGACGCAGCAGCATCGTGTCGAAGACGGAGAAGTACGAGGCGAAGTACATCAGTCCGGCGCCGTTGAGGTCGCGCACGACGTCCAGGGCGTATGTGAAGGTCCGGGGCTGCCCGGCCTCCTGGAACCCGGGCGGGCCCGCCGGGTGGAAGCTTCCGGTGGCCCGCGCCCGGCCCACGAGGGACCGGGGGGAGTAGGCGTTCGGAAGCGGCGCCAGATCCTGGTAGCCGAAGTCCGGGGGTGTCACCTGAGCCAGACCCCGGTTGCTGCCCGCGGTGCCGCGGGCGATCCACCGGTTGAAGTTCTCCGCGTAGAGGCAGTGCGGGTGCGGGTGTTCGTACACCTCCGCCGGGTCCAGTGGTCCGTCCGGCAGTTCCAGTCCGGCGGGGGCCAGCCGGTGCAGGGTGATGACCGACTGGCTGCCGAACTGGAAGGCCCTGGAGTCCACCCGGAGTTCGTCGCCGAAGGTGAGCCCGTGGGGATGGACGACGTCGCCGCCGCGCACATGGAAGTAGTAGAAGGACAGGTAGGCGGGGTCTCCCCCGGCGGTCCGGGCCGCGTGTACGTTGATCCGGCACGACTCGCTCACCACCTCCCAGGTCCAGTCCCCGATCCGGCCGAACACCGTGGAACCGCCGCTGCACATGCCCGGCGCGACGACCACATGACGGGAGACCCCGGCGTCGTCCGCGGCCTGAGCACCTCGTGGGGTGTCAAGAGTGGTCATGCTTCCGCCTTCTTTCGTGCCTGACGCGTCCGGCCGGCTCCGGCCGCTGCCGTCCGCCTCGCGGAGCGCCACTCCTCGGCCGCGGCGAGGAACCGGTCGTTGTCCTCGGCGGAACCGATCGACACACGTACGCCCACGTCCGGGAACGCCCGTACCGCGATGTCCCTGCCGGCACACCACGCGCCGAAGCCGGCGGCGTTCCGGCCCAGTCGCAGCCAGAGAAAGTTCGCCTGGCTGTCCGGGATCTCCCAGCCGCGGCGCACCAGGGCGTCACGTACGCGAGTGCGTTCGGCGACCGTGCTGTCGACGCGCCGCAGCAGTTGCTCCTCAAGTCCGAGGGCCGCGACGGCCGCCCGTTGCGCGACGGTGTTCACCGCGTAGGGGAGACATGCCTTGCGCAGCCGCTCGACGACACGGGCGTCCCCCACCAGATATCCGGTCCGCAGTCCGGCCAGTCCGTACGCCTTCGAGAACGTGCGCAGCACGACCAGGTTCGGATGCGCCGCGCACAGCCCCAGGGCACTGGTCACCTCCGGGCCGCGGACGTACTCGTGGTAGGCCTCGTCCACGGCCACCAGGCAGGTCGGCGGCACGGCCTCGACGAACTCCCGGAGTTCCTCGTGGCCGATGGCCGTGCCCGTCGGGTTGTTGGGGTTGCAGATGATGACGAGCCTGGTCCGCGAGGAGATCCGGGCGGTCATGGCCCGCAGGTCATGGGCCTCGCCGTCCAGCGGCACCTGTACGGACTCCACGCCGGCCAGGGCGGCGAGCGTGGGGTAGACCTCGAACGACGGCCAGGCGTACACGGCTTCGGCGCCGGGATCGGCGATCGACTGGAACAGGGTCTGCAGGAGGGCGACGGAACCGGCACCGACCACGATCCGGTCCTCCGCGATCCCGTGGGACCGGGCGAGGGCTCCTGTCAGCGCTCCGCAGCCGGGGTCCGGATAGCGGTTCACCGTGGAACCGGCCTCCTCGATCGCCTCGACGATGCCGGGAAGAGGAGTGTGCGGCGACTCGTTCGCCGACAGCGGGCGCGTTCGTGCCGTCGGTCCGTGGACACCTTCGGACGGCTTGTAGGAGGCGACGGTTTCGAGAACCGCGCGCAGCGGTGGATGAGACATGGGACTCCCGGTGGAGAGGACGCCGCGCGCCCAGTGGTGCGAACGGCGCCCGAATCGACTGTGGGGCTCAGCCTCCCGGCCGCCGTTCCGCCATCAGACGGGCCACGTCGGCGAGGGTGGCGGCGTCCAGCAGCTCGTAGTCGTGGACCTCGATGCCGAGCCGCTCGTTCAGCGCGCCGGCGAGTTCCAGCACCGCGAGGGAGTCGAGCCCGACCTCCTCACGGGTGGCCGTGGGCACGACATCCTCCTCGCGTACGTGCAGTTCGCCGACCAGGATGTCCTTGAGTACGTCGTACACGACTGGCTCTTCCCTCGCTCGCTGTCCTCACCCGACCGAAAGCCGCGGGCTCGCGGCTCTCACGCACCACGAGCCGCCTTCAGGCCGAGGGCCACCTCGACGATGAGGTCCTCCTGACCCGCCACGGCCTGCCTCTTGCCCAGTTCGAAGAAGACGTCGCGCGGATCGACATCCTCACGCCGCGAGATGTCCAGGACCCGGTTCTTGAACCCGGAGAACACTCCGGCCAGCCCGCTGACGACACTCACCGAGTCGATGGTGGGTGGGGCCGGCATGAGTTCGCGCTCGGCGATGTCGGCCGCGTCGAGCAGACCGTACAGATCGATTCCCGTCGAGAAGCCCATCCGTTCCAGCACGGGCACCAGGACCTCCAGCTGGGTGTTCCCCGCGCCCGCTCCGAACCCCCGGGCGCAGGCGTCCAGGATGTCCGCACCCGCTTCCGCGGCGGCGATCGAGTTCGCGACCGCCATCCCGAGATTGTTGTGGGCGTGGAACATCACCGGCACCTCGACGGCTTCGCGCATGGCGGCGACGCGCTCCGTGACGTCGGCCGGCAGATAGTGGCCGGAGGAGTCCATGATGCCCACCGCGTCGGCGCCGAACTCCACCAGCCGGGCGCATTCACGCGCCAGCCGTTCGGGACTCGCCATGTGACTCATCAGAAGAACGGCCTGGGCCTGGACCCCTTGCTCGCGGAGGAAGCCCAGATGCCGTTCGGCGAGGTCTCCCTCGGTGCAGTGGGTGCCGATCCGCACCACGTCCACCTGGTGGGCGATGGCCCGTTCGAGGTCCGCGGTCGTGCCCCATCCCGGCAGCATGAAGACGGCCATCCTGCTGTCGCGCAGGGACTCCCGCACGATCGAGAGCATCTCGTCGTCGCCGAGCCGGGCCTGCCCGACCTGGAGGGAGGAGGCTCCCAGGCCGTTGCCGTGCCCCACTTCGACCAGGGGGACGCCGGCGGCGTCCGCCGCCCGCGCGTAGGCCCGCAGTTGTTCACGGTCCAGCTGGTGGCGGACGGCGTGATGGCCGTCGCGCAGGGACGCGTCGTAGATGAGCACCGGCTTTCCGGCGCCGCCGGGGGATGCTGCTGCGCTCATGACGCCTCCGTACCCGTGCTCGCCCGGCCGGCCGCCGCGCACTGTTCGGCGACATGGACCGCGGCGGAGTTGATGATGTCGAGGTTGCCCGCGTACCGGGGGATGCGTCCGCCGGACGAAGTGACCTCCGCGGCGACGAACACCTTGTTCTCCTCCACGACGCAGGCGGTGATCCGGTACCCCTTGGCGAAGGAGCGGACCTGCTCGGCCGCGGCCGTCACGGCCGCGTTCACCGAGGCCGAGCCGAACCCCTCCCCCAGCATCGACATGGCCACCCGGAAGGTCGCCGGCGGCCTGGCCGGACTGACGTTGAGGATCGCCTTGACGTCCTTGACGCCGGTGAAGTCACGCACCGCGTCCTGGGTGGTCTCGACGTACTCGTCGAGATTGAGCCGGGTGGAGCGCCCGACACTCGCGCTGGCGGCCGTCGTGACGACCTCGACGTACTCGACCCTGTGTCCCTGGGTGATCGCGTGCAGGACCGGTATCGACGCCTGGCCGCCGCAGCTGATCATGTTGATGTCGTCGCAGCTCAGGACCTCCGCCCCGTTCACGCTCGGAATCACCATCCGCCCCACCTTGCTCGGTGTCAGGTCCACGAGTTTCGTACCCGACAGACCCAGGCGTTCCGCGTGCTCGGCATGGGCCATGGCGTTGGTCGCGTCGAACACGATGGCGAACGGCTGCGGGGCGTCCAGGAGGGACTCGATGCCGCGCGTACCGATGGCGAGACCGAGTTCGGCCGCCTGCCGCAGGCCGGGCGTCTTCTCGTCGCGTCCCACGACCAGACCGCAGTCGAGGAACTCCGAACGCATGATCTTCTCTGCCAGATCGACTCCGATGAGACCGGCGCCGAGGACGGCCACGGGCAGGCGCCCGTTTCGCTTCATGGCTGCATTGCCCTTCCCTCGCTGGAGATTCACCTTGGGGCGCGCCGGTGGTCTACGCGTCGCCCACGTGAAGGGTGACGGTGCCCAGCCGGTCGAACTCGGCCACGAAGCTGTCGCCCGGACGCATCGCGACGGCGGCGTGAAGGGCGCCCGTCATGATCAGCTGACCCGCTTCGAGCGTCACACCGTGCTCGCCGAGCACATTCGCCAGCCAGGCGACCACCGCGACCGGATCCCCCAGGGCGGCGGCACCGGCTCCGGTCGCCACGAGTTCGCCGTTGCGGGAGAAGGCCATACCGACGAGGCGCACATCGCAGTCCTCGGGCAGTGCGGCCGGAGGGCCGAGCACCACCGCGCCGTTCGACGCGAGGTCGGCGATGGTGTCCGCGAGCCGGATCCGCCAGCCCTCGATCCGGGAATCGACGATCTCCAGCCCCGCCATGACCTCGGAGATCGCCTCCCGTGCCGCGGCCACGGTGACACCGGGCCCCTTGAGGGACGTTCCGAGCCGGAAGACGATCTCCGCCTCGACCTTGGGCGCTATGAACGAGCCGCTCGGCGTGGTGGCTCCGTTCTCGAACACGGTCGAGCCCAGCACCGGTCCGTAGTCCGGGGTGCTGACACCGAACAGCTCCTGCATCGGGGCGGAGGTGAGCCCCGCCTTGTAGCCGACGACGCTGTCGCCGGCCGCTGTGAGCATGCCGACCAGTTCGCGCTGGATGGCGTATCCGTCGTGCATGTCCAGCGCCGGATGCTCGTCGGTGAAGGGAGGGATGGGACGGCCCGTCGCACGTGACTCGTAAAGGGCCTTGGCCTTGACTCTGACATCGTCCACCGAGATGTTCACTCTGCTCCTGTCAGAACACATCGCACCTGCCGCATGGGCCCGCCGGTCACCTGTTCGTGACGCGGGCCGTCCCGTGCTCCGACGCGTCGACGTCACCGATGACATCGGGGTCCGCCTCTGACGGACCGCCACCGGTACCCGGGAAACACGAGGTCCCTGACGTGCGGACCGCATCACTCGGATCAGCAGAACGGATCCGGGCGAGGGGAGCACGGCCGCGAAGCCCGGGGCTCGATGCCTGCCCCCTCGTTTCGCGTCTCACCGTAGCCACGAAGTGAGCGCCGCAGAAGGTTTCACCCATGCGCACGAGTCCGGTCATTGGGCATATTCGCCACCCTGTCCCCACTCAAATGGGACCAAGCGGATGCGATCCGCGCATCAAACGTGAGCTTCGTCACCGAGCGTTTCCCATGTCCGCCGACCGTCCCGGGAAATGCGCGCCGATGCCGTGGCGCAGCGGTCGGCGGCGCTCCGGGGGTGGTCCCACCGGACCGCTCGCCGGGAGCCGTTCACCGGTTCGGTCTCTGCAGCCCGGCGGCCAGCCGTTCCCACTCCCTGGCGTAGTGGCTCACCACTTCGGTAAGGGCCCGCGCGCAGTGCGGTGGAACGGCGGCCAGCAGCTGCTCGCCCGCCGCCAGCCCGTGGGCCTGGCCGTTGAGCCAGCGCAGGAGAGCGCGGCCACTGTCGGTGAAGCGGATCGAGGGATCGTTGGAGAGAACGTCCATGGCCCGTACCCGGATGCGCGCCGTTGCCCGCGGGGAGGGCTCCACCGGGGCCGGGAGGGACACCGGGACGGAACAGCGCTGAGGGGCCGCGACCACGAGCGAGGGGAGGCACGCCGAGTCCTCGTGCGTGTCAGCGGCGGCCGGTGTCCGCTCGTCCGATTCGCCCGCGGCCGTGCAGGACCTCAGTTCCTGCCGCAGGCGGTGCGCCGTACTGACGGAGACACCGGCCTCCTGGGCCACTTCGCGCAGGGTCGCGCGAGGCCGCTCCGTCAGCAGGGACCGGGCCTTCTCCCGCCGCTCCGGCATGTCCGTCGGGCGCGCCCGGCCGTCCCTGCCCACGCGTGGGACCGGGGGATTCGACTGAGGAGGTTCCTCGGTCGAACATCTCCCCCGTACTGCCCCTACCGTCTTCGGCGACACCCCTGTGACGGCGGCGATGGCCCGGTCCGACCAGTGGGGGTGGGTCGCGAGGATGCGCAGGACCGCCGCCTTGCGGTCCCCGAGTGTCAGGGGAAGGCCGTGGCTGATGTTGGCCTGCACCGACCGGATGAACAGATCGGCCGACGCGCCCTCGACATAGCGGACCGTGATGTGGTGTTCTCCGCGCAGGGTCGCGGCGCGGAGCCGGTGCATGCCGTCGACCACGCGTCCCGTGTCCCGGTGCACGAGGATCGGTTCGAACTCGGTCCCGCTCCCTGCCAGTGCCAGCGCGTGGCCCTCGCTCAGACCCTCCAGACGCGGCGAGTCCGCCGGCAGCAGGGATTCGACCGGCACTGTGTGAATCGTCGACTGCGATGCGTCAGACAACTGTTCCACCCCTTCTGCTTGCGGTGCCCCTGGGCCGTGTCCGCGGGCGCCTTCACTGCGAGCCTTCGCCCGTCCGCGCCCCGCGCCGATCCCGCGAGGACAGGTGAGCGCCGGTGCGACGGCGAAGGGGACGAGGGCGACGGCCGGGCCGTCCAGGTCGGACGAAGGCATTGTGGAGTTGTTCGAACGGGCCGCTGTGATGTGCGGGTCGCATGCGGAAGAGGGTGGGCCCTGCGGCAGGTTCGCCTGTGTGCTTCCCTGCGCACCGGCAGGCGCACACGTCCCGCGGAGGGTGGGGCCGGTTCAGGCCCAGGGCGTCGTCGCACCGTCGCGCTTCGACGGTCCGCCGTGCCGTCGCGGTCGCCCGCGGGCGGAGCACGGCCGGTGACACAGGGACCGGCGGACTCCGGCACGCGCACGTCGCCCGCCCCCTCTCACACCTTCTCGGCCGCCGCTGTCCTGGGGACGAGCCCCCGGTAGGTGGTGTACGAGAACGGGCTCAACAGCAACGGAACGTGCAGGTGGCCCGGGTCACCCTGGTAGTGGAGCGAGACGATGACCTCCCCGTACAGGCTGTCGACCGCCCGCTCGGCGAAGTACTCACCGGTTTCGAAGACCAGCCGGTAGGACCCGTGGGGCAGGGCCTCGTCGGACAGCGAAGCGATCTTCCCCGCGCTGTCGGTCCGCGACCGGGCCACGGCCGGCCATGCGCCGTGCTCCCGGGCGTGCAGGGTGACGACCAGATCCTCGACCGGACAGCCACTGGTGGAATCGATGACCCGGACCGAGATGCTCATGTGCCGTCACCTCCCGGTCGGCGCAGGCCGTTCACCGTCCGCTCCTCACATGCCATCAACACCGCATCACATCCTGCGTCATAAGTACGTGAAGGCGCTCGCCGGCCGAATGCGGTCCGGGGTGTTCCTCGCCCGAGCCGAATCACCACCGGGGCCGGGGAGCGCCCTTCATGGCACTCCGTCCGGCCCTTCCCCCGCGCCGTGTGGTGGGCGGCCCGCGCCGGCTCCGGCGACGACCGCCTGCCGAGTGGCGGAAAGTCAGCCCCAGATGGTGTCGTCCAGGACGTGGACGCCGGCGAATTCGGCCAGGTTGTACGGCAGAGCCAACATAGCGATCTCCCATGCGGAAACTCGTGTCCCGGAGGTCCGGGTGGACTCCTCCAGTTCTAGTGAGTTCCCTTTTCGTCCTCCTACTGGAACGCTAAGTACTCGCTAAGGGCTGTCCCACAATTCCTGGTGGATCAGCGCGCGGCGTCGGATGCGGTGCATCGCAAGGCGGAGAGGCGCCCGCATACTGGATGTATTCGGGCGTTTCGACAACGCGGCGAGGTGCCGTGGCTGTCGTCGTGCGCCCGCCAGGAATTGCGGGACAGCCCTTAAGCAGGGGGTGTTGGAGGGCGAAACCCACTCGTGGGGCCACGGTCGTCGCAGGTCGGCGTGGTCGGCGACCCGGCGGGCGCCGCGCTCGGCGAGGTGTGCGGGACAGGGATCGCCTTCGCCCGCCGCTGCCCCGTCGACGTGGGCACGGGTTCCGTCCGCGCCGGCGGCGAACCGCCGGACGTCACGCGTCCGCGCCACCGCGGGGGAGATGACCGGGGTGGGGGCTCCCGGCCTCGTTCGTCATTCGTGCGCCATGGCTACTGGCCGACGGCGCACACCGCGTATCCGTAGGGAGCGATCACGATCGGGATCTCCTGATCCGTCTCCCACTCGGCGAACGCGACCACGATGTGACTGTAGAACGGCCGTCTCCCGAGCGTCGCGAAATACCGGTCGCTCTCCAGGACCAGCCGGAACGGCCCGGGGGTGTCCTCCGGGAGGGATGGACGATCCAGCCTCCCGTCCCTCCCGGTCAGCCCGTGCCACACGGTCTGCCACTCGTCCAGGCCAGGCCGTTCGATGCGGATCATCAGCCCGTCGACGGGCCGCCCATTGGTTCCATCAGAGACACACACTCCGAGCTTCACGTAACACCGGCCTCATCGATTGCATCCTTTGTGGGACGGAACACCGGATGCGTCCCGTCTGCGAACATCAGCCCCGTCCGCCGCCGCCGCCGCGACGGTTCGGTCCTTCAATCCCACCGCCCGGCATCCGCTGTCCGGACGGAGCCTCCCGCCGAGGTGGGCATCGTGCCACGCGGCCGGAAGGGACACCGGAGTTCCGTTTCCAGTTTGGCCGGTTCCGGTGCCGGGTCCCCGGGTCCGGCTGCCGGACCCGGGGACGGCGGCGGACGGGTCTGCCGCCGGCCGCTCCGAGGCCCGGCATCAGCCCGGGCTCGCCCGCGCGTAGGCAGCGGCCGCGTTGTCCGGGGCCACGCCGTCGGAGGCCGCGCGGACGTCGCTCAGGAGGCGCAAGGTCTGATTCTGCCACTTGGTGGCCCGCATCCGCCCGAAGATGTCCAGTGCCGAGGCGAGGTGCTCCTTGGCGCGTTCATGGCTGCCCCTGTCCGCGGCCACCTCACCGAGCGAGAGCTGGATCCGTCCGATGGCCAGGTGCTCATGGGCCCGGGAAGCGATCACCATGGCCTGTTCCAGCATCTCGTAGGCCGCGCCGTGACTTCCCCGGCGCGACCGGACGACGGCCAGACCGCGCAGCGCGTAGCACTCGCCCACCGGGTCCCCGACCGAACGTACGGTCTCCAGAGCCCGTGCGAACACGCGCTCGGCCTCGGCCACCTCGTCGATCTGCAGATGCGCCTCGCCCAGGCGGCACAGAATCTGCGCGCGCACCCGCCGGTTGCCCGAGCGCTCCACCGCGGCCAGACCGGCCGTCATGGTGCGTTTCCCCTCCGCGACCAGGCCGCGGTCCAAATGGATCTGCGCGATGTTGCTCAGCACATGCGCCTCGGCGGTCGGGTCGTTCACCTCGGAGAGCATGGCCAGTGCCTTCTCGTAGCCCGCCATCGCCTCGTCGAGGCGGCCCTGGACGCGGTCGACGAACGCGAGATTGCGCAGGGCCAGCGCTTCACCGTGCACGTCGCCGACCTGACGGAACAGTTCACCGGCGAGCCCCAGGCGGCCCCGCGCCTCGTCCAGCCTGTACTGGAACATGTGCAGGGTGCCGAGCGAGTAGAGCATCGCCGCCTGACCACGCCGGTTGTCGTTGCGCTGCGTGGCCGCGAGCGCGATCTCGTGCGTCGTGCGCCAGTCGTCGAAGTAGCCGTACATCTCGAACAGCGTGACCAGCGTCAGCGCCAGATCCCAGCAGAGCTCGTCGAGGCCCGCGGCGGCGGCCTGTCTGACCGCCGTGATCAGACAGGTCCGCTCCCCCTCGAACCACCCCAGCGGATCGCCGAGTTCCCGGTCGATGACCGAACGGTCGAGTGCCAGGCGCGGCGCGTTCCCGTGGATCAGCGTGTGGTCCCCGCCGTAGGCCCGCCGGTGCGCCTCCTCGACCAGGAACAGCCACGTACTCAGCACCCGGCCGAGCACGGCCGACCGCTCGGCGGTGCTCTCGTACTGGGCCAGGCACTCCTGGGAGTAGACCCGGACCAGGTCGTGCAGGCGATAGCGGGGGCGGCTGCCCCTCACCACCTCGACATCGACGAGCTGGGCGTCCACGAGGAACTCCAGGGTGTCCTCGGCCTCCGCCGCGGCGACGTCGAGCAAGGGCGCCGCGACCCAGCTGGAGAACTCCGCCGCCTCCAGCATCGACAGACGCCGGAACAGACGCTGCGCGTCGGCGGGCAGGCCCTGATAGGCCATCGCCAGACCCGCCCGGACGCCGACCCCGCCGTGGGTCAGTTCATCCAGCCGCTGGCGTTCGTCACGGAGCCGGGCCACCATCTTGCTCAGGGGCCAGTGCGGCCGGGCGGCCAGCCGCGCCGCCACGATCCGCAGCGCCAGCGCGAGATTGCCGCACAGCTTTATCAGGTGCAGGGCGCTGGAGAGTTCACTGTGGATCCGCTCGGTGCCGAGGATCCGGCTGAGCAGCTGTAACGCCTGTTCGGTGGAGAACACATCGACCTGGACGGAACTCGTGCCCTCCAGACCGGCCAGCCGGGACCGGCTCGTGATCAGAACCGGGCAGTTGGACGATCCGGGTAACAGCCAGCGCACCTGTTCCTCGTCGATCGCGTCGTCGAGGACGATGAGCATACGCCGGTCGGCGACGAGGTTCCGGAACAGTTCCGCCCGTTCCTCGATGCTCGACGGCATGGCCGAGCCCCGTACCCCCAGGCTGCGCAGAAAGCGTTCGAGGATACGTGTCGGCAGGATCGGCTGGGCCGAGGGTCCTCTCAGCTTGGCGAACATCTGGCCGTCGGGGTATCGATTCGCCAGGGAGTGTCCGAGATGTACCGCGAGGGTGCTCTTGCCGACGCCTCCTCTGCCGGTGATCGAGACGATCCGCAGGGCGTACGGCGTCTCCGTGGCTTCTTCCAGCGCCGCTTCGAGCCTGGCGAGCAGGTCGTCGCGTCCGGTGAAATCGGCAATCGTGCCGGGCAGCAGCCGGGGCACCGCCGGCGGCCCGGCGAAGGACGCGGCCGGCGCCGGTGCCGGCGCCGCTTCGGGGGCCGCGGGCGTCGCCGGTACCGAGGGCGATGCGGGCGGCGTACTCACCGGCTGCGCGCCGTCCAGCCGCCCGGACAGAATCGACTCCTGCAGCCGGCGGAGCTCCTCCCCCGGCTCGATGCCGAGTTCGTCGATCAGCTCGCGCCGGCCACGCCGGTAGACCTCGAGCGCCTCGGCCTTGCGGCCCGACCGGGACAGCGCCACCATGAGCTGGGCGCGGAGGCGTTCACGCAGCGGGTTCTGCATGACCAGGTCGATCAGCCTCGCCACGAGCCGCTGGTGCAGGCCGAGGGCCAGCCGCGCGTCCACCCACTGCTCCACGACGGCGAGCCGCTGCTCGTCCAGCCGCGCGGCCGGAGCCTGAAGCGCCGTGCTGGTGATGCCACCGCCGAAGCACGAGGACCCGCGCCAGAGCCCGAGCGCGGTTTCGAAGGCGGACGCCGCCTCGTCGAAGCGGCCGGCCTCCTCCGCGGCACGTCCGGCCGAAGCGGCCCGCTCGAAGGCATGGAGGTCCAGCTCGTCATCCCCGACCTCGGCGAGGTAGCCGGGTGACCTGGTCTGGATGACATCGGGCAGACCGACCTTCGCCATGCTGGCGCGGACCATGGAGACACAGATCTGGATCTGGGCGCGTGCGGTGGGTGGCGGAGAAGCGCCCCAGACCGCGTCGACCAGCCGATCCATCGGAACGATCCGATTGGGCTCCAGCAGCAGAACCGCCAGGACAATTCGCTGACGCTCGGCGGTGATCAGCGCTGGGCCACCAGGGCCGACCACTTCCAACGGCCCTAATAGACGAAAGCGCATGACCGTCCTTCACATCCACGACACAGTTCCCGCCGGTCAGCTACGCACCAACATCATATCTACCTGACTCGATCGGGTCTATCCAGTGAACGGTGTCACTGAAGTGACCGGAGATTCAGTGACGGGAAGAAATGCGCGGATTCACCCACGGGCGCCGAGAAGGCGACCGGGCCGAATTGGCGGGATTTCGGCCGCGGAGGGAAGCCGGTTCGGCGGTCCGGTCACCGTCGCCGCGCGTCGGTGAGGTCCACCATCGCCGGTCCGCCCAGCAGGGAGGGCAGGTCCGCGCGCCGGCTGATACGCAGCTTTCGGTAGGTGCGGGTCAGATGCTGCTCGACCGTGCTGACCGTGACGTGCAGACCCTCGGCGATCTCCCGGTTGGAACAGCCGACCGCGGCCATCGCGGCCACGCGGCGCTCCGCCTCGGTGAGCCCGTCACCGCCGTCGGCCAGTGCCGGCAGCGCGGTGGCGCTCTCCACCGCCAGGCCCCGGACCAGCGCTTCGGCGTGACAGTCGGCGGCCACGATGACCGCGCGGCGCTCGGCCGCCGCGGCACGCCGGAACTCACCCAGGGTCCGGTAGGCGCGGGCCAGATCGGCGAAGGCCAGGGCGAGTTCGTACCGGTCGCCGTCGTCGGACTGCAGCAGTTCCGCCGCCCGGCGCAGCAGCGTCGGCCGGTGCGCCGGAGCGCCGGCCCCGGCCAGGACCCGGGTCGCGGTGCCGCGGACCCGGTTCGGCATGACGGCGAACTTGGCCGACTGCTCCTCGAGTATCCGCCTGGCGTCGTCCGGACGCCCCAGCCCCAGATACACCTCGGCGACGTCGGTACGCCACGGAATCAGGCCGGGTGTGTCCATTCCCCACTGGCACAGTTTGGCACCGCACCGGCGCAGATCCTCCAGGGCCATCTCCAGATGGCCGGTGGCGAGCCCGAACCGCGCCCGCGCGTAGTGGTAGTGCATGCCGTAGCGGGTCTCGAACATCGCCTCCGGAACCCGGTGGTCCAGGTAGGCCTGTGCCTCGTCGTAGCGGCCCATCGCGGTGGTGGCCAGGATCAGCGTGCTCAGCGGCGCGCCGACGGTGACACCCCAGCTGATCGCCGGCAGGGTGGCCAGCGCGTCACTCGCGTACCGCAGGGCGTCGGTGAGGTCACCCCGGCGCAGGGCGATCTCGGCCCGTACCGCGCCGAGTCTCGCCTGTCTGCCCGGTGTGTGCCGTGCCTGCATCCGGTCCAGGAACAGATCGCACCAGGCTGCCGCGCGCTCGGCCCGCCCGCTGTACGCGAGGGCGAGGAGGGAGCTTTCGACGGTCTCGGTGGACAACTCGTCCGGCCGGGTGCCGTGGAGCACCCGCTGCGCCACACCGACGGCCTCCGGATGGGAACCCTCTCCGAGTACGGCGGCCAGCGCGGACACCGCCTGCAGCCGGCGGTCGGCGCTCACCGAGTGCGTGGGGGGACGTCCGGCGCCGGACCGCGGGCCGAGAGCGGCCAGGAACGACGGATAGGTGTGCCGCAGCCGACGCCGGGTGATCTGCAGCTCGGTGGCCGTCTCCGGGTCCATCGCCTGCCCGGAGGCGGCCAGGTGACCGAGCACCTCCTGGGCCTGTTCGAAACGGCCGTGCCAGAGCAGCGCCCGGACCAGCGTGAGCGCGTCGGCACCACGCAGGCAGCCCTTTCGCATCGCCTCGACGAGCTCGCCGAGCCGGCCGCTGGACACACCGGGGTTGATGCTCCACTCGGCCCGGATCAGAGCGGCGGTGATGCGTGCCCGCCGGAGCGGGTCCGTGCAGACCAGCCGGGCGAGCCGGAGGCAGTCCACGGCGCGGCCGGCCGCGCCGTCCCGCAGGGCGTGCGCCGCGGCGTCCTCCAGTGCCGGCAGCGCCCACGGCTCCTCCAGCGCGCCGCCGTCGGCCGGCGCACCGGCGTGCAGCAGGTGGTCGGCGACCACCGCGGTGCCGGCACCGCGCTCGTGGGCGAGGACCGCCGCCCGGACGTGCAGCCGGGCGAGCTCCTCGGAGTCGATCGAGCCGACCACCGCGTCGCGGGCCGCCCCGTGCCGGAAGCCGTCCATGGTGAGCAGTCCGCCGGCGATCAGCGCGTGTACCGCCTCCGTGGTCCGGGCCGGGCTCAGCCCCACCAGGCTGTCCAGGTTGTCCAGTTCGCCGAGCACCACGTAGCCGCTCAGCACCCGGACCGTGTCCGGGCGGACGCGGCGCAGGCAGGACAGTACGGCCTCGCGGTAGCGCGGACCCGCCTCGTCACCACCGAGGTGGTCGCGGACCAGCGCTTCGACCAGCAGCGGGTTGCCCCCGCTGTAGGCGTGCCAGTCGGCGGACCGCTCATCGGCGGTCACCTCGCCCAGGTGCTGGGCGACCAACTGCCGCACGCCTGCCGGGGAGAGCTGCGTCACCTCGACGCGGTGGCAGTTGGGCTGTCGCAGCAGGTCCGCCCCGAAGCGGAACTCGGTGTCGCACCCGTGCCCGCTGTGCGTGAACACCGCGAGCACCCGGGCGCTCTTCAGCCGCCGCGTCAGATACGCCAGACACGTCAGCGAAGCCTGGTCGGCCTGCTCCACGTCGTCGACGGCGATGTACAGCGGGCGGCGTTCGGCCAGTTCCAGCAGAACGGTGCAGAGCCCGTGCACGATGCCGTCGTCCACCTGCGCCCCGGTGCCCCGGCACCGGGCGGCGCGCACGCCGTCCTCGATCAGCGCGACGGCCCGCGCCCGGTCCTGGGAGTCCAGCGGCGCGTCGTCGACCAACTGCCGTACCACTCCCAGGGGCAGGTGCCGCTCGTCCTCGGATCCCAGCGCGGACAACGGGAGCATTCCCAGGCCCGGGGCACAATCGGCGAAGTTGTGCACCAGCACGCTCTTGCCCGCCGCCACCGGTCCGGAGACCAGCGCGGCGCATCCGTGTCCGTCCCGCGCCTGTTCGGCCAGCAAGGTCAGTAGTGCCAACGGTGCTTCGCGCTCCACCAGTTCCACCGCGAACTCCTCCCATGGGTCAGTGAGAAAGAGGGAAAACCATTCCTCGGCCAGGCGGCAGAGGCTGTCCCGTGATCGCTGGCGGGTCAGCGCGCGGCGTCGGACGCGGTGCGTCGCACGGCAGGGGGACGTCCGCACACTGGATGCACGCGGACGTTCCGGCAACACCGCGAGGTGCGGTGGCTGTCGTCGCGCGCCCGCCGGGGATTACGGGACAGCCTCCTTCAGGTCGCATACGTGTGCCGCGCCATCAGTGCTTGCGTCTTCGCAGCGTGCCCCCGTCGATGCGCCGCGGCGGCTGCCGGGCGTTCCTGCGACCGGCGCGGCCCATGCTTCCCGCCCGGCTCATCGACCGGCTATCAGCGCGCTATCGGCTGCGGCAGGCACCGTCCGTGCCCCGCGATGCGGAAACGAGAGAATCCCGATGGTGAACCGGTGACGGCGCCGGGGAGTACCCGAGGAATTCGAGGCACCCGAAGCGGGTGCGGATTATCCATTCAATTCTTCCTCGCCCGCACCACGGAACACAGCCAGGGATCACGCCGCCTCGCGACATGATCCCTGGCTGCTCCGGGGGCGGTGCGTCAGTCGGCCTGACTCATCGCTTCGACAAGGCTCTTGGGGCGCATGTCGACCCAGTGCTCGTTCACGTAGTCCAGGCACGCCTGCCGGGTCGTGCTCGGCAGGACGACGGTCCAGCCGGCCGGGACCTCCGCGAAATCCGGCCACAAGGAATACTGCTCCTCCGCATTGACCAGAACGCAGTATGAGGCATTCTCGTCCTCGAACGGATTACTCATGAGCCCTCGCACTCCTCCATTGTCACCGAAATACAAAGCTGCCCGTATTGCTGCCCGTATTTTCGCCGCACCACAACCTTCTGACAACCCCTACTTCGCCCGGCGGGAAGCCGATGCCGGACCGGGTCGGAGCCGCCCCGGTCCGACGGCGCGGGGCACCCCTCCGCCGGGCGACGCGTCCACGGAGCACGGTGTTCACCGCGCACTCACCGAGGTGAGGACCGCGTCCACCGCGGCGACCGCCCTGTCCAGGTCGTCGAGCCCGATGGTCAGTGCCGGGCGGAAGCGTACGGCGCACGCCCCGCCGGGCAGCAGCAGCACCCGGTGACCGCGGCGCAGGCGGTCCAGGACCTCATTGCGCAGTTCCGGGTCCGGCAGGTCGAACGCCCACATCAGGCCCAGGCCACGCACGTCGCGCACCAGCGCCGGGTGGGCCGCGGCCAGGCCGGCGAGCAGACGGCCCAGATGTCCGCCCTTGGTCTCGGCCGCGTCGACCAGGCCGTCCCGTTCGATGATCTCCAGGATCCGGGTGGCCCGCACCATGTCCACCGTGTTGCCGCCCCAGGTGGAGCCGAGCCGGTCCGGCACGGCCAGCGCTCCCTCGGGCACCTGGTCCACCCGGCCGCCCGCCATCAGACCGCACACCTGGGTCTTCTTGCCGAAGGCCACCACGTCCGGTGCGAGCCCGAGCCGCTGATAGGTCCACGGCGCGCCGGACATGCCGCAACCGGTCTGCACCTCGTCGAGCACGAACAGCACGTCGTACTGATGGCAGAGGTCCTGCATGCGCAGCAGGAACTCCCTGCTGAGATGCCGGTCGCCGCCGGCTCCCTGGATCGGCTCGGCGACGAAGCAGGCGATGCGGTCGCCGCGCTCGGCCAGGTGCCGTCGCGCGGCCTCGACCGCCTCCCGTTCGCCGCCGGGCCCGGGTGCCGGTACGCGGGGCCATGTCCACACCGGGTACCGCTCGGTCACCGTCGGCGAGGTGTTCGTCAGGCTCAGTGTGTAGCCGCTGCGCCCGTGGAAGGCGTTCTCCATGTGCAGGACTTCGAGGGGTGCCGTCGGGTCGGTCCGCGGTCGCTGGGCCCGCCAGTCGAAGGCCACCTTCAGCGCGTTCTCCACGGCCAGGGCGCCGCCGTCGATGAAGAACAGGTGCGGCAGATCCGGGTCGCCGAGCACCCGGCTGAACGTCGCCGTGAACCGTGCGTACTGCGCGGTGTAGATGTCGGAGTTGGTCACCTTGTGCAGCGCGGCCCGGGTGAGTTCGGCCAGGAACGTCGGGTCATCGGCCATACCGGGGTGGTTCATGCCCAGGGGCAACGAACCGTAGAACGTGAGCAGGTCCAGATACTCCTCGCCGCCGCGCGCGTCGACCAGCGTGCTGCCGCGGCTGCGTTCCAGGTCCAGTACGAGGTCCAGACCGTCCATCAGGACATGCCGGGACAGTTCGTCCAGGGCGTTGTCCGCCGTGATCTCCATGTCACACCTCGTTGCGCTGATAGTGCCGCAAGTCCAGCTCGTCCAGGCTGGACAGCACGGCGTCGGCACCGGCCAGGCCGGCTGCCCCGGCCGGCTCCCAGGGCACCGCCACGCAGCGTAGACCGGCGGCGCGGGCGGCGCGGACCCCTCGCGGGGAGTCCTCGACGGCCAACGCGTCGTCGGCGCCCACCCCTGCGCGTTCCAGCCCGAGCAGGTACAGGTCCGGTTCCGGCTTGTGCCGGTCGGTGTCGTCGCCGGTCACGAGGAAGACGAAGCGGTCCCGCAGCCCGAGCCGCCGCAGGTGTTCCTCCACCCAGGCGGTCGGGCTGCTGGACACGATCGCGGCACCCTCGGCGGTGCGCAGCAGCCGCTCCACACCGGGCCGGACCGGCGCGGCGGCGCACCGGGCGGACCGCCGCTGCCGCTGCCAGGCCCACTCGCCGTCCCCGACCGGCCGGCCCAGCCGCTCGGCCAGGTCGGCCAGGGCGACCCTAGCTCCGGCCGAGTTGCCGAGCATCCTGGCCCGCACCTCGCCGCTCAGGGGCGCCCCGAGCCGGTCGTAGAGGTCCTGCCAGGCCAGCAGCGCGGCCCGTTCGGTGTCGCACACCACACCGTCGAAGTCCAGCAGCAGGAACGGCTTGGGCATCAGTGGTTCACCGGTCCTCGGTCGACGGCGGCGAGCCGGGCGCAGTACCGGGAGAGGGCGTCGCTCCAGTGGGGCATCGCGTGTACGAAGGCGGCCGCGCGGGTGCTGTCCAGGCGTGAGTCGCGCGGCCGGCCGCCGACGAAACCGGCGTCCGCCATGGACATCGGCACCGGGTGCGCGGTGCCGAGACGTTCGGCGAGTGCCATACCCACCTGGTACCAGCTCGCCCGGCCCCGGTTGGCGATGTGCAGCAGACCGCGGACCGCCAGTGCGCCGGGCAGCAGCCGGACGAGCGCGGACGCCAGGTCGGGGACGTAGGTCGGGCTGCTGAACTGGTCGTCGATCAGCCGCGGCCGGCCGCCGTCGAGGAACTCCCGCGCGGCGGCGAGCACCTGGTCCAGGCGGGGGTCGGTACCGCCGTACAGCCAGGACGTGCGCACCACGAGGTGGTCGGGCACGGACTCGACGATCCGCTCGCCGGCCAGTTTGCTCAGGCCGTACACGCTGACCGGGGCGGGTACGTCCTCCTCGTTGTACCCGGCCGGCCCGGGGGCCCGGCCGTCGAACACGTAGTCGCTGGAGATGTAGATCAGCCGGCTGCCGTGCCGTCGGCAGGCTTCCGCGACGTGATGGGTCCCGCCCACGTTGACGCGCAGGGCCAGCGCCGGGTCCCGTTCGCAGGAGTCCACCACCGCGTTCGCGGCGGTGTGCACCACCACGTCGGGGCCGAAATCGGCGATCGAGTCCCGGACGGCGGTCTCGTCGCCTATGTCGAAGTCGGAGAGGGACACCCCGAGGACGGGCCAGTCGGCGGTCTCCGGCCGGCTCGCGAGCTCCTGCCGCAGCGCGGTGCCCAGCATCCCGTCCGCGCCGGTGAGGTAGACGCGCATCACAGGTGTCCGAACTCGGCGATCAGTTCGGCGACCGACAGGCCGGAGCCGATCTTCTCGCGGATCACCCGCTCCCTCTCGATGTTCATCCTCGTACGGGCGAGCACGGTCTCGGCCTCGTCCTTCGGTACGACGGCGATGCCGTTCTCGTCGGCGACCAGGATGTCCCCGGGGTTGATCACCTGACCGTCGATCACCACCGGCACGTTCACCTGGACCGGCTCGGTGCGGTCGTGCACGGCGGTCGGGGAGGGCCTCGGGACGGTGCTGCGGTACCAGACCGGGAAGTCCAGGTCGCGGATCTCGTCGACGTCGCGGATGGCGCCGTCGACGATGCCTGCGGCCAGACCGATCTGCCGTGACAGGGTGGACATCAGGCCGCCCCACATCGCGGTGCGGGTGGTGCCGTGGCAGGCCACCACGATCACGTCGCCCGGCTGTGCCCGGGTCAGTACCGGCATGCAGTCGACCAGGTCGTCGATCGAGAGGTTGACGGTGAGCGCCGGCCCGGCGATCTTGTGGTGGTGCTTCACCGGCAGCAGCCCGCCGATCGCGCCGACCCGCCGCCGGGCGTCGGTGACCAGGCAGCTCGGGCTGTACTCGGCGAGCACCGCGCGGAAGGCCTCGACGATCTCCTGGGGTGGGCGGTTCAGTTCGTTGCGGACAGTTTCCACGGTGTGTCTCCCGTCGGTTGGGTGGTGCGGGTGCGGTCCAGGACGTCCGCAGCGATCAGGTGCGCCAGGTGCGATGCGTCCATGCCGTGCGCGGCGAGCACTTCCGCGTCGGTGCCGCAGCGCGGTACGTCCGTGAGGCCGACGCCGCGGAAGGAGGCTCCGTCCCAGGCGCCCGTCTCCAGCAGCTGCCGGGCGATCAGGTCGGCCTGGCCACCGCTGCTGTACTGGTGCTCGACCACGAACACCTGCCGGACGCCGGTCAGCAGTTCGCCGAGCCACACCGGGTCGACCCGGTTGTGCCAGGGCAGGTCCACCACCGTCAGCTCGATGCCCTGTGCGGCGAGCAGGCCGGCGGCGCCCAGCAGTTGCGCGAGGACCACCGGACCGGCGCCGAACGCGACCGCCCGGCCGCCGGCGCGGAGTACCTGTCCCCGGCCGGTCACCAGGGGCGCGGGCGGCAGATCCGCCAGTTCGCCGGGGACCGGCTGGCTGGACAGCCGCAGATAGACGCTGTCCGGGGTGGACCGGCAGTAGTGCAGGGCGGCGGCCAGCTGGGCCGGGTGGGACGGTTCCAGGATGGTCAGACCGGGAACGGCGCTCAGCGCCGACACGTCACGGACCGCCTGGTGCGAGTGTCCGGGCCCGGCGGGCAGCAGTCCGGCGAGCGAGCCGACGTACACCACCGGCCGCCGCTCGGTGGCGTTGTTGTAGATGTGCTCGTTGGGCCGCGCGTGCAGGAAGCAGGAGAACGAGTGCACGAACGGCCGCAGACCGCCGGCCGCCAGTCCGCCCGCCATCGAGACCATGTCCTGCTCGGCGATGCCGCATTCGACGAAGCGGTCCGGGTGGGCCTCGCGGAACGGGATCAGGCCGGTGTCGAGCACCAGGTCGCCGTCCAGCGCGACGATCCGCGGATCGTCGTGCGCCGCCTCGGTGAGAAGCCGGCCGTACAGCTCGGGCAGCCGCACCCCGGCCGGTTTCACGGGCCGGTCCGGTGTCAGCCCGACCGGCCGGAGGGGCGGCAGGCCGTGCCTGCGGAGGATCCCGTCTGCGGTGCCGGTCAGCTCCAGGTACGCGGAGCGGTAGTCCTGCGGGCTCGGCGCGCCGCTGTGGTGACGGTAGCGCCATTCGCCGGGTTCCATCGAGGTCGCGGCGAACGTGGGGCATCCGCCGCCCTTCACCGTTTCCGCGATGATGACCACGGGCTGCTCCGGGTGGTCCTCGGCGCGGCGGGTGAACGCCTTCTCCAGCTGCCGGGGATCGTGCCCGTCGCAGCGCAGCACGCCCCAGCCCGCGGCGGTGAACTTGCCCGGCAGGTCGCCGAGGTCGCTGACGTCGCTGACGAACGTGTCGGACTGCAGGCGGTTGTGGTCGACCACCACGGTCAGCTCACCCATCCCGTACCGCGCGGCGCCGGGCAGCGCCTCCCAGTTCTGGCCCTCCTGCAGTTCACCGTCCCCGGTCATCACCACCACCCGGGAGACCCGGCCGGCCAGGCGATGGGCGAGGATCAGGCCCTTCGCCTTGGAGATGCCCATACCGAGGGAACCGGTGTTGAAGGGCATTCCCGGGGTGCCGACGTCAGGGTGACCGGGCAGCCCGTCGATCCGCCGCAGCCGGTGCAGGAGGTCCTCGTCCAGCCGTCCGAGCGCGATCATCGCGGCGTACAGTCCGGGCGCGTCGTGTCCCTTCGACGAGAAGTACACGTCGCCGGTTTCTTCGAACGGCTGGTCGAGCTCCTCCAGCAACAGCCAGCTGACCACGTCGGCGGCGCTGAAGCTGGAACCGATGTGTCCCGACCCGGCGCGCGCGATCATGTAGAGGGTGTTGATCCGGGACATCGCCGCGAAGGCGAGGGCCCTTTCGTACGGATCGTCGACATGGCCCAGGACGCGCTCGAACTCGGTGCGCGGTATCCAGGCCAAGGAGCTGTCCATGGCTTCTCCTCGTGGATGGGTCGATGTCACCAACAGCTGAACCCGCCGTCCACGGTGAGTTCGGTTCCGGTGACGTAGCGGCTCAGGTCGGACGCGAGGAACAGCAGCGGTCCGTTCAGGTCCTCGGCGCGGGCCATGCGCCGCAGCGGCACGCGGGCGTGGAACTTCTCGCGGAACTCGGGGTCCTGCGCGCCCAGCACACCACCCGGCGACAAGGTGTTGACCCGCACCCCGGCCGGCCCCCACAGCGCCGCGAGGTACCGGGTGAGCGAGGCGACACCGGCCTTGGACATGCCGTACGCGGGCGGTTTCAGGAACGGCGGATCCATCGGCAGGTGCTCGTACATCCGCGGGTCGGGCGCGAGGCCGCCGTACATCGATCCGATGTTGATGATGGATCCGCCGCCGTGCCGGACCATCCGCGACCCGAACACCTGGCACATCCGCAGCGTCCCCTGGGCGTTGACGGCGAGTATGCCGCCGGACACCTCGTCCGGGATGTCCTCGAAGCACCAGCTGGCGCCCGCGGCCGACGGTGGGCTGTCGACACCGGCGTTGTTGATCAGGATGGTCGGCTCGCCGGCCAGTGCGAGACAGTCGTCGAGCGCGCGGCGCAGGCTGCCGGTGTCGGTGACGTCCGCGACCAGTGCGGCGAACCGCTCGGGGCCGTGCTTGTCCAGCACCGCCCGCAGCTCCGGCCCGCGGGTGTCCCGCACATCCAGGCCCAGCACATCGGCACCGGCGCCCAGCAGGGCGTCCACCCACACCGCGCCGAGCCGTCCGCACACCCCGGTCACGACGGCGACCGATCCGGTCAGGTCAATCGCGCTCGGCATCGCCGTCCACCAGGTCCTCCAGGGTGATGTCGGCGTCGGCGGCCAGCGGCCGGCCGAGATGGCGGCCCACCACGTCGACGAGCCGGTCGGGGGTCAGCCCGTCGCCCGGCGACTTGATCGCCACGTCCTCCATGATGAGGCGGTGCCCCGCCGGCAGGTCCCGCTGGGCGACCAGCTTCTTGCCCATCTTGTTGATCGCGGGCCGCTCGCCCGGCAGGACCTGCTTGTCCCGGCCGCCCAGCGAGCGCCGCACCCGGCGCAGCCCGTCGACCAGTTCGGCCATGTCCGCCTGTTCCAACGAGAACTTGTGGTCGCTGCCGGGCCGGGTGCGGTCGAGAGTGACATGCTTCTCCACCACCCGGGCGCCGAGCGCGTACGCGGTCCAGGCTGCCCACGGGCCGAGGTCGTGCCCGGAGAAACCGACCACCGTCCCGGGGAACTCGGCCCGGTAGGTGCTCAGCACCGCCAGGTTCAACTCCTCGGGCTCGGCCGGGTACATCGCCGTGCACTGGAGCAGCGCGAGGTCCGGGTTGATCGGCAGAACGGTGCCGCAGGCGCGCCGGACGGCCTCCATGTCGGCGCCACCGGTACTCACGATCAGCGGCTTGCCCGCCTTCGCCGCGTAGGCGAGCAGTGGTGTGTTCCTGATGTCCCCGGACGCTATCTTGATCGCCGGCACACCGAGCTCGGCCAGGAAGTCCACGCTGGCGAAGTCGAAGGCGGTGGCCAGGAAGTCCACGCTCAGTTCGGCCGACAGCTGCTGGAGGTGCGTGTACTCGTGGGTGCCGAACTCCAGGAACTCGCGGTGCGCTCCGTACGTCGGGCCGAAGCTGTTGCGTCCGGTGTACGGGGAGTCGTACATCGCCCTGGTGTAGAGCGAGCGGTTGTTCCGCTTCTGCAGTTTGACCGCGCTGGCCCCGGCCGCGGCCGCCTGACGTACCAGCTCCTCCGCCTTGGCCAGATCGCCCTCGTGGTTGTGGCCGATCTCCGCGATCACATAGGCGTCGGTCTCGTCCGAGATGGTCCGATCGTTTACCGTCAGCGCTCTCATCGTTCTCAGGTCCTCTCCAGAAGATCGGTCACCAGCGAAGCGAACCGGTCCAGACCGAGGTCGATCTCCGCCGGTGTGAGCGAGCTGCAGGACAGTCGCAGCTGCCGCTGACCGCCCCCTGCCGCGTAGAAGTGGTGCATCGGCGTCCAGATGACCTTGTGCCTCTTGGCCGAGTGGGCGAGCAGGTCGTCGTCGGCGACGAACGGCACCGTGACGACCAGGAAGAATCCGCCGTCCGGTCGGTTCCAGGAGACCGGCGACGTTGTCGGGAACCGCGCGGCCAGCCCGTCGAGCAGGTGCCGCAGCCGCTGTCCGTACCGCGCGGTGGCGTCCCGGTTCGCCTCGCGCAGAGCGAAGTCGCTCTCCAGCAGCCTGCCGCCGATGACCGCCTGCGCGATCGGCGGGGTATTGACCGTGATCATGCTCTTGATCTTCGAGAGCTCGTCGGCGAGGGTGCCGACGACCTCTCCGTCCCGGGCGACCGGCTGGTCCGCCACCACATACCCGATCCGGGCGCCGGGCAGGGCGGTCTTGGCGTACGAGCCGAGGTAGACGACCCGATGTCCCGTGTCCAGCGACTTGAGCGTCGGCTTCGGGGGCGCGCCGTCGCCGAAGAAGCCGTACGGGTTGTCCTCGATGATCAGGATGTCCAGCTCCGCAGCCAGCTCCAGCAGCCGGCGCCTGGTCGGCACGTCGAGACTGAGCCCGGTCGGATTGGCGAAGTCGGGCACCAGGTAGCAGGCCCGGGGCCGCAGTCCGGCCTCGCGGGCGCCGCGCACCTTGGCCGCCAGGTCGTCCAGGTCGATGCCGCCGGCGCCGCTGTCGACCGGCACGACCGGCAGGTCGACCAGACGGGCCGCGCCGGTGATGCCCACATAGGCCGGTGAGGTGACCAGGAGCACGTCGCGGTCACCGGCCCGCAGGGCGCGCAGCACCAGGACCATGGCCTCCTGGCAGCCGACGGTCACCAGGATCGACTCCGGGTCGGCGTGGATGTTCTCGTCGGTCACGAGGTTGCGGGCCACCAGGTCCTGGATCACCCCCTTGGTTCTGCCGTACTGGTAGAGCCGGTTGCGGGCCACTTCCGCGCCGCGGGGTGTGCCGTCGGTGACGTACGCGGTCCAGGTACGCAGATACCGGTGGACGTCCTCCACCGAGAACCCGCCCGGGTCCGGCCGTCCGGGCGCGAAGGAGACCGCGTCCGGGTACCGGTCGGACACCTCGTTCAGCAGGTTCATCGACAGCAGCGCCGGATCGGACAGCGACCCGTGCAGGCCGGCCAGGTCCATCACCGCTCCGGGCGGTGCCGTACGGGCGTGGGGCGCGTCGGTCATCCCTCCTCCCGTTCGTGCGCCGTGGACGCCCACTTCACGCCCAGCCGCCCGGCCGCGGCCACGTGCGGCGCGCCGGCGAGGGCCATCGACACCTCCAGTTCGGTGCGCAGCAGTTCCAGCGCCCCGGTCACGCCCGGCTCGCCGCCGGAGGCCAGTCCCCACAGGACCGGTCGGCCGAGCAGCACCCCGGACGCGCCGAGGGCCAGCGCGCGCAGCACGTCGGTGCCGCTGCGCACACCGCTGTCCAGCAGCACCTCGCACGCGTCACCGACCTCGTCCCTGATCGCCGGCAGGGCCAGGAGACTGGGTACGGCGCCGTCCAGTTGCCGGCCGCCGTGATTGGACACCACCAGGCCGTCCGCGCCGAGGTCCACCGCGCGCCGCGCGTCCGCCGGGTCGAGAACTCCCTTGAGCACCAACGGCAATCGCGTCCGCCGCCGGACCCAGTCCAGGTCGGACCAGGACAGTGTGGGGTCGATCACCGCGGCCGCGTGCCCGCCGACGCTCTGCCCGCCGCCGCGTTGTGTGCCGGCCAGGTTCACCGGTGCGGCGTGCGCCGGCACGGCGAACGCGTTGCGCAGATCGCGCAGCCGTCGGCCCATGAACGGAACGTCCACGGTAAGGATCAGGGCACGGGCGCCGAGCCGCTCGGCTTCGCCGATCAGCCACTCGGTGCGGGCCCGGTCGCGCAGCCAGTACAGCTGGAAGAACAGGTCGCCGCCGGCGCGGGACAGTTCGTCCAGCGGGCAGCCGGCCAGGGTCGCCGCCGTGAAGGGGATGCCGGCCGCCGCCGCCGCACGGGACACCGCCGGTTCGCCGTCCGGGTGCACCACCGAGTGGAACGCCATCGGCGCCACCGCGACGGGCATCGTCGCCGGCACGCCCAGCAGGGTGGTCGTGGTGTCGGCGGTGTCCACCCCGGACAGTACGCGAGGGACGAGGTGACACCGGTCGAACGCGGTCCGGTTGGCGTTCAGCGTCGACTCGTGGCCGCTTCCGCCGGCCACGAAGTCGTACACCTCGGGCGCCAGCACGGCGCGGGCCCGGTCCTCGATGTCGGCGAGGGTGAGCGGATCCGTCGCCAGGACGGTCCGACCGCCCGTCACGCCCGGTCCTGTCGCTCGACCGCCTCGTACAGCTTGCGGATGTTGTTGCTGCCGAACGTGGTCGCGCCGCGGCGTTCGATGATCTCCATGAAGAGGGTGCGGCGCGGGTGCTCGGACCGGGTGAAGATCTGGAACAGCTCACCGTCGTGGTCCCGGTCGACGAGCACGCTGTGCTCGCGCAGCTCCGCCACCGGGTGGCCGGAGGATCCGTGCCGCTGTTCGAGGTTCTCGTAGTAGGTGGCGGGCGTGGACAGGAACCGTACGCCGGTGGTGCCGAGATCGGCCACCGCGTCCACGATGTCCGGTACCGCGAAGGCCAGGTGCTGCACACCGCTGCCGCCGTGCTTCTTCAGGAAGTCGTCGATCTGGCCCGGGGCGGCACCGCTCATGGGCTGCAGCAGCGTCAGCGTCACCCGCCCGCTCGGGCTCTGCACCACCTTGGACTGCATGGCCTGCGCGCCGACGTGGATGTCCTCCTCGAACACCACCTCCCAGCCCAGCGTCCGCCGGTAGGTCTCGACGGTCCGGTCCAGTTCGCCGTTCTCAAGGCAGACCGCTATGTGGTCGACGCACAGCAGGTGACGCCGCGCCGGCGCCTCGGGCTCCTCGGGCTCCTCGGTGCGCACCGGTGCGATACCGGGCAGCGACCAGGGTCCGCCGGCGGGCCGGCTCACAAAGGTGTGCGTCACATCGCCGAAGGCTTCGAGCACCGTGTGCTCCGGCTCGTCCACGAGCAGGGCGATGCCGCTCACGCCGTCGCCGTGCCGGGCGGTGAACAGGGTGGCCGGATGGTCGTCGGCGCGGCCCTCCAGCAGCACCAGGACGATGTCCCGCTGCCGCACCGCCACGGCGGTGAACTCCGGGGTGTCCCCGGCGGCGATCACCCGGAAGCCGTAGCGGTCCACGAACTCGGCCGCACGGGCGCGGGCATCACCGACGGAGAGTGTGATGTGGTCGATGCCGGCGTCGATGGCGTGCTGATTTCTGGTCTGGGGTGCGGACGACACGAATTCCCCCAAGGCTCGATAATCGGTTTCCACGGTGGGAACAAGAATTGTCAGATCCCGGTACCGCGACGAAAAAACGCTACGGACGGGCACGGAAGAAAGTCAATGAACCCTGCTGGGAGCCGCCCAACAGTACGGAACGCACTGTCCCGCACCTGGGTACCGGGGTATCCGCTATGGGGTTCGTAGGGGTTGCGCGCACCACGGCCACGGGTGAATATGCGTGCGATCGAAGCTGCGGACAAGGAGCGGTACGTGCTGATTCACCAGGCACTCGACGAGCGCGCGGCAGAATATGGCGGCCATATTGCACTGATGGGTGAAAATGGCCCTGTCACTTATTCCCAGCTTGTTTCGGCGGCCGATTCGTATGCGGCCTCACTGGTCGAGGCGGGGGTGGGACCGGGCTGCCTGGTGCCGGTACGCATCACCCGGTCGGCCCGCATGGTGACGTTATTGCTGGCCGTGCTGAAGACGGGTGCGGCGTACTGCCCCATCGACGTGAAGTGGCCGGACGAGCGCGTACGGGAACTGCTTCGCCTGTTGCGGGCACCGTTGTTCATCACGGACACACCGCTCGCCGGCGCACCGTGCTGGACACCACCGTCCGTACCCGCCCCCGTCCCCGGGCCCCGGAGGGTCCGGGCGGACATCGGGCCGGACGACCCGGCCTGTGTCTTCTTCACCTCCGGCAGCACCGGCGCCCCCAAGGGCGTGGTGACCGTGCACCGGGCCGTGCTGCGGCTCTTCGACAGCGGCCCCCTGGCCGCTTTCGGCCCCGGGCGGGTGCTGCCGCAACTCGCCCCGGTCGGCTGGGACGCCTGCGGACTGGAACTGTGGGGCATGCTCTCCCGGGGCGGCACCGTGGTGCTGCCGGACGAGGACCATCTGCTGCCGGACACCCTGCGCGACCTGGTCGCGCGGCACGGCGTGAACACCCTCGTCCTGGTCGCCTCCGTGGTGAACCTGCTGGTACGGCTGGATCCCGACTGCTTCCGCGGGATCGGTCTGATGTTCATCGGTGGTGAACGTCTGGCGCCCGAGCCGGTGCGCGCACTGCTGCTGCGCCACCCGGACACGACCGTCCACAACTGCTACGGGCCGGTGGAGAGTTTCGCCTTCGCCACCATGCATCACATCCGGCCCGAGGACTGCGACCGGCCTCACGGCGTGCCCATCGGGCGGCCGGTGCCCGGTACGGAGGTCCACCTGATCGACGGCGAGCTGTGCGTCGCGGGCGCGGGGCTGGCCCAGGGATACCTGCGCGACCCGGAACGCACCGCCGAGCGGTTCGTCACCGTCGATGTCCGGGGTGTGCCGACACGGGTCTACCGCACGGGTGACCGCGCGGTGCGCGACGCCGAGGGAGTGCTGCACTTCCTGGGCCGTGCCGACCGGCAGGTGAAGATCCGCGGATACCGGGTGGAGCTGGGAGAGGTGGAGAGCCACGCCGCGGGCCGCGCCGGCGTGCGCGACTGCGTGGCGGTGGCGCTGTCCGGCCGAAGCGGCGCGTACGAACGTCTGGCGCTGGCCTTCACCGGCGACGCGGACCCCGACCGGGTGCGCGCGGAGCTGCGCGACCGGCTCCCCGGCCACCTGGTGCCCGATCTGGTGCGCCGCCTCCACGATCTCCCCCACAACGCCAACGGCAAGGTCGACCACCGGGCCTTGACCGAGCTGCTGCTCACGTCCCGACCCCAGGAAAGGGGCTGACGATGACCACGTACACCGAGACCACCGACAAGATCGTGGAGGACTACCTCACCCTCGTCGACGACAGCATGGTCGCGGTGCTGCCGCACGCCTTGCGCATCGCCGTCGAACTCGGCGTCGCCGATGTGATGGACTCCTTGGCCCCGCAGCCCGTAGCGACCACGGCGGGCCTGATCGATGCCGCCCCCGACGCCCTGGGCCGGCTGCTGTCCGCCCTCGCCGCGGCCGGATTCTTCGCCGGCGACCCCGCCACCGGCTTCCGGCTGACCGCGCTCGGCGCGCGGCTGCGGCGGGACCACCCGCGCAGTCTCTCCGCGTCCCTGGTCAATGCCGAGAGCCAGCTGGCCTGGCTGCGTGCCACGGACACCTTCCGTACCGGCGCGGCATCCTTCGACGGCGACGGCGGCGGCGACTTCTTCGGTGTCAAGAACACCCGGCGCGGCGCGAACGTCGCGTTCCTGCGCCGGATGCGGGAACGCACCGGTCGTCTGTACCGGCAGGCGGCCGAGGCCGTCGACTGGTCGCGGTCAAAGGTCATCCTGGACATCGGCGGCGCCGACGGCTTCCTCCTCGGCAAGATCCTCTCGGTGGCCCCGCACGCGAGCGGCGTGCTGTTCGACCGCCCCTCGGTGATCGACGAGGTGAACCTCCGCGGTGGTGTCCCCGGTTGCCGCGCCGTGCCGGGCGACTTCTTCGTCGCGGTGCCCACCGGCGCGGACACTCATCTGCTGTGCAGCGTCCTGCACGACTGGACCGACGAGCAGGCGGTGGACATTCTGCGGTCGAGCCGTCGCGCGCTGGCGGCCGGCGGCCGGCTGCTGGTGATCGAGATGCTGGTGCCGGAGGACGGCGCCCAGCACATCAGCCGCTGGAGCGACCTCGGCATGATGGTCCTCACCGGCGGCCGGGAACGCGACCGGGCCGGGTTCGCCCGGGTCCTGGAGGCCGCCGGCTATCGGATCGACCGGGTCTCGGAGATCCCGGGGTCGCCGTTCTCCGTGATCGAGGCGCGCTGACCGGCGATGGACATCGACCTGCTCACGCCGGAGGTCTTCGCCGGGCACCGGCACCTGGAACAGCTCGCGGCCGTACGCGCCCGTCCGGGCCTGACCCGGCATCCGGAGCCGGACGGTCCCGGGTTCTGGGTGGCCGCCAGGTACGACGACGTCCGGACGGTACTGAGTGATCCGGCCACGTTCAGTTCCCGCGCCGGCATCAGGCTCGGCGGATCGGACGAGGCGGCCCGCATGGTCGCCGACCGGATGATGGTGGTCAGCGACCCGCCGCGGCACGGCCGGATCCGCCGCGTGGTGGGTGCGCCGTTCACCCCGGCGGCGCTGCTCCGCTGGCACGACCGGATCGTCGCCGGCGTCACGGAACTGGTGGACGAGGTGGTCGAGGCGGGTGCCGGCGGCCCCGTGGGGGACGGGCCGGACAGGGCCGCCGGGCCACCGGTCCGGGACGCCGTCGGCGACTTGACCCAGCGACTGCCCAACCAGGTCATCTGCGCCATGATGAACCTGCCCCGGGCCGACTGGCCGTTGATCGGCAGGCTCACCACCGACGGTCTGGACTCCCCCGACCCCATCGACCGGCTGGACGCCAACGCCGAGATCTTCGGCTACTTCGCCGACCTGATCGGCCGGCGCCGCGCCCGCCCCGGCGACGACCTGATCAGCGCGCTGCTCGCGGCCGACGGCGACCTGACCGACGAGGAGCTGCTGATCAACTGCAGCGGGGTGCTGACCGGGGCCAACGAGACCGTCCGGTACGCGGCGGCCGGAGCACTGCTGGTCTTCGGCGACCGGCCCGATCTGTGGACGGCGCTGCGCGCGTCGCCGGAGCTGCTGCCCACCACCGTCGAGGAGATCCTGCGCTGGACCAGCCCCGGCCTGCACGCGCTGCGTACGGTGACCCGTCCGGTGACCCTCTCCGGCAGCGACCTGCTCCCCGGCGAGCGGGTGACCGCCTGGCTCTGCTCGGCCAACCGCGACCCGGCGGTCTTCCCCGACCCGGACACCTTCCGGCCCGACCGCACCCCCAACCGGCACCTGGCGTTCGGCTGGGGTCCCCATGTCTGCGTCGGGTCGCGGGTGGCCAGGCTGGAGCTGACCGCGCTGCTGACCGCGCTGATCCGCCGGGTGGCCACGATAGCCCCGGCCGGCAGGCCGGTGTGGAGCACCGGCAACTTCATCCATGGACTGACCAGACTGCCGGTGCGGCTGAGCCCGGCGTGAGCCCGTCAAGGAGCTGATGGACGATGGGTACCACCTCGATCGCCGAAATCTGGCAGGAGGTCCTGGGCGTCCCGGTCCAGGACGACGACGACTTCTTCGCCCTGGGCGGCCAGTCACTGGCCGCCATGGAGGTGGTGGCCGCGGTGCGCCGTCGCCTGGGCATCACGGTCCGGGTCCGGGTCCTGCTCGAACACCCGGTGCTGTCGGACTTCGCCGGCCAGCTCGACCGGTCCGGGGAACGGTCCCCGGACCGGTCCTGACAGCCCGGTCGTACCGGACGGCGGGAGCGGCTCCTTCGCTCCCGCCGTCCTGTGTGCGCGCTCCCCCGGCCTCGTGTTCACGGGCCGGGGTGGCGTCTCACGACCGGCCCAGCCGGTCCAGCACACTCCGCAGGCTCTCCGCCAGCACGGTCAGATGAGGCTGCTGCATCATCGTGTGGTGGTCGCCCGGGACCGTGTGGAGTTCGAAGCCGCCACGGGCGAGGACGCGCCACGGACGGGTCCTCGGTCTGCGCGGCTGCTCACGCGCCGACAGCAGCACCAGGCGGCCGTCGACCGGGCCCGGACGGTGCCGCAACAGTGCGCGGGTGTTGGCCTCGAAGACCCGTATCCGGTCCCGCATGTCCTCGCGGATGCCTTCGGGGACGAGGGCCGCGCGTTCCAGGAGGTCCAGCAGCGCCCCCTCCTGACGGTCCGGCGACAGGTTCCGCAGTGCGGCCTCGTCGTACCGGGGCGCCGGCACCCCGGCCAGGCCGGCCAGGTCGTGGACGAACCCGCCCAGGAGCACCGAGCGCTCCGGCAGCTCCCCGTCCAGGTACGGCGGCATTCCGGTGTCCAGCATGACGACCAGCGCGACCGTTTCGCCCGCGGCGGTCAGCCGGCCGGCCATCTCCGCCGCGACCACTCCGCCCAGGGACCAGCCGCCGAGATGGTAGGGGCCGTGCGGCTGGACGGCGCGGATCGCCTCGACGTACCGCGCGGCCAGGTCGGTCAGCGACGTGGTGACCGGACCGCCCTCCAGCCCTGGATCCTCCAGGCCGTAGAGCGGCTGCTCGGGGTCGATCAGGCGGGCCAGCGGCAGATACGGCACCACGGATCCGCCGACGGCGTGGACCAGGAAGAGCGGCGGCCGGCTGCCGGTGGGTTTGATCGGCACCAGCGGCGACGGCTGGGGCCGCTGCCGGCGGGACGGATCGAGCAGCATGGCGGTCCTCTCCACGGTCGGCGCCGAGTACAGGTCGCGCACGCCCAGTTCGACGCCGAACTCCCGGCGGATCTCGGCACGCAGCCGGGTCAGGTCGAGCGAGGTGCCGCCCAGGTCGAAGAAGCTGTCATGGACGCCGATCCGGTCGGTGCCCAGCAGAGCGGACCAGACCCGGGCGACGGCGTGTTCGGTGTCGTCGCGCGGCGCGACGAACTCGCCGGCGCGGCTCGGCTCCGGCGCGGGCAGCGCGCCCCGGTCCACCTTGCCGTTGCCGGTCAGGGCGATGCTCTCCACGGGTACCAGGGCGGAGGGCACCATGTAGGCGGGCAGGCGGGCCGCCAGGTGCGCGCGGATCTCACCGAGGTCGCCGGCGCCGCCCGCCGCGCCGGCCACCACGTAACCGACGAGACGGTCGTCACGGACGGTCACACACGCGCTGTCGACGCGCGGATGCGCGGCGAGTACGGCCTCGATCTCACCGAGCTCGATCCGGAACCCGCGGATCTTGACCTGCTGGTCGATGCGGCCCAGGTACTCCAGGCCGCCGTCGGCGCGGCGCCGGGCCAGGTCGCCGGAGCGGTAGAGCCGGGCGCCGGGTGTGCCGCCGAACCGGTCGGCGACGAATCGCTGTGCGCTCAGGCCGGGCCGGTTCAGGTAGCCCCAGGACAGACCGGCGCCGCCGACGAGGAGTTCGCCCGGTACGCCGATGGGAGCCGGCTGCCCGGCCGGGTCGACGACCCACAGCGACAGGTCGGGGATCGGCTCGCCGATGGGGCCGGCGTTGTCGCGCAGGAGGTCCCGGGTCAGCGGGCAGTACGTGACATGGACCGTGGTCTCGGTGATGCCGTACATGTTGACCAGCCGCGGGTGGTCCTCGCCGTGCCGGTCGAACCAGCGCCGTACCGACGCGATGTCCAGCGCGTCACCGCCGAAGATCACGTACCGCAGGGAGAGGGCCTCCGGACGCTCCTCGTCGACCGCGGCCAGCTGCCGGAACGCGGCCGGGGTCTGGTTGAGCACCGTCACCTTCTCCCGGACCAGCAACTGCTGGAAGTCCTCGGGCGAGCGGGTCTGCCAGAACGGCACGACGACCAGCCGACCGCCGTGGGCGAGGGCGCCCCACAGTTCCCAGACGGAGAAATCGAAGGCGAACGAGTGGAACAACGTCCACACGTCCCGCTCGTCGAACCGGTACCGGTCCTGGGTGGCCCGCATCAGCCGGACGACCTGGCCGTGCGGGACGGTGACCGCCTTGGGCTCCCCGGTCGAGCCCGACGTGTAGATCAGGTAGGCCAGGTCGGCACCGGTCACGGTCGTGTCCGGCACCGGGAGGTCCCCGTCGGTGTCGGCGTCCAGCAGCAGCGCGGTCCCGGGCACCTTCAGCCCTCGCTGGGTGACCACCACCGACAGGCCCGCGTCGGCGGCCATGTAGGACAGCCGCCGCTCCGGGTAGTCGGGATCCAGCGGCACATACGCGGCGCCGGCGCGCAGGATGCCCAGGATCCCGACGACCAGGCCGGTGTCCCGGCGTGCGCACAGGCCGACCAGGCTTCCCCGGGTGACCCCGCGGGCGGCCAGCCGGGCGGCCAGCCGTTCGGCGCGCCGGGCCAGTTGCCGATAGGTCGTGCGCTCCTCGCCGGCGACCACCGCCACCGCGTCGGGGCGCAGCCGGACCTGTTCGGCGAACAGGTCCCACAGCGAGGCGTCGAAGGGCACCTCGCGCCGGGCGGCGCTCCACCGGCGCAGCAGCGCGGCCTCGTCCGGTCCGGGCAGGACGAAGTCGTCCACCGGGGCGTCCGGGGTCGACACCGCACGGGTCAGGACGCGGCCCAGGTGTTCCAGCAGCCGGGTGATCCGGTCGCTGTCGAACAGGTCGGTGGCGTACTCGGCCTGCAACCGCAGCCCGCCGTCCGCGGTGACGGTGGCGTGCGCGGCCAGGTCGAAGCGGGCGACCGAACCGGCCACGGGCAGCGGTTCGGCGGTGACCGGGCCGAACGCCGGCGCGGCTGCCGAGACCTCGTCGGCGTGCAGGGTGAGGCTGATCTGGAAGAGCGGGTTGCGGCCCGGTTCACGGGCCGGCCGCAACTGTTCGACCAGGGTGCTGAACGGGAGGTCCTGGTGTTCGGTGGCGCCCTGCACGGCCAGTTCGCAGCGGCGCACCAGCTCCCGGAAGGCCGGGTTGCCGGCGACATCGGCGCGCAGCACGACAGTGTTGGCGAAGTAGCCGACCAGCGGCTCCAGTTCGGGGCGGTCGCGGCCGTAGAACACCGAACCGATGCCGATGTCCTCCTGCCCGGTGTGCCGGGAGAGCACCACCAGGAATCCGGCCATCAGCACGGACAGCAGCGATCCGCGTTCGGTCTCGGCCAGCCGGCGCAGCGACGCGCCGAGACCGTCCCGCAGGTGGAGCTCCACCGTGGCTCCGGGGTGCCCGGCGCCGGTGCCGCGCGGCCGGTCGGCCGGGAAGTCCAGCTGCGGCAGCGCGTGGAGCTGTTCGCGCCAGTAGCCGAGCTGTTTGTCCAGCATGTCGTCGGCGAGCCGGTCGCGCTGCCACACGGCGTGGTCGGCCGGCTGGATGTCCAGTTCCGGAAGGGAGGCGTCCGGATCGGTGTACAGGGTGGACAGTTCGTCGAGCAGGACGCCCGCCGACCATCCGTCGGCGATGATGTGGTGGGTGCACAGCACCAGCACGTGCTCGACCGGGCCGATCCGCAGCAGTTCGGTGCGCAGCAGCTGATCGGCGGCCAGGTCGAACGGGCGGGTGGCGGCCCCGGCGAGTGCCTCCGGCACCGCGTCCGGGTGGGTCGGGGTCACCACGAGCGGCCAGGCCGGCGGGGCGGGATCGGTCACCTGGACCGGAGTGCCGTCCACCGCGGTGAACCGGGTGCGCAGGCTCTCGTGCCGGCCGACCAGCCGGCCCAGGGCGCGGGAGAGCCGGTCCACGTCGAGGCGGCCTCGCAGGCGCAGCGCGAGCGGCACGTTGTAGACCGGGGAGGCGGGGTCGAGCTGGTGCAGGAACCACAGGCCTTCCTGCTGGTACGACAGTGGCAGCCCGTCCGCCCGGGGAACGGCGGGGATCCGCCGGCCGGCCGCCGGTTCGACGAGCCAGGTGGCGAGTTCGGCGACGGTGGGCGCCTGGAACAGGGCCGCCACACCGATCTGCGCACCGAAGGTGGTACGGATCCGGTTGATCAGCCGGATGGCGAGCAGCGAGTGGCCGCCGAGCATGAAGAAGCCGTCGTGCACACCGACCCGCGGTACCCGCAGCACCTCGGCGAACAGGGCGCACAGGGCGCGTTCCCGGTCGTCCCGAGGTGCCACGTAGTCCGTGCCGGGGGCCTCCCGGCCGGGGGCCGGCAGGGACCGCCGGTCGATCTTGCCGTTCGGGGTGAGCGGCAGCTGTTCGAGCGGGACCAGGGCGGTGGGCACCATGTAGGGCGGCAGCACCGAGGCCGCCGCGGCGCGGATCCCGGCGAGGTCCGGCTGCGGTACTGCGGGCACCAGGTAGCCGACGAGGCGCTTGTCGCCCGGCCGGTCCTCGCGGGCGTGCACGTGGGCCTGCGCCACGTGCGGGTGGCGGACCAGCGCGCTCTCCACTTCGCCGGGTTCGACCCGGAAGCCGCGGATCTTCACCTGGGTGTCGGCCCGGCCGGCGAACTCCAGGGTCCCGTCGGCGCGCCAGCGGGCGAGGTCCCCGGTGCGGTACATCCGGGTGCCGGGCGCGCCGAACGGGTCGGCGAGGAAGCGTTCGGCGCTCAGCCCGGCGCGGCCGGCGTACCCGCGCGCCAGACCGGCGCCGGCCGCGTAGAGCTCGCCGACCACACCGACCGCCACCGGTCGCAGCCGGTCGTCGAGCAGGTAGACGGCGGTGTCGTCCATCGGCCGGCCCAGTGGCACGCCGCCCGGCACCGCGTCCGGGTCGTGCAGTGCCATCTGCACCGAGCACATGGTCAGTTCGGTGGGACCGTACGTGGCGCGGACCCGCAGGCCCGGGTGGCGGCGCAGGACCGCGCGGACCGCGGCGGGGCTGATCACGTCGCCGCCGGTCATCACCTCGCGCAGCCCGGCGAAGCAGTCCGGGTCCTCCTCGGCGATGACCTGGAAGAGGCCGGAGACCAGCAGCACGTCGGTGAGGCCGGCGGCCCGCACGACCGCGCCGTCGACCTCACCGACCGGTGCCACGCGGATCTCTCCGCCGGACAGCAGCGGCACCCAGATCTCGCAGGTCGAGGCGTCGAAGGCGTGCGGTGAGTGCAGCAGCGCGCGGCGGGGCCGGTCGTCCTGCCAGCACCGGTCGCGGGCGAACGCGAGCACTCCGCGCTGGGTGGTGACGACCCCTTTGGGCGCACCGGTCGAGCCCGACGTGAACATGATGTACGCGGCCTGCTCGGGGTGCGCGGCACCGGTCGGTACGGCGGCGCGGTCGGCCTCGGTGGCCAGGAAACCCGTCACCGTCAGGGTCTCCGCCCGGCCGCCGGTCACCACGTCGTGGTCGCGCAGCGCGTCGTCGACCAGCAGCAGTTCCACGCCGACCCGGTCCAGCATGTCGCGCAGCCGTTCGGCCGGCGCGGTCAGCGGAAGCGGTACGAAGCAGCCACCGGCCTTGAGCACCGCGAGCATCGACACGATCAGGTCGGCGGAGCGCTGCTGGAGGATCGCGACCCGTGTCTCCGCCGCCACGCCCAGCCGGCTCAGGCGGCCGGCCAGCAGGTCGCTCCGGCGGTCCAGCTCGGCGTAGCTCAGCGAACCGTCCGCGTCGGACACGGCGGGCGCGGCGGGAGTCCGGGCGGCCTGCTGGGCGAAGGCCTGCGCGAGTCCGGTCGTCGGGGCCGGCCGGGTCGTGCCGTTCCACCCGTACAGCACGTTGTCGCGTTCGCGGGGGTCCAGCAGGTCGATGTCGCCCAGGGTCCGGTCGGGGTCCTCCACCACCGCTTCGAGCAGCCGCACCAGGCGGTGCGCGAACGCCGTGACCGTGTCCCGGTCGAAGAGTTCGGTGCGGTGGACGAGCTGCACGGACAGTTCGAGCGGAGTGCCGTCCGCGGCGTGCCGGCCGGTGAAGCCGACCGAGAGGTCGAAGTGCGCCGCGATGGTCCGGTTGCGCAGCTCCGTGACGGTCAGGCCGTCCAGCGTGTACCGCGCGGCGGTGTTGTTCTGCATCACCAGCGCGACCTGGAAGAGCGGGTGCCGGTTGAGCGCCCGGCTCGGGTTGAGCGCCTCGACCAGCCGGTCGAACGGCAGCTCGGGGTGCGCGAGGGCCGCGACGTCCGCCTCCCTGGCCCGCGCGAGCAGCTGCCGGAACGTGGGGTCTCCGCCCGTGTCCAGCCGCAGCACCAACGTGTTCACGAAGAACCCGATCAGGTCCTCCAGGTCCTGTTCGGCGCGGCCGGCGTCCATCGTGCCGATGGGGATGTCGGTGCCGGCGCCCAGTCTGGTCAGCAGGGCCGCCAGGGCCGCGTGCACGACCATGAACAGCGACGCGTCGGACTCGCGCGCGAGCCGCAGCAGTCGCGCGTGCAGGGCCGGCGGCACGTCCAGCCGTACCTCACCGCCGTCGTCACCGGAGACGTCCGGCCGGGGCCGGTCCAGTGGCAGCGGCAGTTCGTCGGGCAGGCCGGCGAGCCGGGCGGTCCAGTGGGCGAGGAGTTCCGCACCGTCCTGGCCCTCAAGGAGTTCCCGCTGCCACAGCGCGTAGTCGGCGTACTGGACGGGCAGTGGTTCCCAGTCGGGCGCGGCACCGGCCCGGCGGGCCTTGTAGGCGGCGTCCAGGTCGCGGCCGAGCAGCGCCATCGACCAGCCGTCGCCGACGATGTGGTGGAGCACCAGGTACAGCGTGTGGCTCCGCGGGCCGGTGCGCAGCAGCCATACCCTCAGCGGCAGGTCCGCCGTCAGGTCGAACGCGTGCCGGGCCAGCCGGTCCAGGGTCGTGGGCAGTTCGGCCGCCGTGACGTCCAGTTCGGTGATGAACTCGGCGGCGTCCACGCTGTCGCGGACCCACTGCCGCGGCTCGCCGTCGGTCTCGGGGAAGACGGTGCGCAGGCTCTCGTGCCGGGCCACCAGGTCACCCAGGGCGGAGCGCAGGGCCGCGGTGTCGAGCGGACCCTCCAACCGGAGCGCGAGCGGCAGGTTGTAGGTCCAGGCTCCGGTGTCGAGGCGGTTGAGAAACCACAGGCGTTGCTGCGCGAAAGACAACGGGAACACGGATCCTCCTGCGCCTGCGAGGCATCGACGGTCGTCGGCCGCACACGATAGGACGGTTCCGCGGAGAGCAAGGTCACCGAGTCCGAAAAGGCCGCGTCCAAAGGGGTTCCGACGGCCCTGTCTAGGGGTTGTCGCACAACTTGCCGTCCGCTCATCATGAGCCAGCCCGCATGGGCCACGACCACCGGCACACACCGATCATGGAGAGCCGCGATGCCGTATTCGCCGGAGCGCCCGCCGTCAGCCGATACCGACTCGCCCGCGTCCTTGCACGGTCTGGTGGCCCGGCACGCGGCGCGGCGCGGTGACGCGCCGGCACTGCGGTGCGGCCCGGTCGAGTTGCGCTACGCCGAGCTGGACACCCGCGCCAACCAGCTGGCCCATGTGCTGCGCGGTCGCGGCGTGGGCGCCGAGGACGTGGTGGCGCTGGCGCTGCCGCGCTCGGCCGACCTGATCGTCGCCATGCTCGCGGTCGGGAAGGCCGGTGGCGCGTTCCTGCCGGTGGACATCCATCACCCGGCCGAGCGGATCGCCTTCATGTGCGCCGACAGCGCGCCGCGCGCCCTGCTGACCACCGAGGCGGTGCTGCCCGGACTGCCGGACACCCCGGGCACCGCCCAGTTGTCGCTGCCGGAGCTCCTGGCCGAGGCGGCCGAGGCGCCGGTGACCGCCCCGGACCCGGTGGACCATCCGCTGTCACTGGCGTACGTCATCTACACGTCCGGTTCGACGGGCCGGCCCAAGGGAGTCGCCGTACCGCACCGGGGGCTTCCGCCGTTCGGCGCCGACCTGGTGGACCGGATGGCGGCAGGCCCCGGCTGCGTGGTGTCGCAGCTCGCCTCCCCCAGCTTCGACGCCATGATCATCGAGGTCCTGCTGGCGTTCGTACCGGGCGGCACCCTGGTCCTCTCGCCCCCGGACACGCTGGTCGGGGAGGATCTGGCCTCGTTCCTCGCGGACCACCGGATCACCCACGCGTTCGTACCGCCGTCGGTGCTGGCGACGGTACCGCCGCCCGGTCTTCCGGCGCTGCGGGCGCTGATGGTGGGGGGCGAGGCGTGCGGCGCGCGGCTGGTGGACATCTGGAGCCGCGGCCGCAGGATGGTCAACGGCTACGGCCCCACCGAGACCACCATGGCGATCACCCTCTCGGCCCCGCTCGTACCCGGGCCGGACGCACCGCCGATCGGCTCCCGGGCCGGGGACAGCCGCTTGTACGTACTGGACGACGAACTGCGTCCGACGACGCCCGGCGAGATCGGCGAGCTGTACAGCGGAGGCGGAGGCGTGACCCGCGGATACGTCGCCCGCGCCGGGCTCACCGCGCAGCGCTACGTCGCCGACCCGTTCGGGGCGCCGGGCAGCCGGATGTACCGTACCGGCGACCTGGTGCGGCAGCTGCCGGACGGGCAGCTCGCCTACTGCGGCCGGGCCGACGACCAGATCAAGATCCGGGGCCTGCGGATCGAACCGGGCGAGATCGAGACGGTCCTCACCGGGCACCCGGCGGTGGAACAGGCCCGGGTCCTGGTGCACGAGGACCAGCTCGGCGAGAAGCGGCTCGCCGCCTACCTGGTCGCCGCACAGGCCCGGGACAGCGACGACGGCAACGCCGAGCGGCACGTCGACGAGTGGCAGCAGATCTACGACTCGTTCTACGACGGGTCCGACAGCGCGGGATTCGGAGCCGACTTCTCCGGCTGGAACTCCAGCTACACCGGCGAGGGCATCCCGGTCGAGCAGATGACCCGCTGGCGCGAGGCGATCGTCACCCGCGTACGGAGCTTCACGCCGCGGCGCGTCCTGGAGGTCGGTGTCGGATCCGGCCTGATCCTGACGCCACTGGTCGGCGAGGTGGACGAATACTGGGGCACCGACTACTCGGCGTCCGCGATCGAGGGGCTGCGCGACCGGCTCGCCGGTGAGGCGGACACCGCCGGAAAGGTCACCCTGCGCGTGCAGGCCGCCGACGTGACCACCGGCCTGCCGCACGGTCACTTCGACACGATCGTCATCAACTCGGTCGTGCAGTACTTCCCCCATGAGCGCTATGTGCGCGACGTTGTGGCCAAGCTGCTGGACCTGCTCGCTCCGGGCGGCCGGCTGTTCGTCGGCGACGTGCGGTGCCTGCCGCTCGTGGACAGCATGTGGACCGGCGTCCGGCTCGGTCAGCTCGACCACGATCCGGTACCCGAGGTGCTGCGCCGCGAGATCGAACAGGCGGTGGCCCTGGAGAAGGAACTCCTGATCGACCCGGGCTTCTTCGGCACCGTCGGCGCCGGCGCGGTCGACGTGCGGCTGAAGCCGGGCGCCGACCACAACGAACTGACCAAACACCGCTACGACGTGGTGCTGCACAAGCCCGGCACCGACGCCCAGGACCTGTCGGCGGCCCCGGTGCTGGGCTGGGGGCGCGAGGTCCGGGGTCCCCAGGAGCTGGCCGCGCGTCTGGCCGACGGCACCGCGCTGCGGCTCACCGGGGTACGCAACGCCCGGGTCGCCGGTGAGGTCGCCGCCGCACGAGCGGTCCGCGCGGGCGCGCCGGTGGAGGCCACGCGCGCCGCGCTCGCGGGGCCGGGCGACCGGGTCGACCCGGAGTACTGGCACTCCTTCGCCGCGGCGCACGGACGCACCGCCGTGGTCACCTGGTCCGCGGACGGCCCGGACCTGCTCGACGTCCTCTTCCCGGCCGCCGACGGCACACAGGTGCTGGACGGTGTGTACCTGCACCGCGGCTCGCTGCGTTCCACCGGCTTCACCAACGACCCGATCGCCACCCGCCGCCGCGGGCTGCTCGTCGCGGCTCTGCGCGACTGGGCCAAGGAGCGCCTCCCGTCCTATCTGGTGCCCTCCGCGTTCATGGTGCTCGACGCGCTGCCCCTGTCGGCGAGCGGCAAGCTGGACCGGCGGGCGCTGCCCGAACCCGACTTCCGCGGCGACGGGTCCGGCCGGGCCCCCCGGGACGCGCGGGAGAAACTGCTCTGCGAACTCGCCGCCGAACTGCTGGACCGGTCCTGGATCACCATCGACGACAACTTCTTCGACCTCGGCGGCCACTCGCTCCTCGCCACCCGTCTGCTCAACCGGATCCGGGGCGCCTTCGGCGTCCGGCTCGGGCTCGACGCGATGTTCGCCACGCCCACCGTCGCGGGTCTCGCGGCCACCATCGCCGAGACCGCCGGACAGGAGGCACCGGCCCTGGTCGCGGTCCCCCGGCCGGAACGCGTCCCGCTGTCCTGGGCGCAGCAGCGCCTGTGGTTCGTCAACCGGATGGATCCGCTCGGCTGGACCTACAACCTCCCCGTGGTCGTGCGCCTGGCCGGCCCGCTGGACCGGGCCGCGCTGTCCGCCGCGGTCGGGGACCTGATGGCGCGGCACGAGTCGCTGCGCACCGTGTTCGACGAGCGGGACGGACAGCCCTGCCAGCGGATCCTTCCGCCGGCGGACGGGGTCGATCCGGTCCGTGTGCTGGACGTGGACGAGTCCGGCCTGGACCGGGCCGTACGGACCGCCTGCCGGCAGCCCTTCGACGTCACCGCGGAAGTGCCGGTACGGGTGTGGCTGCTGCGCACCGCGCCGGAGCGGCATGTGCTGGTGCTGGTGCTGCATCACATCGCCGGCGACGGATGGTCGATGCGGCCACTGGCACGGGATCTGGCCGACGCGTACGCGGCGCGGGCCGCCGGCGCCGCGCCGGTCCGGCAGCCCCTGCCGGTGCAGTACGCCGACTACGCGCTGTGGCAGCGCGATCTGCTCACCCCGGCGTACCAGGAGCAGCTGACCGGGTTCTGGCGCGACTATCTGGCGGAGCTGCCGGAGGAACTGGCCCTGCCCTACGACCGGCCCCGCCCCAGCGGTGCCGACCACGACGGCGCGCTGCTCCCGTTGCGGATACCCGCGTCGCTCCACGCCGGCCTGCTGGCCCTGGCCCAGCAGAGCCGGACCACTCTCTTCATGGTGCTGCACGCCGCCCTGGCCGCGCTCTACACCCGGCTCGGCGCGGGCACCGACATCCCCATCGGCACCGTGGTCGCCGGGCGCGGCGACGACAAGCTCGACGACCTGATCGGCTTCTTCGTCAACAACCTGGTGCTGCGCACCGACACCGCGGGCGACCCGACCTTCCGCGAACTCCTGGAACGCACCAGGACCGACGACGTGGCGGCCCTCAGCCGGCAGGACCTGCCCTTCGACCGTCTCGTCGAGGCACTCAACCCGGCTCGGACACTCGGCCGCCACCCGCTCTTCCAGACGATGCTGGTCCTCCAGAACAACGCGGACGCCGGTTTCGGCCTGACCGGCCTGGACACCGAGGTGGTCCGGTCGACGCCCTCCGCCGCGCAGCTGGACCTCTTCGTGAACCTCACCGACACCTACCGGCGGGACGGCACCGCCGACGGCATGGCCGGCGAGATCGTCTACCGCACCGGGCTCTTCGACCAGGACACGGTACGCTCGCTGGCCGACCGGTTCGTCCGCGTCCTCCAGGCGGTCGCCGCCGACCCCGACCGGCGGCTGAGCCGGCTCGACGTGCTCGGCGGCGACGAACGCGACACCATCCTGCGGACCTGGAACGACACCGTACGGCCGCTGCCGGACGCGTCGCTGCCGCGGCTGTTCGCCGCACACGCCGCGGCGGCCCCCGAAACGGTGGCGGTCACCGGGCCCCTCACCCTGACCTACGCCGAACTGGACCGGCGTGCCAACCATCTGGCGCACCGTCTGGTCGCGGCCGGCGCGTCCCCGGACCGGCCGGTGGCGCTGCTCCAGGGGCGTTCGGCCGACCTCATCGTGTCCATGCTCGCGGTGCTCAAGGCCGGCGCCTCGTACCTGCCGCTGCCGTCGAACGCTCCCGCGGAACGACTGCGGCAGATGATTGACCAGGTCGGCGCCACCGTGCTCGTCGCCGACCGGCCCCATGAGCCGATGGGCCCGACCGTGCTGACACCCGGGGACGGCGAGTCGTCCGAGCCGCCCCGCCCGGACCCGCACCCGGACCAGGCCGCCTACGTGATGTTCACCAGCGGCTCGACCGGTGTTCCCAAGGCCGTCGTCCTGACGCACAGGAACACGGCCGGGTTCGTCCGCGACCGGCTCTGGCAGGCCGGCGGCACGGTGCTGATGCACTCCGCCACCGGATTCGACGCGTCGGTGCACGAGATCTGGACACCGCTGCTGACCGGCGGCACGGTCGTGGTGGCTCCCGAGGAGATCCTCGACGACGCCGGTCTGGCCCGCGCGGTGACCGCGTTCGGTGTGGACCGGATCTGGCTCACCTCCGGCCTGTTCGGGGCCCTCGCGGAGAACCCGGACTGTTTCGCCGGCATCCGCGAGGTACTGACCGGCGGTGATGTGGTGCCGCCCGCGGCGGTCGGACGGATTCTGGACCGCCACCCCGGCCTGACGGTCAGAGCCCTGTACGGTCCGACCGAGACGACCACCTGCTCCTCCCGGTTCTCGATGTCCGGCGCGCGGGCCGTGCCCGGCCGGGTGCCGATCGGCGCTCCGATGGACAACACCCGGCTGTACGTGCTCGACGGGCAGCTCCAGCCGGTGCCGACCGGGGTCCCGGGCGAGCTCTACATCGCCGGCTCAGGGGTGTCGCGGGGCTACGCCGGACAGCCGGGTCTGACCGCCGAACGGTTCACCGCCGATCCGTGGGGACCGCCCGGCGGCCGGATGTACCGCACCGGTGACATCACCCGGTGGCGGAGCGACGGCACCCTGGACTTCATCGGGCGGGCCGACGCCCAGGTGAAGATCCGCGGCTTCCGGGTCGAACCCGCCGAGGTCGAGTGCTCGCTCACCACCCTGCCGGAGGTGGGTCAGGCGTTCGTCACCGCCCATGAGGACCGGGCCGGCGACCGCAGGCTCGTCGCCTACCTGGTGCCCAAGGGCGCCGGCCTGGACGTCGCCGGCGTACGGGACCGGATCGCCGCGACACTCCCCGACCACCTGGTGCCCAGCGCCTTCGTCGTCCTCGACCGGCTGCCGCTCACCGGCAACGGCAAGGTCGACCGACGGGCCCTGCCGGAGCCCGAGTTCGAGACCGGCACCGGATACACGGCGCCGCGCACCGCGGCCGAGGAGATCCTCGTCGAGCTGATGGGCGAACTGCTCGGCAGGTCCCGGGTCGGCGCCCACGACAACTTCTTCGACCTCGGCGGCCACTCGCTCCTCGCCACCCGTCTGGTCAACCGAATCCGCACACACCTGGGAGCGGACCTGGGCGTCTCGGACCTGTTCGAAGCCCCGACCGCGGCGGCACTCGGCGCGCGGCTCGGCTCCGGCCACGGGGCGAGCCGGACCCGCAGCCCCCTGCTGCCGGCCGCTCGGCCGTGTCCGCTGCCGCTGTCCTACGCCCAGGAGCGGCTGTGGTTCCTCTCCCGATGGAACGGGCTGGGCTGGCCGCTGGTGCTGCGCCTGGACGGGGCCCTGGACCTCGACGGGCTGAGCGCCGCGGTGGGCGATCTGCTGGAGCGGCACGAGACGCTGCGCACCCGCTTCCCGGAGGTCGACGGGGCGCCCGGCCAGCAGATCCTGGAAGAGGCCGACCCGGGCGAGGTGCTGCGGGTGCTCCGGGTGGATCCGGCCGGCCTGGACCGGGAGCTGACGGCCGCCGCCGGCCACCGGTTCGACCTCACCACCGACCTGCCGCTGCGGCTGCACCTGTTCACCACCGGCACGGACCGGCACACGCTGCTGCTGCTGATGCATCACATCGCCGGCGACGGCTGGTCCCTGGCCCCGCTGACCCGGGACCTCGCCCAGGCGTACGCCGCCCGCATCCGCGGTGAGGCGCCCGACTGGCGTCCGCTGCCGGTCCAGTACGCCGACTACACGCTGTGGCAGCGCGCCCTGCTCGAAGGACCGGCCGGGAAAGAGCTCTCGCAGTACTGGACCGGGCAACTCGCCGGGCTCCCGCAGGAACTGGCACTGCCCTACGACCGGCCCCGGCCCGACTCCTCGGACCTGCGTGGCGCACTGCTGCCGGTCACCCTGCCCGGTCCGCTGCACGCCCGCCTGCTGGACCTGGCCCGGCGCACGCACACCACCCTGTTCATGGTGCTGCACGCCGCGCTCGCGACGCTCTGGACCCGGCTCGGCGCCGGCACCGACATCCCCATCGGCACCGCGGTCGCCGGGCGCAGCGACGACAGCCTCGACCACCTGGTCGGCTGTTTCGTCAACAGCCTGGTCCTGCGGACCGACACCGCCGGGGATCCGAGCTTCCGCGAACTGCTGGGCCGGGTACGGGACCTGGACCTGGCCGCCTACGCCCACCAGGAGCTGCCGTTCGACCGGATCGTCGACGCGCTGAACCCGGCCCGCACACTCAGCCGGCATCCCCTCTTCCAGACCATGCTGGTGCTGCAGAACAACGCCGAGTCCGCTTTCGCGCTGTCCGGCGTGGACGTTTCGCCGGCGCCGGCCGAGGGTGTGCTCGACGAGATCCGGGTCGGTCCGGTGGACTTCGACCTCAGCCTGAGTTTCGTCGAGCACCACGGGGACGGCCGGGTGCCCGAGGGCATCACCGGCGAGGTGCGCTACCGCACCGATCTGTTCGACCGGGACACCGTGGCCGCCCTGATGGACCGGCTCCTGCGGGTGCTGGGCGCGGCCGTCGCGGATCCGGACGCGCCGATCGGTCGGATCGACCTGCTGTCCGACGCCGAACGGCAGGCCGCGCTGTCGGGCCGGCGCGGCACCGCACGGCCGGTCGTCGACGAGGATCTCGCCGTCCTGTTCACCCGGAGGGCCGCCGCCGTCCCGGACGCGATCGCCGCGGTCGAGGGCGACAGGTCGATCAGTTACCGGGACCTCGACCGGCGCGCCAACCATCTGGCGCACGTGCTGGTGGCGGCGGGCTGCGCGCCCGACGACCCGGTGGCGATACATCAGCCGCGCGGTATCGACTACCTCGTGACCGTCCTCGCCGTGATCAAGGCCGGCGGCGGCTGTCTGCCCCTGCCCGGGTCCGCGCCGCTCGCCCGGCGGCAACGGATGGTCGACCACATGCGGGCGGGCCTGCTCGTCACCGACCGGCCCACCGGGCTGACCGGGGTCACCGTCATCACGCCCTCCCCCGGAACCGAGGAACACGGCCCCACGCTCACCACCCACGCGGACCTCACCGCGTACACGATGTTCACCAGCGGCTCGACCGGCACGCCCAAGGCGGTCAGCGTCTCGCACCGCAGTGTCGCCGAGTTCGTCACCGACCGTGCCTGGGAGCGGCTGCGGCCGGCCGACACGCTGATGCACTCGCCGATATCGTTCGACCCGTCCGCGTTCGAGATCTGGCTGCCCCTGCTGACCGGCGGCCGGGTGGTGATCGTGCCGGAGGGCGACCTGGACACCGAGGTGCTGGCCCGCACCATCGTCGACGGGAGGGCCACCACCGCGGTCTTCACCTCCGCGCTGTTCAACCTGATGGTGGCCGAGGCCAGAGGGGCGCTGTCCGCGCTGGACCTCGTATGGGTGGCCGGTGATGTGGTGTCGCCCGCGTCGGTCGCGGACCTGATGGCCGAGGCGCCGCACACCTCGGTCGCGGCCGCCTGGGGCACCACGGAGACCACCGTCATCTCCTCCTGGCACCCGATCGCCTCGGCTCCTGCCCGTACGGTGCCGATCGGCCGGGCGATGGACAACACCTGGCTGTATCTGCTGGACGAGCGGCTGCGGCCGGTACCCGCCGGGGTACCCGGCGAGGTGTACGTGACCGGGACGGGCCTGGCCCGGGGCTACGCGCATCAGCCGGACGTGACCGCCGCACGGTTCGTGGCCGACCCGTACGGCCCGGCAGGTGGGCGCATGTACCGCACCGGCGACCTCGCCCGGTACCGGCCCGACGGGGTGCTGGAATTCGACGGACGCGCCGACGCGCAGTTGAAGGTCCGCGGATTCCGGATCGAACCGGCCGAGGTCGAAGCGGCCCTGACCGGCCATCCGGACGTGGCTCACGCGACGGTCACCGGGGACGGCGAACGGCTGATCGGCTACCTCGTGCCGCCGGATGTGGACGTGGCCGCCGTACGGGAGCACGCCGCCCGGACGCTCCCGGACTACATGGTGCCGAGCGTGTTCGTCACCCTGGACCGGCTGCCGCTCACCGGCAACGGCAAGGTCGACCGGAAGGCGCTGCCGGCACCCGGCCCGAGCGCGTCCGACACGGCCTACGTGGCCCCCCGGGACGAGCGGGAAGCCGCGCTGTGCGGGATGTTCGCCGAGATCCTGAAGGCACCGCGGGTCGGTGTGAACGACAACTTCTTCGACCTCGGCGGCCACTCGCTCCTCGCCACCCGCCTGCTCAACCGGGTGCGTACCCGGTTCGGCGCAAGCCTCAGCGTGGCCGCCCTCTTCGAAGCCCCGACGGTCGCCGCACTCGCCGCACGCCTCGGGCGGGCCGAGAACCGCAGTCGGCCGAAACTCCGCCGGCGCACCGGCCCCGCCGGCGACGAGGGGAGTTCCCGATGAGGACGCGGACGGGCACCCGGTGGATCCGTGCCCGCCGGAACGGCCGGCACGGAGGCCGCCTCGCCGGCGAGCCGGGCGCGGCCCCGGACGGACCCGGCCGGTTCGCGCGTACCGCACAACTCGCTCTCCCCTGCCACCCGGTGGCGGGGGACCCGTGGCAGCGGGACCGAAGACCGGCGCGGCGCCGACGGCGCCGCGCCCGCGGGCCGGGCACCGTACCGGCACCGCAGAACCCGAGATGACCGTCGAAATGGAGTGGGAGAGCGCGATGTCAAGCATCAGTCCCTCTGAGACCGCAGCCGATCTCGCCGCCGTCGCCGCCCTGCTGGAAATGGCCGACCGGCTGGGCATCGTCCCCCTGCTGGAGCGCGGTGAGCCGGTCACCGCGGCACAGCTGGCGGCGACCGCCGACGTGCCGGAGGAAGGCATGGGCGATTTCCTGTCCGCCCTGGTCGCCGCCGCGCTGCTGGTGCCGACCGGTGTCAAGGAGTTCCGGATCCCGGACGACTTCGCCGACCGGATCTACCAGTCCGGCTACCTCACCTGGTCGTTGAGGGCCAACCAGCCGTACGTCGAGCATCCCGCCGATTTCCTGCGCGACCCGGTCGCCGCCGCCGCGCGGTACCAGCGGAACGGACGTGAGGTGGCGGTCAGTTCCCGGTGGATCGGAAGCCAGGGCTTCTACCCGGCCGCCACCGAGGCGATCCTCGCCGCGCGGCCTCGGCGGATCGTCGACCTGGGCGCCGGCGCCGCCGGTCTGCTGATCGATCTGCTCGGCCGGCTGCCGGACAGCACCGGGGTGGCCCTGGACATGAGTGCCGGAGCGTGCCAGGAGGCGGCCCGCGCGGCGCGGGCGGCGGGCGTCGGCGACCGCCTCGAAGTGGTGGAGCGGCCGATCCAGTCCATCGCCGACGACCCCGCACCGGTGGCCGGTGCGGACGTCATCCACGCCGGGTTCGTCTTCCATGACATCGTGCAGGAGGGCGACGTCTTCGACCGGGTGCTGCGCAGGTGCCGGGAGGCGCTGCGTCCGGGCGGCATCATGGCGATCACCGACGCGGTGCCGTACGCGTCGGCCGAACGCGAGCGCAGGTTCAGCGCGCTGTTCACCTACCTGCACGCCGGTTTCATGAACGTGACGCTGCCTCCGGAGGAGGACTGGCTGGCCCGCTTCCGGCAGGCCGGTTTCGACCAGGCCCGGTGCGTGCCGCACCGGTTCCCCGCCGGCCGGCTCTTCATCGCGGCCAGGTGAGCCGTGCTGGACAGCCGGCGGTGAGGCGCGGCGGCCCGGCAGCCGGGCCTCCCGGACCTCTCGGACCTCTCGGACCCGAGGGCGCTTGCCCGAGTCCGTGAGGAACCGGCAGCGTCCGAGCCGCTGGTGCCTGTGCGGGAGTGCGGCCGGCGCGCCGGGTCCGGGGCGCCGGCTGCGGATCGGCGAGCGGACCCGGCAGACCGGCGACGGCGTGAGCGCGGGTCCCGGCGACCGGTACGGGGCTGCTGTGCCCGGAGGGGTGAGGAGCCGCCCGCCGGCCGTGCGGGTCCGGCTATGCGGGCGACTCCTCGGTGGGCTCCTTGGGCGCCCAGAAGAGCAGCAGGAACTCGACCGGCACGACGGCGTTCTCCTCGTCGTCGGGTCGGTTGAACTCCTCCATCAGCGCGGACAGACGGGACCGGAACTCGGTGGCCCGCTCCGGCGTCAGCCGGCGGTCCAGCGCCACGACCATGGGGCCGAGCGGATCCGGCTGCTCCGCGGCCTCGGGCTCCGGTTGGAAGCGACCGCTGATGATGTCCTGTACGAGCCGGTCGCGGAAGTCGTTCAGTGTCGCGGCGAACGCGTCGGCCAGTTCGCCCGCGTTGCCCGGCGCGGCCAGCAGATCGCGACTCAGCCGCAGGGCGAACTGCGCCACCCGGTACTGGCTTTCCTGAATCCCGGAGACCATCCGGGTCTGCGCCACCTTGATCAGGCCCGCCGCCTCAAGCACCTTGATGTGCCGGTAGAGCCGGGTGGTGGGCCGGTCCAGGAGCCGGGCGATGTCCTTCACCCGGTGCGACGCGCGCACATCGCTCATCATCGTGCGAAGGATCGCCAGCCTCAGCGGGTCGGACAGGGCCTTCAGCGTCTCCACGTCGTCCACCTCCCGGACGACCGCGACCGTGTCGGCATCCTCAGCCATAGACCCATCTCCGTTTCCTCGTAGCGAACCATTCACCCACACGCTATCGTTCACGCATGAGTGAATGCTTACATCAGGGTGATAGTAAGGTCCCCGCCACTCCCGTACCCCTGCGCCGCAACCGGCGTTTTCAGACGCTGTGGATCGGGGCGGCGGCGGCCAACCTCGGCCTCGAAGCCGTGGAGGTCGCCTATCCCCTGCTGATCATGTCTCTGACCGGATCACCGGCGCTGGCGGGCCTCTTCGGCTTCGCCCAGATCGGCACCGCCCTGCTGGTCGGACTGCCGGCCGGTGCGGTCGTCGACCGGTGGGACCGGCGGCGCATCCTGTTGATCTCCGAGGCGGTCCGCGCCCTCACTCTCGCGTTCATCGTCCTCGGCCTGACGGCCGGCTGGGCGAACTTCGGCCTTCTGATCCTGGCCGCGATCGTCCTGGGCGCCGGTACGGCCTTCGGCGCACCGGCCAGGATGCTGCTGATCCGCGCTGTCGTGCCGGACCATCAGCTGACTGCGGCGCTCAGTCAGGACGAGGCCCGCAGCGGAGCCGCCGCCCTGGCCGGACCGCCCCTCGGCGGCGCGCTCTACCTGGTCTCCCGCACGTTCCCCTTCGTCGCGGCGATCACCGGCTTCGTGATCTCGTTCGCCTGCGCCCTGGTGATACGCCTGCCCGCGGCGGAGAAGCCCACCGAGCCGGTGAGCAACGAGCCGGTGAGCGCCGAGCCGAAGAGCGCCCTCGCACCGCTGACCACCGCCTTCTCCGGACTGCTCGAACTGATCAGCGACCGGCTGCTACGGTCCGCGCTGCTCCTGATCAGCATCTTCTACTTCAGCATCACCGCCGCGATCCTGATGGTGATGGTGACCCTGCGGGACCAGCACCACTCGCCGGGCACGATCGGTCTGGCCCTGTCCGGTACCGCCGTCGGCATGCTCGTCGGCTCGGCGCTGGTGACGCGGCTCAACCGGCTGCTCAGCCCCGGCGCGCTGCTGCTCACCGCGTCCACGCTGACCACGGTCGCGGTGGCGCTGCTGGCGCTCCCCCTCGGGCCGGTCTGGGTCTTCGCCATGCTCACCCTGGCGGCACTCGGACTGCCGGCGCTGAAGATCCTCGTCGACATCATGATCTTTCGGCAGACCCCGGACCACCGACGCGGCCGTGCCATCGCCGCGACCATCACGCTCATCGGCGCCGGATCCCCGCTCGGTTCCCTGGTCGGCGGTCTGGCCCTGCAGTTCCTCGGCGTCACCGGCGCCATCGCGCTGATCGCGGGCGTCCAGGCCGTGATCACCGCGGCCGGGCTCGCGAGCCGCCACGTCAGGTCCGCTCGCTGGCCCGCATGAGAACCCTTCTCCTCACGAAAGCGAACTGAGCCATGCTCAAGCAGCCCATCTTCATCGTCGGCCATCCCCGTTCCGGCACCAGCCTGGTACGCAGCCTGATCGAACGCAGCGAGCACGTCTGGAGCATCGGCCGCGAAGGCAAGCCGATATGGGAACGCGACGGCCTGCACCCCAGCCGGCGCGGCTGGCACTCCAACGCCCTGGACGCCTCCGACGCGACCCCCGAGGTGGCGGCGCGGCTGAACGCGGACCTGCTCGCCGCCGCGCGCAGGCCCGGCGCGGAGTGGTCCGTCGGCGACAAGCTCGACTTCCTGGACTTCCTCAGCGCCCAGGGCCCCCAGCCGTACTACTACGACGTGCCGCTCAAGGCCCTCCAGGAGCGCTTCCCGGGCGACCTGCCGGAAGGCCCGCCCACCACGCGCGACGGCGGTGAGCTCGACGAGATCACACCGTTCTGCTTCCCACCGCGCGGCCCGCGCCCCACGGAGGCCGAACTCGCCGACGGGATCCGGCTGGTGGAGAAGAGCATCCAGTCCTGCTTCCGGATCCCGTTCCTGCAGGCCCTCTACCCGGACGCCACGTATGTGTTCGTCATCCGTGATCCGCGTACCAGCATCGGCTCCCTGATGGACGCCTGGCTCAACCCGCGGATGTTCTTCTCCTACCCGGTGCCGGTGCCGCTGCGCATCAAGGGCTACTCGGACGTGTTCCCGTGGGGCAAGCAGTGGTGGAACCTGAGCCTGCCGCCCGGTTGGCAGGACTGGGTGGACCTGCCCCTGGCCGAGGTCTGCGCACGCAACTGGCTGACCCACAACCAGGCCGTCCTGGACGCCGCCCGGAGCATGGCTCCCACCGGCAACTCCGTACTCGTCCGCTACGAGGACGTCCAGGCCGACCCGGTAGCCACGATGGAGGCCGTGGCCGAGGCGGTGAACCTGCCCTTCGCCGACGCCTGGGGCCGAAACGACCTCCCTGTCGTGATGACCCAGACGGTTCCCGACCCGGACAAGTGGCGCCGTCATGAGTCCGAGATCCGTCAGGTCCTGCCGATCGTCCGCGACCTCGCCGAGAGGGCCGGCTATGACGGCAGCTGAACCGTCCGGCGCTCGGCCGGAGGTGGACAGCCGTCATCCGGTCCCGGCCATGAAAGCCATTCAGGTCAGCCGGGCCGGCGGGCCCGAGGTGCTCGAACTCGTCGACCTGCCACGCCCCTCACCGCGAGCGGGCGAGGCGCTGGTGCGGCTCGCCGCCGCCGGGGTCAACTACGTCGATGTCTACTTCCGATCCGGCCTCTACCCGAAGGAACTGCCGTTCGTACCCGGGCAGGAGGGCGCCGGTACCGTCGTCGAGGTCGGGCCCGGGGTGCGTGAGGTGGCCGTCGGTGACGTGGTCGCCTGGGCGAACCTGCCGGGATCCTATGCGGAATACGCGCTGCTGAGCGCCGACCGGCTGGTGCCGGTACCGGACGGACTGGCCCCCGAGCTGGCCGCCGCCACCCTGCTGCAAGGCATGACCGCCCACTACCTGTGCCACGACACCTGTCCGGTCCGGGCCGGCGACACCGTCGTCGTGCACGCCGCCGCGGGCGGCGTCGGCATGCTGCTCACTCAGCTCGTGCGGCTGCGCGGCGGCACCGTGATCGGCACGGCGTCGACCGGGGCCAAGGCGGAGGCCGCGCGCGCCGCCGGTGCCGCCGAGGTCGTCGACTACCGACCGGGCGCGCTGCTGGAGGCGGTGCGCCGACACACCGGCGGCCTCGGCGCCGCCGCGGTGTTCGACGGCATCGGCGGGCCGACGTTCGACGAGAGCCTCGCCGCGCTGCGCCCGCGCGGAGTCCTGGCGGTCTACGGGCAGTCCGGCGGCGCGGTGCCGCCGTTCGACCTCCAGCGCCTCAACGCCGCCGGGTCCGTGTACGTCACCCGGCCGAACCTGACCCACCACATCCAGGACCGGCCGGAGCTGCTCCGCCGGGGAGCGGCCGTGCTCCAACTGGTACGCGACGGACGTCTGCGGGTCCGGATCGGACAGCGGTTCGCCCTGTCCGCCGCGTCGGACGCCCATGCGGCTCTCGAAGCTCGCACCACGATCGCCAAGACAGTGCTCGCCTGCTCCTCGACGCCCCCTCGACAGTGCGTCCCGGCAGCCGGTGGCGGCATCAGCCGTAGGGCCGGGAGTGGTCGCTGAAGTGGAGCCGGGCGGTCGGAGCGTCACGCAGTTCGGCGGCGTCGGCCCTGCTCAACGGCCGCCCCGACGGAGTGGGATGGAGGTGGACGCCGGCCCCGGTGACCGACCAGCCGGTGGACGGTTCCGGTGAAGGCCGGATCGTCCGGTGGTGCGCCAGCAACCGGACCACGGCCTGCGCTCTGGTCGGTACCGCACGGGCCCGGGTGGGGTGGCCCTGAACGGGCACGGGCCGACTCGGCGGGCCCGGAGAGGCCCTGAACTCCCGGATCGCGTCCTCAAGTGTGCCGCCGTCGGGGGGGGGCGGAGCGGCTGCGACGAAGGCGTCGGTGAGTTAGCGGTGCGGGAGCACGGGCCGACCGGAGAGATCCGGTGGCAGCACTTCATCGACAGGGAGTTCCACGGAACCGGGCGGGATCGGCTCCCGGGAGTATCCCTTCTTCGTGCAGTCGCTGTAGTAGGTGCGCAGTCGCCGCGTTCCGCAACGCTCATCGGGCTGTCCGGCCGCCCTGGGAGGTACGAGGCGGTTCCCACCGATCGGTGAGCGGCCCACCGTTCCGGGTGACCGCCGCACACGAACCCGCGGGAACACGGCCCGGCCACCTCACTCGTCCGGATACTCTGCGCGGGTTCCAGCACATCCGCAGGACCGGCGGCGACAACACAGGTGACCAGGACCTGTCGGGCCCGATGCCCGATCGTCAGAGGCCGGTCGAGGCCGGAGCCCGGCCCGTCCTCCGGCACTCCGGCGAGAGGATGAAGCAGACGAGACATCGCCGTCGAGACCGGCCGGTGGCCGGGTCCCCTTCCACCACGTACGACAACGCCTGCCTGTCCGCTTCACGCCGCTGCCCGCGTACCCCGGAGGACCACCGTGGAACCCCTCGTTCTCGATCCCGAAGCCCCCGACCGTGTCGGCGAGGACGCCGAACTCCGCCGCCGCGGCGCCGCCACCCGTGTCGACATCCTCGGAGTCCAGGCCTGGGCGATCACCCACCCCGACCTGCTCAGGCAACTCCTCACGGACCCGCGGGTCTCCAAGGACGCCTCGGCCCACTGGCCCGACTTCGAACGCCAGGTGGCGGTGTGGCCGCTGGCCACGTGGGTCGCCGTGAAGAACATGTTCACCGCCTACGGAGACGACCACCGGCGCCTGCGCAGGCTGATCCAGGGGGCGTTCACGACCCGGCAGACCCGGGCCAGGGCCGCCATGGTCGAGGGCATCGCCCGGCAGCTCCTGGACGACCTGACCGCCCACCGGACGGACGGGCCCGTGGATCTGCGCGCCGCGTTCGCCCATCCCCTGCCCATCCTCACCATCTGCCGGCTCATGGGCGTCGGCAGCGCCCATGAGGAGCCCCTGCGCCGGGCCGTCGACAACGTCTTCGACACGACGCTCACCCAGCAGGAGCAACAGACCAGCGCCGAAGCGCTCTACGCCCTGCTGTACGACCTGATCGCCCTCAAGCGGGACACGCCGGGAGACGACCTGATCAGCGTTCTCATCGCGGCTCGTGGCGAGGACGACGGGGCGCTCAGCGAATCCGAACTGGCCGACACACTGCTTCTCGTCATCTCCGCGGGCTTCGAGACCACCGTCGCTCTGATCACGAACGCGGTCCGCAATCTGCTCGCCCACCCCGGACAGCTCCAACTGGTCCGCGAGGGCAGGGCGGCGTTCAGCGATGTCGTGGAGGAAACGCTGCGGCGGGACGCACCGATCGCCCACCTGCCCATGCGCTTCGCCGTCCAGGACCTCGCGCTGCCCGACGGCACGGTGATCAGAAAGGGCGAGGCCATCCTCGCCGCCTACAGCGCGGCCGGGCGGCATCCCGAAACCTATGGGCCCGACGCCGACGCCTTCGATGTCCGCCGTCAGGAGAAGGAGCATCTGGCGTTCGGCCACGGAGTCCATCTGTGTCTGGGGGCTCCCCTCGCCCGGCTCGAAGCGACCACGGCCCTCACTCTCCTCTTCGACCGCTTCCCCGATATCGCGCCGGCCGTGGACCCGCGGCATCTGGAGCCCGCCCGCTCGATCATCTCCAACAACCCCCGGGCCCTGCCCGTCCTCCTCCACCCCCGCAACTCCCCCGCAGACAACCCGGCATGACGACCGCACCCACCGCGCACCCCAGTCCCGCGGTCACCGCCAACGCGCCGAACCCCACCTCCGCGGGGACGCTGGTCATCCGCTGAGCGGCAGGGACAGCCGGCCGGCCCGCCCGGAGGCTCAGGACGGCGGCTGGGCGGAGGGGATGGCCGGAAGCCATGCCGGGGTGTTGTGGCGAAAACTGTGACCGACCGGGACGATCCCGGAGCCGTTGTCCAGGGCCGAGAGACAGATCCCGAGGTACTCCTCACCGTCGGCCACCGCCCCGAGCGGCGTACCGCACCGGGAGCAGAACCAGCGCTCCACTGTGGGCCAGGACCGGTACGAGCGGGGTGTCCCCGGTCCGGTCCAGGTGAAGGCCGTCGGGCGGAAGCCGGCCCAGCCCATGATCGGGCCGCCGGACAGGCGGGAGCAGTGGGGGCAGGCGCATACGTGGGGGTCGTGGGGCTCTCCGAACGCTTCGAAGCGGATATGTCCGCACAGACAGCCGCCGGTGGACACTGCTGGTGCGGGTGAGTGGTCGTTCGGCATGGGCTTTCCTCACTGTCGCGGCACGGCCGGTGCGGCCGTCGGCCCGCCGACGACGACAGGGCCGGCGGACCGGCTCCGGGCACCGGGGGCACCTCGGGGTCGGCAGCCTGGCACGCCGGTTCCGCGGCCGGGGCACGGCCGCACGGAATCGGGCCATTGCCACCACCGGGGTGCCGCGCGGAACCCATCGCCACCGTGCAGTCGCCGCAGGGGGCAAAGAGGATTTCAGGTTGGCCGGAAACCCTCGGAGGAAGCGGCCGAACGGGCGACGATCCATCGAACGAGGGCGTTTCAAACGCCCGGCCCCCGCGCACACGGCGCGAACCGCGGTATTCGCACAGACACCCGGAAATACCCCCGCCGTCACCCGTTACGGCGCGCCGGGGAGCCCCGTTCTAGAGCACACGTGCCATTCGATGACCTGATGGAGGACACGATGACGCCTCTCCCCGCACCACCGCTCCGGCCCCTCGGATTCGAACGATCGCTGCCGGTCAGGCCTCTTCACGCCCCGCGAGTGCGACCTGTCCGCGCCTCCGCCCCCGCCCGTGGCTGGGCACGACCGGACGCGGGACGGGCGGCATGAACAACCCCGCCGATGAGTCGGCCCGCGGCGTCCCGGGACCGCGCGCCACCCCGCTGCCGCCCCCTGCCGGACCGACGTCCACCGGGCCGGGACACCCGGGGAACCCGCTCCCCGAGGCCGAGCCGCTCTCCTCCGGGGCGGTGAACGGTCCGGGGACACAGATGCAGTTCGTGGATCTGACCGGCAGCCGTGAGGCGGCCGGCCGGTCGATCCGGCTGCGTGACATGGCCAGGCGCCTGCCCCGGCTGGTGCGCCGCTCGCTCGAACTCGCCTGGCGCGTCGACCGGCACGCGACCGTCGGACTTCTGCTCTGCCAGGCCGCCGCAGGAGTGATGCAGGCCCTCGGTCTGCTCGCCATCAGCGGCACCCTGACCGCCCTGCTCAGCAGCGGGGACGTCTACCAGCGCCTTCTGCAGGCATGGCCGTCCGTCGCCCTGCTCGCCGGTGCGGCCGGAGTGCGCGCGCTCCTGGGGATCACCGTCAGCTGGCTGTCCTCCCGGCTCGGCCCACTGATGTCGCGCGAGGCCGAGCAGATGCTGCTCACCGGCTGCGCCCAGGTGGAGCTGTGCGCCTACGACGAACCGGACTTCAACCGGGACCGTGAGGCCGCGGACCGCGGAGCCCAGGTCACCGGGGACCTGGTCGACGAGGGCCAGAACCTGATCGCGTCCTCGGCTTCGTTCCTCGCCGGGGCCATCGTACTGGCCGGAGTGCACTGGATCCTTCTCCCTCTCCTGGTGGTGGCCAGCCTGCCGCAGGCTCTCGCCCAGGTCAGTGCCGCCCGGGTGCGCTACCTCGCCAACCTCCGCAGCAACGGTGACCAGCGGATGCTGTCGGTGCTGCGCTGGCACATCTACAACCGGGAGGCGGCCGACCAGATCCGTGCCGGCACCATGGCCTCGTTCCTGGGTGGCCGGTACCGGCAGACGGTCGGGCGGATCAACCGCGAGGACCGTGGTGCGGCCGACAAGGGCGCTCGTATGTCGCTCGTCGGGGCGCTCTGCGGAGGGCTGGGATCGGCTCTGGTGTGGGCGGCCGTCGTGTGGCTGCTGGCCAACAGCCGCATCAGCGTGGGCCACGCCGGGACAGCGGTGTTCGCACTCCAGACGGTGGGGCAGTCGGTCCGCGGTCTGGTGTCCGTCGGGGCGCGAGCCATGCGCACCGGCCTCTACATGGACGACTGGACCCGCTTCCTCGACAAGGCGGGCGGTTTCCGCATGCGCCGCGGATCGCACCGGCCCGAGGCACCGGAGACGATCGAGGTCGGATCGGTCACCCACCGCTACGCGGGCAAGGACCACAACGCGCTGACCGACGTCACGCTCACCCTGCGCAGGGGCGAGGTCACCGCCCTGGTCGGATTCAACGGATCGGGGAAGTCGACCCTGTCGAAGCTGGTGAGCGGCCTGTACCTGCCGACGGACGGACAGGTGCTGTGGGACGGCGTCCCCACCGCGGACGCCGACCCCGACGCCCTGTGGCAGCGGGTGGCGCTGGTGCCCCAGGACTACGCCCACTGGCCGCTGACCGTGCGCGAGAACATCACCCTCGGGCAGCCCTCCCCCCGCGGCGACGCGGCGGTGCGTGAGGCGTGCGAGGCAGCCGGGGCGGACGAAGTCGTCGATCAACTCGGTTCAGGGCTGGACACGCTCCTCGCCCGTGAGTGGCTCAACGGGGAGGAGCTGAGCGGCGGTCAGTGGCAGCGCGTCGCTCTGGGGAGGGCGTTCTTCCGAGAAGCCGGGTTACTGGTCCTCGACGAGCCGACCGCGAATCTGGACCCACGGGCCGAGTTCCGGATCTTCCAGCGGCTACGGGGCCTGGCCCGGGACCGGGTCGTGCTGCTCGTCACCCACCGCATCACCAATGTCGCCGTGGCCGACCGGATCGTCGTCCTCGACGAGGGCCGGATCGTCCAGGAGGGCACCTACTCGGAGCTCTCCCAACAGCCGGGACTTTTCCAGCAGTTGCTGTCCTTCCAGGTCACGGCCGAACCGGGCGGCGACAAGCACGGGACACACGCGTGAGCCGACCCGGTGCCCGTCACCGCCTCCCGGCCGTAACGGGCACCGGCGTCGTGCGGCGCACCCGCCGCGCCGTCAACCCACCGCCCTCCGGGCGCCGTTACCCGCACCCGGGCTGGAACCCTTGAGACCCCGGGACCCGCGTCCGACCGGGGCAGCGAAGGTCCGGCCGGTGTGTCAGCACTTCCTCGGGCGCCACCGCACGGAACAGGAGTGCCGGCGGACGCGGGCAGCCTGTCCGGCTCCACTCGCAAAGCGATGCGCGGGTCCTGACGGGCGGATAGGCTCCGGACGGGAGGTGCGGGGGATGAGTTTTCGGCTGGCGGCGTATGCCGTGTGCATCGAGGACGGGCGGGTGCTGCTCGCCCGGTGGGTGTCACCGGCGGGCGAGAGCAACTGGACGCTTCCGGGCGGCGGGGTCGAGCACGGCGAAGATCCGTTCGATGCGGTGATCCGGGAGGTCGCCGAGGAGACAGGCTGCACGGCGGTGGTGGATCGCCTGATCGGAGTGGACTCACGGGTGATCCCCGGAGCCGAAGCCCGCGGGGGAGTCGACCACCAGAACGTCGGCGTCTTCTACCGGGTCCGTATCACTGGCGGCCGGCTCCGGCCCGAGCCGAACGGCGATATCGCCGAGGCGGTCTGGACCGGGATCTCCGACGTCGTCGGCCTGCGCCGGTCATCGCTGGTCGACATCGGCCTCTCCCTGGCCCGGGCCCTTCCGGCAACCGGTCACGTCGATCCCGTCCCGGTCGACGGCCTGATCCAGCACTGAAGGCTGTCACCCCTGGCACAACGGTCCGGCCCCGCACGGGGGTCACGGTGGTGGTCAAGCCACTCACGCAAGGCTCAACGGCCCCTACCGCACCGGAGTACGGCAGGTCTCAAACGCGCTCTCGGACCCACTCCCGGAAGGGCAGGACGCGCTCAGCACGCCGAGGTCGGCCAGGGTCAGGGTGGGCGGCGGGAACCCGCTGCCGGTGACACCGGTGACGGGCCGCCCGTCACGACTCATGCCCCGATGCCACGGCGTGCGATGTCGGCGGCGATGCCGTCCAGCACACCGGCAAGGCCTGCGGCGAAGAGGGCGTCGAGATCCCACGGGTTGGCGCCCGCGAGCATGGCGGGGCCGAGCCGTGGGTACGCGCCGGGCTCGTAGGGCCAGCTGTGTTCGGCACCCGGCTCGTGGGCCGTTCGCCGACCGGCGCTTCGAGCCTGCCGTTCCGCCTCCACGTCGCTGACGTAGGTCAGGGCCACCCCCTGTACGTAGGAGGCGAACATGAACATGTACCGGAACGCGTCGGCGGGTTGGAGCCCGAGTCCGTCGAATGCGGAGAAGGCGCTCTCACTGTCCGCCGCGAGTGCCGGGCTGGAGTGCGTCCAGGCCGTCACCAGGACCTTCGACAGGATCCACGGATGGCGGTGGTACAGGTCCCAGTCGCGGTAGGCGGCCCGCTCAAGGCCGTGTCGCCAGTCCCGCGGCGGTGTGCCGGGCAGCGGGACGCCTGTCAGCGCGGCCTCCACCATCAGGGCCACCAGGTCGTCCTTGGATGCGACGTACCTGTACAGGGCCATGGTGCTCACGCCGAGGTCCGTGGCGACGCGGCGCATCGACAGAGCGTCGAGTCCCTCCGCGTCCGCGACATCGATCCCGGCCCGCACGATGCGCTCGACGGTCAGCTGGGGCGCGCTGCCGCCGTCCTCCGGCACACCACTGCCCGCGACACCTCCCTCCGGGGGCCCGGCCGGCGTGTCAGTCCTTCGCGCCCGGTAGGCCCGCGCCCGGCAGGCCTGGGAGCAGTACCGTCGCGGCCGCCCCCGTTCCGCGGGTTCCAGACCTCTTCCGCAGGACGCGCACACGGACTGCTCCGACATCACCACACTCCTTTTCGTCACAAAGTTGACGCTGTGACGAAAGTCTAGCTCACCGGCGCATCGAACCATGCGAACCGAGAATCCAGCGGGTAAATAAAGCTCTTGCGATGAAGGGCGCCGCCCTGCTTATGCTGTACACATCGTGACGCGTACTTGGTACGCGAAGGGTGACGGAATTCATGGCTGCCGGCCTTCGGCCACCGATCGGAGAAACAGGAGTGAGTGCGGGACATGACCGAAGAGAGCAAGCGGGCCGGAGCACGGCAGTGGATCGGGCTCGCCGTCCTCGTACTGCCGTGCGTCCTCGCGTCCATGGACATGTCCGTCATGTTCGTCACGCTCCCGTCCCTGACGGCGGACCTGCACCCGAGCAGTGCGGAACTGCTGTGGATCATGGACTCGTACGGCTTCCTGCTGGCAGGCCTACTGATCACGATGGGCACCCTCGGTGACCGGATCGGGCGGCGGCGCGTGCTGCTGATCGGCGCTGCGGCCTTCGGCCTCGCCTCGGTCCTGGCGGCCTGCTCGACCGGCCCCGAGACGCTCATCGCGACCCGGGCGCTCATGGGCATCGCCGGATCCACGTTGGCCCCCTCCACTCTCTCCCTGATCCGGAACATGTTCTGCGACGAACGCCAACGGGCCACCGCCGTAGGGGTCTGGACAGCCGGTTTCGCCGGCGGCGCCGTCGTCGGCCCCATCATCGGCGGTCTGCTCCTTGAGCACTTCTGGTGGGGCTCGGTCTTCCTGATCAACGTGCCCGTGATGATCCTGCTGCTGGTACTCGGACCGCTGCTGCTGCCCGAGTACCGCGACCCCGAGCCGGGCCGCTTCGACCTGCTCGGCGCCCTGCTGTCCCTGGTGGCCGTACTCGCCGTGATCTACGGCATCAAGACGACGGCGGAGCACGGCTTCGCCCGGCTCGGCGCAGTCTGTGTCGCTGCCGGAATCGGCGTGGGAGTTCTGTTCGTCCGCCGCCAGCGCACGGCCGCCCATGCGATGATCGACCTCGCGTTGTTCCGCACCCGCCGGTTCAACGTGCCGCTGCTCATCGACGCCCTGGCGACCTTCGCGATGGTCGGCTTCTCGTTGTTCAACTGGCAGTTCATGCAGCTCGTCCTGGGCATGAGTCCGTTCGAGTCGGCCCTGTGGTCACTGCCCACGTTCCTCGTGATGCCCGTGGGCATCGCCCTGGCCACCGCGATGGCTCCGCGCGTCGGCAAACCGAATGTGATGGCCGCGGGACTGGTGGTGGCGGCTGCCGGCTACCTCGCGCTGGCTCTCGTCGAGACCGACTCGGGCATCGTGCACCTGGTGAGCGCCCTGGCCGTGGTCTCCCTCGGCATCGGTGGCGTGTCCGCCGTGGTCACCGAGGTGATCCTGTCGGCCGCGCCGCCCGAGCGGGCCGGGGCGGCCTCCGCCCTGGCGGAGACCTCAGCCGAGTTCGGCGGCGCGCTGGGTATCGCGGTTCTGGGCAGCATCGGCACAGCCGTCTATCGCTCACACATGGAGTCCCGGGCCCCCGCCGGCCTCACTCCCGAGCAGCGGGCGGGCGCGGCGGAGACCCTCGGCGCCGCCGCCGAAGCCGCTGCGGCCCTGCCGCACCAGAGCGCGGAGGCTCTGCGCAGGGTGGCCTTCGACGCCTTCAGCCACGAGATGCGGATCGCTGCGGTGGCCGCCCTCGCGGTGACAGCCGGCGGAGCGATCCTGATCGCCACCCTGCTCCGGGGCACACGAGCGGCCCGGACCCGTGGCCGCGCGGCACAGGACGCGGAGCACCTGGCGGAGCCGGGCCGGTGAGCTCGGCGCCAACCGGATCGCCGACGACGACAGCGCGCCGGCCCCGGTGCGCCCAGCGCGGAATTCGCCGACGGACACCGGCATCCCCACCGCCCGCGGCTCGCGCGGTGACCCGGACCCGCCCGTCGCGGCGCCGTCGCACAGGGCGCCGGCCACGAACGTGGTCAGTCCGTGCAGCGTTCCGCGAGCCCTTCTCACCGGCGAAGCGTGGTGAGAAGAGCGTGTCGACGCCCCGACGCACAGGATTCCTTCATTCCAGCCCCCGTCCCGCCACACGTGGAACCCGTACAACGCACCAGGAGGAACCATGCGCCCCATGACCAGGGAAGAGGTGCGCGGCGCGATCGTGAACCTGGACCCGGCCGAGAAGAAGGTCCGGCTACCGGTCTGGTTCGACGACGCCCCATGGCATCGGATCGACTACCTCGGCTGGCGGGACCTGCGCGCTCCGAAGCGCGCCTACCTCGTCACCGAGGCTGACGGCCGGGCGCTGGGAGTGCTGCTGCGGCAGGCCCCGAACGACGCGGCACACGGATCACGCGCGATGATGTGCGATCTGTGCCGGTCCGTCCGCCGGTTCAACGAGGTGTCACTGTTCACCGCCCAACTCCCCTCTCTCGACAAACGCGAACGTCTGAACGCAGTCGGCCTTCTCCTGTGCACCGATCTCGACTGTGCGGTGAAGACGCACACCAAGCCGATCCGCCACGATTTCGATCCCTCGTTCGATGAAACCCTCAGGGCGCGCCGCGAAGGTCTGCGTTCGCGCACGATCGCCTTCATCCGTTCGGTGTCCGTCCCCGACCGGACCGAGCGAAACAGAAGGTGAACCCGCGCCCGACCCACTGGTATCGCTCGGATGGGGAGTCGGCCGCCGCCAGGGCCCATGGCTTCGTCTTCACGATGTGGAGCGGCGCCTGTCGCCCCGGATTTCAGGCCATGCTCAGATCATGGTCCTGACGCGGGCGGCCGGACGAACCCCGAAGGATCTTCACGTACAGGGCTCATTCACAGCGGAATCTCCACTCTGTGATCGATGGAGGGTCGGCGCGGCGTGGGACCGACGTCGGCGGCACCTGGATGACCTGCGAAGACATGTCCATATGGCAGCCAACCAAAATCTCTCCCCTTCTGTGAACGGCCGCTCCCCCTGTAGGCATGGTCGCGGCGGCCCCAAACAACCTGGGGGGCCGCCTCATTCATGTTCCTGGGGGGATTCACCATGTCCAGACTCACCCGCCGTCAGGCCCTCGGGGCCGTCACCGGCGCCGCCGCGGGCATAGCGCTCGTCGGTGTGGCCACCGCGTCCGCGGACACCGCGCCCGACAGGGCGGACGGCGCAGCGGGCGCGCCCGGCGGTGCCGGAGGGCCCGCGCCCTTCGACGAGGTCTTCCAGGGGCGGCGCATCCAGGGTCTGCCCGCCGAGGCTCATGCCCACGCCGGGCACAGCACCGGCTACCGCGTCCTGGTCGATGGCCGCGAACTCCATGTGATGCAGCACGGGAAGAGCGGCTGGAGCAGCCCGATCAACCACTACGAGAGATTCGCCGGCCCGCTCGACGCCGCTCGCACCGCGGTCACCTCACTCAAGGGCGCCTCCGTCGTGCCCTTCGACCCCACTTCCTGAGCCGGGAGCAACTGCCATGACCGTACGCAAGAATCAGGCGAACCTCACGGGTGCCGAGAAGAAGGCATTCGTCGACGCGGTACTGGAAGTCAAACGGACCGGGGTGTACGACGAGTTCGTCGCCGCCCACCGTCTCCGGTTCGCGCTGGACATGAACACCGGGATATACGTGGGCCACTTCGGCCCGTCGTTCCTGCCCTGGCACCGCAAGTTCCTCATCGACTTCGAGAACGAACTCCAGAAGGTCGACGCCTCGGTATCGATCCCCTACTGGGACTGGACAGCCGACAACACCGTCGGCTCGTCGCTCTGGGCGCCGGACTTCCTCGGCGGCACCGGACGAGCCCTGGACGACCAGGTGATGGACGGCCCCTTCGCGTACTCCGCCGGCAAGTGGCCGATCACCATCCAGGTCGACACGCGCCCGTTCCTCGCCCGCAATCTCGCCTACCGCGTCCCCACGCTCCCGACCCGGGCCGAGGTCGACGCCGCCCTCGCCATTCCCACGTACGACTCCGCGCCCTGGCGTGACGGCTCGGCCGGCTTCCGTTCCACGCTGGAAGGAACGGCGGGTTACATGAGCATGCACAACCGGGTGCACACCTGGGTCTGGGGTCAGATGGAGACGAGCGTCTCCCCCAACGACCCGGTGTTCTGGCTGCACCACGCCTTCGTCGACAAGCTCTGGGCCGACTGGCACGCACTCCACCCGACCAGCGCCGAGTACCTCCCCGCCACGGGAACTCCCGACGTGATCGATCTCGACGAGACCATGCCGCCCTGGACCGGCACGACCCCACAGAGCATGCTGGACCACACTCCCTTCTACACATACGCCTGAGTTCTGGGCATGACGGGTCTGCTGCCGGAATCGACGGCGTCCCGCCGTCGGTCTCCGGCCGCGGATTCCTGGCGGGTGCGCCGGTCTCCCTGACGTACCCCTCGGCGAGCGGACGCCCCAGGATCCGGGAACAGGACCGGGGAACGGCGAACGAACGGCGAACCCCCCTGCGTCGTGGGAGACTTCGACCATGGAGGATGTGAGACTGACCTTCGACGACGGCTCTGTCGTACGCCTGCACCTCGCGCCGCGGACCGGTGCTCCGGCGCTCGATCCGGGTGCCGGCGCACGCGCCGCGGAGCGGGAGGGTGATCCGGCGGGCGAGCTGGACCTGCCGCCCGGGTTCGGCGAGGCGCGGCCGGTGAGTTCCGACGGGCGCACGGCGCGGGCCCTCACCCGGAGCGGTCAGACGCTCAGTGACGCGTTGCGCCCTCTCGGCGGGGTGCTGAGCGGCATCCACGACTCCGTCAGCCGGTTCGCCCAACGGCCCGACGAGGTCACGGTCGAGTTCGGTGTCACGCTGGGCAGCGACCTGAGTCTCGGCGTCTTCTCCGGGAGCGGCGAGGCCAGCTTCACCGTCTCGGCGACCTGGAATCTCAACGGCACGAACGGCACGGAGGAAGCCGCGCAGGGGCACCCGCCCGCAGGGCTGCCGAGCCAGGTGGACGGTTCCTGAACCGTATGCGGCTGGATGTGACCCCCTCGCTCGCCGACGCACCCCTGCACCGGGCGTTCGTGTCCGTCCTGGGGCGGGACCAGCCGGTCGGTGCGGGCGTGCTGCTCTCCCCCACCCTGGTCCTGACCTGCGCGCATGTCATCAACAGCGCGCTCGGCCGGCATCGCTTCGACGCACCCGTGCCGTCGCGGGGGCAGCAGATCGGGCTGAGGTTCCCGCATGTCGACCGGGAGCGCGAGCTGATCGGCCGGGTGTTGCCGCACTGCTGGCGGCCTCCGCGCAGCCGCCCCGAGGCCGACCGTCCGAGCCCGCCGGGAGCCGGCGCCCTTCCGTACTACGGTGATCTCGCGGTCGTCGAACTGGACACCGAGGCCCCACCGGGCGCCGAACCGGCCCCCTTCCTGACCCATCGGGACGGCAACGAGGTCGTCGCGCAGTGGGCGAGCGGTCACGCCCTGCCCACCCTCCGGGCGATGCCGCGGGTCTCCTCCCATCCCTGGATCGCGCTCGATGTGCTGGGCGGAACGGTGGCCGAGGGGTTCAGCGGCGGGCCGTTGTGGGACCGGTCGAGGCAAGCCGTCGTCGGTCTGGTCGTCGCCGCTCATGAGAGCCGCGCGCGCGAGGAGGGCCCCGCACCGGCCGCGCGGTACGCCCCACCCGCCGCGATGTACGCGATCGGGCTGTCCTCCATCGAGTCCGAGCTCCCCGGCCTTCCGCCTGTCGCTGTCCCCGCCGCGGGCCGGGGGCGGCAGCAACTCCTCGGCGCCCTGGAGAAGTTGCTGCCGACCCGCAGGGAGGTCATGGCGTGCGAGGAGCGGCTCGCCGCGCGGCTCGGACGACGGTCCTCCGGTCCGGCCGCCGACATCGAGCGACTGGCCGGCATGGCCATGGGCGTACGCCGGGGCGTCCCCGAACTGCTCAACATCGTCTACGAACAGCTCGCCGAACTGCGGGCCGGCTCCCCCGCGACCGACCCCGACTGGGAACGGGCGCTCGGGATCGCACGCATCGTCAGTCCGAGGGAACGCCTGTCGTCCGGGCAGCGCCGCAATCTCAACGCCCTGCTCGCCGAGTGCCGCGCCACCGAACCGGACGCACTCGTCCGCGCCGTGCTGCCCTACGCGGACGAGGTGCCGCGGCCCTGCGATCTCGCGGACGCGACGGACATCCTGGAGTGTTACGACCCCCAACCCGGCCAGCCCATGCCCCCGTTGTTGCAGGGGGTCATCCACATCAGCGTCCAGGAGCGCGCATCGGGCGCCTACCTCGCCGACGATCTGGACGCGTGGGTGCGCAGCACCGCGCCCCGGCTGGGCGTGGCGCCGGCGGCCGTCGCCCAGTTCCGGGCGGATGTGTCGGCGCACGCCGGAGCGCGTGGAACGCGACCGCCGCGCACCGACCCGCCCCGGGTCCAGGTCGAGCTGCTGCCCGTGTCCACCGGCCATCTCTTCACGTACCAGATCTGGGTCTGGAGCGGTGACGGGCGGCACGAGGTGGTCCTGACCGAGGACACCGAAGTCTCCAGTCACCGCGTCGTGGAGGCCATCCGGCAGGTGCTGCGTACCGAGGTGGAGGAGCATCCGGAGACGGCTCTGGTCGAGTTCTTCGTGGCCCCCGCCTGGCTGCGGCTCGACGTGGATGCCTGGGAGTTCCCGGGCAGCGCCGACGACGGGGGCTTCCGGCCCGGCATCACCCGCCGTGTGGTGCTGCGGAGTTCGGAGCGGACCCGGGAGACGCACGCCGGGTGGAAGCGTCGCAGCAGCGCGCTGCCGTCCTCGCCCCGGCTGCTGCTCGATCAGCGCTCCTGCGACCCGGCGGTGGCCCAGGCCAGGCTCGAAGTGAATCCGGAGGCCGGGATCGTCGTCGTCTGCTGCGACCGGCAGCACCAGGGGCTGGTGCTGCGGCAGTGCATCCAGGCCGGGGTCCACACCGTGCTGTGGCACCGCGAGGAACACGGCGGGCGGATCGCGGCGGACCTGCTGGCGCTGGTCGAGGGTGTCGATCACGCGCGCATCCCCGAAGCGGTCCGTCTGGAACGGGCCAAGGCCATGGCCGACCCGGACTGCACGACCCACCACGGGCGTGAACTGTCGCTCCTGCACGACGGGCCCAACCACCGGCCACCGCCCCTGGCACCCGCGCCGTGGGCCCTCATCCAGCCATGAACCCGTCCCGACGAGGAGACCGCGTCGTGCCGCATCCACGCGCCACAGCACCTGGTGACAGCAGCTCGCCCGCCGAACCCTGGTGGGTGTTCCGCGGCCCGTCCGATCTGCCCGAGCCGCCACCGTGGCGGCGCTTCCCCGCCGCGCGGCGCAGCCCCGGCTCGCAGCGCTATCTCATGAACGCCGACGAGATCGCCGTGGTCAATGCCGCGCTCCATCTGCGGCGCCCCCTGCTGGTGACGGGCCGTCCCGGCACCGGGAAGAGTTCGCTGGCCCGCGCCCTCGCCGAGGACCTGGGACTGGGCGAGGTGCTCCGCTGGTCGGTGAACAGCCGGTCGACACTGCAGGACGCCCTCTACCGGTACGACGCCGTCGGCCGGCTGCGCGAGGCGTCGCTGCAACGTGAACGCGAGGCGCCGCGCGGTCCGGCACGGCGGCTCAAGAGGCGCGGCGCGCAGAGCTCGGACATCGGCAACTACCTGCGTCTGGGGCCGCTGGGAACAGCGCTCGCCGCCACCGGCGGCCCTCGGGTGCTGCTCATCGACGAGCTCGACAAGTCCGATCTGGATCTGCCCAACGACCTTCTGGTGGTGCTGGAGGAGGGCGAGTTCGAGATCCCCGAGCTGGCGAGGCTGCCCGAACACCAGCAGACCGCGGATGTTCTCGTCACGGGCAGCAGGGAGCGGATCCGGGTGCGGCGCGGCCTGGTGGCCTGCGAACAGTTCCCCGTCGTCGTCATGACCAGCAACGGGGAGCGGGACTTCCCCCCGGCCTTCCTGCGCCGTTGTGTCCGGCTCGACCTGCGCGACCCGGACGAGGCGAAGCTGCGCGACATCGTCCGGCAGAACCTCGGTGAGGCGGCCCTGGCCGAGGCCGACGACCTGATCTCCGAATTCCTCCGGAAGGCGGCCGTGCAGAGCCTGGCCACCGACCAGTTGCTCGCCGCCGTCCATCTGCGGGTCACCGGGGCCGATCTCACGCGTGAGGAGCTGCTCGGCGCGGTCATGCACCGGTTGGACGAAGCGTTCCCCTCATGATCGACCGGATGCGGGTGCTCCTGGATTCCCTGGGGTACGACCTGGCGGCGCCCGAACTTCTCGATGTGCTCTGGCTCGCGCGGGCGATGGGCCGTGAATCACCGGCGCCCGAACCCGGGGCCGGCACCCCGACGGTTCAGCCGGGTGCTCCGCCCCTCATGGAGCCGGTGGGGGACGCCGCCGGGCCCGAATCCCCCGTCGCGCCGTCACGGGCCGCCCACGATCCGCGCGTGCCGGCGCCCGCCGGGGAGCCGGCCGGGCGACCGCACCGCCTGTACGCCTCCGACGGCGGCGGCGCCCCGGACGGCACCGGGACCCGGGCCCGGTCCGTTCGTGCCCCGGGTCCCCGGGCGCTCCCGGGCACGCAGCCGCTGGCCCGTGCGCTGCGCCCGCTGCGCGGCTACCGCGACCACCGGTACCGGACAGTCGCGGACATCGAGGCCACGGTCAGGCTCACCGCCGAGTCGGGTGTGCTGGACGTGGTGGACCGGCCGGAGCAGGAGCTGCGGCACACGGCTGTCCTGCTCGTGGACGACTCGCCGTCCATGCGGCTCTGGCAGCCGCTCGCGCGGGAGGTGAAGCGTCTCCTGGAGCGAGCCGGTGCCTTCCGTGCGGTACGGGTGCACCGGTTCGCCCTGGGGGACGGTCACCGCCCCGCCGGGACTCCGCGGACGGAGTCGCCCGTCACCTTCGTGCTGACGGACGGTGTGGACGAGGCGTGGCAGAGCCCCGCGGCGGACCGGTTCATCGAGGCTTGGGGGCGCGGTGGCCCGCTGACCGTGCTGCCGCCGCTGCCGCGACGGCTGTGGCGTGGCACCGCGTTCGACGCACAGCCCCGTCCCGTCGTGGCGGAGCGGCCTTTCGCGCCCGTCCGCGAGCTCCGGGTCCTCGATCCGCTCGCCGGTCTGCCGGTCGGGCGGACGGCGGACCGGCCCGCCGTCCCGGTCGTCGCGCTCACACCGTCCTCACTGTCCGCGTGGGCCCGGCTGCTCACCCGTCCGGGCACCCCCACGCTGGTGGACATCGCCCTGTTCGACACCGGCGACGGGACGTCGCGAACTGCCGGTCCTCCCCCTCCGGCGCTTCCGCGGCAGCGTCTGGAGCGCTTCCGGGCCTCCTTCTCCCCGGACGCCTACCGGCTGGCCGTCCGGCTCTCCGCGATCAGGCCGCTCAGCCTGCCGGTCATCCAGCTGGTACGGATCGCCTCGCTGCCCGGTACGTCACCGACGGCGGTCGCCGAGGTTCTGCTCGGTGACCTGCTGCGGCCACTGGCGGACGGCGGGCCGGGAGACCTCCGTCTGCCGACGTCGGCCGGGGGCAGACCGGCCGATCCTCTCTACGACTTCAGACCCGGCGTCCGGGACCTGCTGGCGAGCGGGCTCAGCGTGGAGCAGTCCATCGAGGTCGTGGAGGCGGTCGGTGAGGCGCTGGAGCCCCACCTCGGCCGGATGCCCGACTTCGCCGCGCTGCTCGACGATCCGGGCGGGAACGAGCACCGCCCGGCGGGCGCGTCCGCCTTCGCGGTACTGGTCAGCCCGGTGCTGGACAGGCTGTACGGCAGGACCACACCGGTCGCGGAGGCTCCCGGCGCGCCCCGGGCCCCCCTGCGGTTCACGGTCTTCGGTCCGCATCTCGCCTGGCGGGGCACCGAGCCGGTCCCGATGGGATCGCCTCGGCAGAAGGCGGTACTGGTGGCTCTGCTGCTGCGCGGAGGCCGGGCCGTGGACGACGCGACGCTCGTGGAATCGGTGTGGGGTGGGCGGGCGCCCGACGGCAGGACGCGGACCGTGCGGTCCTATGTCTCCCGGCTGCGGAGGGCGTTGGCCTCCTCCGGAGTCGAGATCGACGACACGGCGAACGGCCACCGGTTGTCGGCGCAGGGCGAGAGGGACGAGCCGGATCTGGATCTGACGGCCGCCGAGCGGCTGTACGAGCAGGCGAAGACGGCGCGGGCGGCGGGTGACCTGGCAGAGGCCCGGCGTGCGCTGACCGATGCGCTCGCCCGCACCGAGGGATCCCCGCTCGACGGGATCCCCGGCCCCTTCGCCGCGGGACAGGCCACCCGCCTCGCGGAATGGCGCCTCGCGCTCCTCGAATTCCGGATCGAGCTCGATCTGGAGGCGGGGGATCATGCCGGGCTCCTTCCCGAACTCACCGCCCTGACCACGGCGAATCCGATGAACGAACGGCTGCGCGCGCAGCTGATGCTCGTCCTGTACCGCAGCGGACGCCGGGCCGAGGCCCTCGCGGTGTACGCCGACACCCGCAGAACGCTCGCCGACGAGGCCGGCCTCGACCCGGGCCCGGAGCTGACGAGGCTCCAGCAGCGCATCCTGAACGGCTCCGACCCCCGTCAGCTGGGCATCACCCCACACGCTAGGTCCGTCCTCACGGCTTCACCGGTCACGCCACCGCCGGCGGACGGGCTGAGCTTCACCGTGCTCGGCCCCGTACGCGTCCGGCGCGGGCGCGACCCACTGCCCTCCGGCTCACCGCAGCAGCGGGCCCTTCTGGCCGGGCTGCTGCTGCACGACGGCCGGACGGCCACCGCGGCCGAGCTGATCGACGCGATCTGGGGCGACGATCCGCCCCCACAGGCACCGGCCGCGCTGCGGGCATACGCCTCCAGGCTGCACAAGGCCCTGGGCCCCGATGTCCTGGTCTCCGCTGGAGGAAAGTACGCCCTCCGGGTCCCTGCCGACTCACTGGATCTGGACCTCGCCCAACAGCTGGCCACCGAGGCCGAGCGGGCCCGGAGCGACGGCGATCTCCTTCAGGCCCGCGGCCTGATCAACAAGGCGCTGGGCCTGTGGGACGGCGAGGCGCTCGCCTCCGTACCGGGCCCGTACGCGGAGATCCAGCGCACCCGGCTGGAGGAATGGCGCCTCCAGCTCACCGAGACCCGTCTCGACCTGGACCTGGAATCCGGCCTCCACGCGGAGGCGGTCTCCGAACTGACCGCGCTCACCGCCACGCACCCGCTGCGCGAGCGGCTGCGCGAACTGCTGATGGTCGCCCTGTACCGCAGCGGACGCCAGGCCGAGGCCCTCGCGGTGTACGCCGACACCCGCCGACTGCTCGCCGAGGAACTGGGCGTCGACCCGCGCCCGGAGCTGGCCCGGCTCCAGCAGCGCATCCTCCGGGCCGACGAGGAGCTGGCCCGCCCGGCCGACGGACCGGCACCCCCGTACACCACGGCCGTTCCTGCGCAACTCCCCGCACGGGTAACCGACTTCACCGGCCATCAAGACGATCTGCGGGAGGTCACCGAGCATCTGGGCCGGGCTGACGGTTCGGTCGTGACCATCGCGTCCCTGGGCGGCCTGGGAGGCATCGGCAAGACGACCCTCGCCGTCGAGGCCGCCCACGCCGTCCGGGCCCACTTTCCGGACGGCCAGCTCTACGTCGACCTCCAGGGCCCCGGTCCCCGGGCGGCGGAGCCGGAAACGGTCCTCGGCTCGTTCCTGCGCGCGCTCGGCACCGCCGACTCGGGTATCCCCGACACCCTGGACGAACGGGCCGCCCTGTACCGCTCCTCGCTGGAGGGCCGCCGTGTCCTGGTCCTCCTGGACAACGCGCGCGACGTGGCCCAGATCCGCCCCCTGCTCCCCGGCACGGCGGGCTGCGCGGCCCTGGTCACCAGCCGGGTCCGCATGGTCGACCTGGCCGGCGCCCGCCTGCTGGACCTGGACGTGATGTCCCCCGAGGAAGCACTCCAGCTCTTCACCCGGATCGTGGGCGAGGAACGCGTGGGCGCGGAGCGCGAAGCCGCTCTGGATGTGGTGGCCATGTGCGGCTTCCTCCCCCTGGCCATCCGTATCGCCGCCTCCCGCCTGGCCGCCCGCCGCACCTGGACGGTCTCCGTCCTCGCCGCCAAACTGGCCGACGAGCGCCGCCGGCT